>NZ_CP049043.1 GCF_011040495.1 Pseudohalocynthiibacter aestuariivivens | reverse complement strand
CAGCTCGAAACTATAGGTCAGCAGATTGGCCTGAATGTATTTCAGGATCGACGGAATACGCTTTTTCAACTCGGCAATCGCAAAGCTGCCGATTGCCCCGCCGACAGAAATCTCTGTGCGCGCCTCCACGGTTTTACCGGCAAGCCATGAATCCACGGTTGCCTGACTGTTCAGGCGGTTCTGCAACTCCAGACCGCTACTGCCCCCCCATGTGATCGCTCCGAACCCCGAACTGGGTGTCGGGGGGCTCAGCCTCAGCTTTACGGCATCGTTGGCCAGATCCGACAGGGCCATTTCCTTGAGGATATCAATCGTGCCGCCGCCAAAGATCAGATCAAACAGCTTTGTCCCCGACTTGGTCACGAAATTGGTCAGCAGGCCGGGAATTTCGCTGATCTTGGCCTTGGACAGCGCGTCAACGATGCCGACACCTTCGTCAAAGGCAAAGGTTTCGTTCATCAGGAACGTCACCAGTTCCTTGAGCTTGGTCAGCGCGGTATTTGTCCCGTCGGTGACACTTGTCCGGTTATACGCATCGAGGAACTTGGCCTCCAGCTTGGCCACGTTCAGATGAGGTGTCAGCGAGTTAATGCCCGGGAACGGGATCGCCTGCGCCAGCGTCGCGGCGTCGAACCGGTCGGCCTGTGGATTTATGTTGCCTTCCGAGGCAATGCCGCCACCGTGGAAGGACCAGCCGGCAATCTCGTAGGCGCTGCGACCGATTACCGGAACGCGGCCATAGAACGGACGATAGGTGCTCTCAAAATCGCCGTTGAACACCTCTTCGATCACTTCGGTCTGGCCGCCCTGCGTGGCGTTCTGGACAACCTTGGGATCGTATTTCTCGCGGTCGGTGCTGTTGATCAGACGACGCAGTTCCGCCCCTCCGCCCAGCGAGGAATAGAACCAGCCGGTGCCGACACCTTCCCACGCGCGGTTGTCCACTGCCGCGTGGGCATCGGTCCGCGTGCGGCGGTTTTCAAACTCGCGCGCGACGTACCAGCTCTTGAGGTTGATGTCATAACCGGTGGCGTCCTTGGCGATGTCCGCCGGGATCGGTTCAGCCGGGTCATCGTAATAGCGCGCCAGCTTGCCGATATTCCACAGATCGCCCGGCGGCGGGAATGCGGTCTTGGTCTCGATGAACCGGTCAGAGGCCTGCCGCCAGATATTGTCAGGCGCCGCGCCGACGCCGGTATAGATCTCGGCACCCAGATCGGCAGTGCCCAGATACCAGCCTACGGCGCGTGCGTTGACCGTGCGCACCCCCATGCCCAGCTGCGTGCGGTTGATCAGGCCAAAGCTGAAATCAGGAAGCGCGTCGTCCTCAAAGAACCCCGGCAAACCGGTCAGATTCAGGTTCACATCGGCGCTGTCCAGCGCCGCGCCGCGCCAGCTGAACGAGATCGCCCGCTTGGGATCGACCGCCTGCTGATAATAGTTGTCGGCAAAATCCACACCCTTCCAGTTGATCACCTTGGGATCCTGAAAGTTGGTATAATCCAGCACGTCAAAGCCCAGCCGTGTCACCACCGTCTTGGCTGCGGCAACCTTATCGGCAAAATCCTTGGCCGCCTTGGCATTGCGGAATGCGGTCACGGTCGGAAGCACCGTCACCGGGGCCAGCGTCCCATAGGATGCAATCGTGCCAAAGGTCGTCGCCACCCCATAGGTAAAGAAACCCACTGCGACCAGTTTTGACATGTCTTCAATCGCGCCGAGGAAATCGGCAATCGGCACTTTCATCTGCGGTTGCACAGTGCCGGGGTCGATGGTGGTGACGTGTATATCACCCAGTGTTTCGGGGTCTTGCTGCGCCAGCAGACGTTGGACGATCTCAGAGTTGACCGCCGCGCCCCGGTCCTGCCCGATGAAGTGCAGCGGAGAGGCAAGCAGCCCGTTCAGTTCGTTTTTGTCCAGATCAATGATGTCGGCATAGAACGCATCCGCCGCCGCCTCGGCAAAGCCGGTATCGTTGACGCTGCTGGCGTCAATCCAATCCGTGACCAGCACGATCGACGACGCGGTATGCGGATCGCCCCGCACCGTGATCCAGTTGCCCAGACGCCGCCCGCCATCGGTGCCGATACCCGGATCATAGACCAGCACCGCACCATCCGATGCCGTGGCAATCGACTGCGCCAGATTGAACATCGACGTTTCATCGACATTCGGGCCAAAGATCGGCGGGCTCATCCCGTGGGTCACGACCGTCACCCCGGCATAGGTTTCGCCGGGGGCAGGTTTGTCCGGCTCGATCACCAGACTGGCCTCCAGTGTCGCGGTGCGCGGGTGGTTGTTGGACCCTTGCAGCACCGTCTCGACACCCCAGTAATACTGTTGGCCACGGGTCAGCACCGTGCTGGGCGGCAGCGTGACCTGAAACTTGCCATCGGCATAATCGGCCAGAATCTCTTCGCGGCTAATGGTGCGGGTATAGATCCGGTTCCGGTTGCCTTCGACCTTCAGCGTGTCGGTCAGCGGCGCGCCGTCCAGACGGCTGTCGACATAGCCCAGCTTCTTGAGCGCCTCGATCTGGGTGGCTGTCGTGTCCCCGACATACAGCCCCTTGTCAGGCGCTGCCACGGCGAGGGTAAAGACCACCTCGACCACTTCATCCAGATCGGTCAGCTCAAAATGGAAGGTCGGCTGCGGGTTTTGCACACCGGCATAGCGCGGCAGGTTGATCGACCCGGTGCCGCCCGTCACGTTCAGATCGCCGCTGATGCCCTCGGGTGCGAGGTTGATGATCGACCGGCTCTCGGCCACGGCACGGGTCACGCCGCCGGTCAGAATCGGTGCATGACGCCGGCCTATCCCGTCCTTGTATGGCCCGATATAGAGCCCGCCAATCCCAAGGAACCGACCGTAGGCTGCACGCGCATCAATAGCCGCATTGAAGCCCTGACGCAGCAGATCCAAAGGCCGGTTTCCACTGCTTTGAATATCGTCGATTGGGTAGTCGTAGAACAGGGGCTTTGCATCCTCGTTCTCGATCAGTTCGACGATTTCATCAATCCGGTAGGCCAGCACATTGCCCAACCTTCCGCCAGACATATAGAGATATTCACCATCCGACGAGAGGCCGATATCGGTGCCCCAGCTGTTGGGAATGCCGCGCGTGGCGGCAACCACTGTGGGCGTCTGCCCGCGCGATGTGCCCAGCAGGTTCTTGATTATGGCGATATTGGTGCCCGCCGGGTTGTTCTGATAACGGTTCTCCGGATTGTTGTCTGACAGGTTCGGGTTACGCTCGACAAATCGTTCGTCGAACCGGCGCTGACCCAGCACGAACGCGGTCTTGCCATCGTTCGAGAAAACGATGTCGGTCGGGTCGGCGATGTCAAACGGATCGGTGCCCGCATCGTGATCCGCCCCTAGCGGGAAGTTGAACGATACGTTTTCCTCGACACTCCATTTGCCCGTCCGCACATCGCGGTTCAACACCGCGATATTGCCGTTATAGGCACCACTGCTGCCGGTTGCACCATTCTGACGCCCGCCATCCATAACGATGGCCTTGACCTGATTATCCTCGATGGCGATGCGGGTCTGCACGCCGGTCGGATTGCGCATGAATGTGCCGTTGCCCGCGCCGCGCCGCCCAAATTCAAACAGCGGAGTGACGGGCGCGTTCGGGGTCATCAGCGCCGCCAGATCATAAATCGCCGCGCGCCCGTTGCCGCCGGGATCAGAGCGGTCCGCCTGCGTGACGATCACCTGCGAGAAATCCGGTGTCAGAGTCGCGCTGGTGATCGGCCAGTCCTCGTCCAGCGTCTTGGTCATGACCAGCTTGTGATAGGTGGCCGGATCTTCGGGGTCGATCCCGACGAAATACAGCACCGGCTTCAGCGTGTCGGTGGCGATCAGGAAATTATTGGCCCGGTCGAGGAAAATCTCGCCGATCCGCGCGCCATCCATCTCGATAAAGTTGATGCGCGTCTCATCGTCGGGATTGACGTCGATCTGACGGTACATCACCGCATCGACCACAGCGATACCGCCTGCGCCGGTCAGCCCGACATATAGCCGTGTGGCATCCTGTGTCAGCACCACCTTGTCAGGCCGCGCCGATCCCTTTGCGGGGATGGTCTCGCCGTTCTGATCGAGATAGCCAATCGGAATCCGCGCCACCAACCCCGGCAGAATGTTGCCCGCGCCGTCGTCCACTTCGCGGATCACCGCCAACTGGTCCAGATGACCGTAGGTGATCGTGACATTGGCCCCTTCGGGCTGCTCAATCCCGCGTTCAACCGCGACGAACGTATCGTCCTCGCGACCGCGGATTTGCGCGGCTTCGGAGAACTCCCAAGTCACGTCACGATAGCCACCGCCCGTAGAGGTGCCGGTAGCGTATTTCGTCGGCGTCGGCGCAAACCCGTAGGACTGGAACGCACTGTCGGGGCGCACCACGACAACGCTGCTGACGGCCACATCACGCGGCGGACGGACTGTCAGAATATCTTCGCCGCCTTCATTGCGGTAATCGGCGCGCACCGCGACGCCGCCGGAACTCTTGGCGCGCAGCACCGGTTTGTCCTCGGCCTCGCCGGCCTCCAGCATCGCCTCTTGCAGTTCGTCGCGGTCAAATACGCCGAACACAACCCAAGTGGGCAGCGGGTTGGTGCTGCCTGCCGGGGCCGCCAGACGGTTGCCGCGGATCTCCAGCCGCGGATCAACAACCGCACTGTCAGCAGTCTGGCCGGTCAGCAATGTCGTGGTCGAGGTAATCACCGGCGCCGTGCCCGCGATGGCATCTGCCGCCGCACTGCCGACGATGGAAATCACCAGATCGCCGACGCCTTCGATAATTTGCAGCACCTTCTCGCCGATATACGCGAACGTATCGGCGTTAAAGACGGTTGTAATGATCCCCGACACCGTACGCGGCAGGTTCATCACCATGTTGCCGCCCGCGTTCACCGCCCCCATGAACACACCACCCAGCCCGCCCTGACTGGTGACAAAGGAACTGGCCTGCACCGCATCTGTCGCGTTCTTGCCGCGCACTTCAGCGGTATAGCCGACCTGCTGGACCAGCGCCTGATCGATGGTCGCCATGACATATTCGCCCGCCGCCTGAATCCCGTCAAAGGGCGGCGACGTGGTGCGCGCCATGCCATCCGTTCCGATGAACCCGGTCTCGACCTCCTGATAGCCCTTGACCAGACCCGTTTCAGTCACGAAATCGGTGACCCGGTAGAACGCCACCTTGGTGCCCGCGGCCAGATTGGTCGGGATCGCCAGTTGCGCCGGAATGCGCATTGGCGCATCCCCAGTGTCGAGGCGGAACGCGCTGGCAAACTCGTACCCGACCCCTGTGGGCAAGGGTGGCACATCCAGATCTGCCTGCGACAGTGTCTCGATCGTGATCTCGGTATCACGCGGCAGCGCATCCTCGGCGATGGCCACCTGATAGCCATCGGCGTTCTGGACGATGCCGCCCTCGCGGCCAACGGGGACGTTGTCGCCCACGATGGGCGCGCGGACCTGCACCGGCACCAGCAACTCGGTCGCGCGATAGATCACCTGCACGATGGTTTCGCCGACCGCCTTGCCGATGATCCGCCCGTCTGCGGTGACTTCGACGATATCGCCGTTCACCACGAATTTCTGTACTTCATCGCCGCGCGTCTGAATCACATTCTCATCGAACGGATCAAACAGCAGTAGCTGGCGTTCGGCCCCTTCGGTCACGACCACGGCATCAGGATAGACATCCGCGCCGTAGGTGATCAACGCCTCGTCATAATCTGTCTGCTTGCCGCTGCGCACCACCGTTGCCGCCGTCACCGCGCCGCGTGTCGCGGTCAGCAGGCTGAACCCATCGCCCAGCCCTTCCAGTTGTCCGGCACGCAGCCGCGCGACGGAGGGATCGGCGAAATCGACAGTAACAAAACCCTCGGGTAGATCAGCCGTGCCGCCATCGGCAAAGCTGCCGGTGATGTCGAAATCCAGCCGCTGCCCATCCGCCAGATAGGGCGTGCGCGTGCTGAAATCGATGCTCTCCAGCGCCGCGCCGGAAATATCTATCGCCAGCGTCTGCGCGCCCGACGACCGGTATCCATCGCTGGCGCGCACGATCACCCGGCCCGGATCGGTGCGCCCGGCCTCGGGCGTAAAGCGGATGCTGCGGCCATCGGCCGTCAGCACCGCCGTGCCGCCCACAGCGCCGATGATCTCGTAAAAGATCGGATCGCCCTCGGCATCGCTGGCCATCGTGCCCAGCGGAATGTCGATCGCCAGATCGGCATAGGTCTTTTGCGCCTGCGGGGTCAGCACCGGTGCGGCGTTGGGCAAGAGGCCAAAGTTCTGCAACAGTAGCGCCCGGTCTGCCGCATCCGCGATCCCATCACCGTTGATATCCGTGGGGGCCGCATCCTGCGCACCCAGATCGGTGCCATTCACCGCGCCATCGCCGTTCAGATCGCCCGCTGCACTGATCGCAATCCGGTAACTGCCCGCATCGCCGCCGGTCAGTTCCAGTCCAAAGAGGCCGGACGCCTCGACCGCAAAGAGCGCCACAGTGGTCCCGCCCGACCGCTGCACGCTGACCGGGTCCATCCCGCTGAGCGTCAGCCCGGCAGGGGCAGGTCCGTCAATCGCCACCCGCACCACGATGCGCCCATTGGCGGTGTCCAACTCACTGGTGCGGATCGCCAGAGTGCTGCCATCACTATCGCCCGCAGCCAGCACGACGGTACGCGGCGTGGCCTCGGCAATCGTTCCGAAATGATGCATCGCGGCGTTGCTGGTCACACTGCCGTCAGAGCCATAGGTGTAATGCGCGCCACCCGGCCCGGTCGCCGCGATCAGCCGCCCGGCCGCGCCTGCCTCATAGGCATAGAGCATCGGCGCATCACCGCCTGAGCCGCCCGCAAAGCTGAGCCGCCCGGCATCATCATAGAGGTAGATGCGCCGCGATCCATCGGGCAGGCTGAGCCCCGCAATTCCGCCCAGCGGATTGCTGACGACCTGCACGGCACTGCCATCGGATGCAATGATCCCGCTATCGGCAATGATCAGACGCCCACGGGCAGTCTCGACCGCCTTGACCGACCCGGACCCGTCGGCGTGCCAGATCGTGCCATCGGGCTGTTTCAGCGTCAGCACCTCGCCACCGCGCCCGAACGGGGTATAGGGCAGGCCGGACACGACGGAATAGAGGCCACCGTTGCTCTCGGTCAGGAGCGGGCCATCATGGCTCAGGGTGTAGCCCGCTGTAGGGCTGGTGAACCGCAGGATCGCACGGTCTAGGCCCGCTATGCGCTCGGTCTCGAACACGGCGGTAAAGACCAGCCGCGTGCCATCCGGTGCGGTCAGATGCACCCGGTCACCTTCTTGCAAGGCGCGGTTTTGTGCCTTGGCCGGTCCTGCGTCCAGTTGCAGATCGGTCCAGCCCGCAGTCCAGCCCGCGCCGAAGTCGCCAGGCTTTCCAGCGCCGCGCGCGTCGTAGTTCCGCGTCAGATCCAGCGTGACACCGCCCAGTTCCACACGGGCGTCCACCTCGGCACGACGCAGCGTGGCCGACGGTGCCGGCAGCACCTCGACCTGACGTTCCAGCACCGATGACAGCCCGGCGACATCCACCGCCTCCAGCCGCAGAGTGTAGAACCCGGACTGCACCAGACCCGGATCAAGCTGCCCGATGGCACCATTCGTCACCGCGCCGTTGCCCGCCCCCAACAGGATCGCGGGCCCGCCCGTTGCGGGCACCAGAATCGCGCGCCAGCTGTCCAGACTGGGATCGGTGACACTGCCGATCACCGGCCCGGCAGGCAGAACCGCACCATTGGCGGTATTCAGCGCCAGAGCGGGCGCGACCCGGTCCGTGGCATCACGCACGGCAATGATCTTCGTGGTGGTCCCGATCCGTCCGTCGGCGTCGGTCACCTCCAGCACCGCTGTTACGCGGCCCGGCGCATCGGGGACAAAGCTGGCGCGGTTGAGATTGCTCAGCGCCACCTCTTGTCCGTCAATCAACAGCCGGTAGGACACGACAGGCACAAAGCCCGAGCCCGCCACCGACAGCGTGACCGTCTGACCGGGCCGCGCCGGGAAACGCGGCGTGACATCCAGCACCGCAATCGGCAATTGCGGCGTGCGGGTGACGCGCAGCACCATGTTGCGCGCAACCACATCCGTGCCGTCAAACGCCGTGATCCGCACCACGTTATCACCCAGATCGCCCAGTTCCGGCCGGAAGGTCAGAATGCCCGTCGCAGGGTCGAAACTGGCCGTATCCGGCAGGTTCTCGGCCCCGAGGATCAGCACATCATCCGCGTCAGGATCCGTGGCGTTGACCTGATATTCCAGCGTTTCGCCCAGAACCACGGCGCGGTTTTGCAGGCTCAGTACCGGCGCGCGGTTGCGGTTCAGCACATTGACAGCGACATCCTGTTCGCTCGTGGCACCCGCAGCGTCGCGCACCCGCACCTTGATCGTATAGGTGCCCGCCTGCGCATAGCCCGGCGTCCAGCGGAACTCGCCCGTGATCGGATCCAGCGTTGCGCCAGCGGGCAGCGCGCCCACCGGCTCGAACACCACGCCATCGCCGTCAATATCCCCCGCCAGCAGACGGAAGCCGAATTCGGCCCCCTCGCGGCCAGTCTGGGGCGGGGTTTGCACAAAGATCGGCGCACGGTTGGTGTTGGTGACGGTCAGTGTGATCGTCTCGTTTGCCACCGTATGCCCGTCGGTCACGCTGATCACGATGTCCTCGTAATCGCCCGACTGGAAGCTGTGCGGCGTAAAGCTGATGATCCCCGTCAGCGGATCAATCGACGCGCCCGATGGCAGGCCAGTGGCCGAATAGGTCAGCGGATCGCCCTCGGGGTCCGCCGCACTGACTGCCAGGGTCAACGTCGCCAGTTCGGCCACGGTCGGATTGCCGATCGGTTGCAGGATCGGCCCACCATTGACGGCGCGCACCGTGACCGGAATGACCAGCGTATCGCTGAGCGCATCGGCGGGCACCCCCGCACCGGTATCCGTCACGTTCAGCGTCAGCGTATGCGTCCCGATATCACCCGCAACAGGGGTCCAGCGCAGAACCGCGCGGCCATAGGTGCTGCCCGGTGTGATCACCGCGCCCGCAGGCAGGCCGGTGATACCAAAAGTCAGCGGATCGCGATCCGCATCGGTCGCGACAAATTCATAAACCAGTTCCTGCCCCGGCACCGCCACCAGACCGCCCACAGGCGCCAGCGTCGGGCCTAGGTTCGTGGCCTCGACGGTCAGGACAAAACTGCCTTCGTCGCGCTGTGCGTTGGCCGCCGTACCGTTGCCGTCATCCTCGACCCGCAGATCAATCCGCCAGTCGCCCCGATCCAGCTCTGTGGGCGCCAGACGCAGGGTCACATCGCCACCTGCCCCGGTGATCAGCTCGCCAAACGGCGAGGAGCCATCCAGCGGCACAGGCGTCGGGTCAAGGTTCAGCTGATCAGCCCCTGCCGCACGGGTCGCTGTCGCCTCGAACCGCAGCAGGTTGCCATCCGGGTCGACCGAGGTCAGCGGGATCTCGATCACGCCACCACCTGCAACCGAACGGTTGGGCAGGTCAGGCAATTCCGGCGCACGGTTCAGATCCTCGACATTGATGGTGATGTCGATGCTGCGGGTCGCCGCAACGCCGGTCCCGTCGCCATCATCCGTCGCGGTCAGGCGCATCACATAGCGGCCCGCATCGGCAAAGCCGGTCTGCCACATGAACTGCCCGGTGCCCGCATCATAGCTGGCCCCGGTCGGCAAGCCGGTCATCTGGTAGGTCACACTTTCGCGCTGCGAGCCCTCGTAATGCAGCAACTCACCATCGCTGCCACGTTCGGGCAGGATGTAATCGGGGTTATCAGGATCCAGCGCATTGGTGCGGAAGAACAGCCCCTGCCCCTCGGTCAGGGTCCAGTCGTCAAAGCCCTGCATCACCGGCGCGCCATTGGCGTTGGCGATGTTGATGTGCAGCACGACGCGGGTCGTACCACTGCCGTCGGTCACATCGACGGGCACCTCATAATTGCCCACCTGAGTATAGCCGGGCGTCCATTCCAGCACCCCGGTATCGGCGTTGATCGACGCACCCGCAGGCAGGACAGGCGCGCTGTAGCGCAACACGCCGCCCTCTGGATCGGTCGCGCTGAGCGCGATGCGCAGCGGGTCGCCTTCGCGGCCCTCCAGCGGCAGCGGTGTCGCCACCACCGGCGCGGCATTGCCGGGCCGTACAAGGATATCGAAACTGGCCGTCGTCTGGGCCGCGCCATCGCTGACGCCGATGGTCACACCCTGATACAGCCCGCGCTGTCCCGGCTGTGGGGTCCAGACCAGCTCTTGCCGGTCCTGATCCAGAAACGCGCCGCGCGGCAGATTGTCGGCAAATAGCAGCAGCAGGTCTAGGTCATTGTCGAACGCAAGGAACGGCAGCCGCATCTGCTCGCCTTCAAAGAGTTCAATCAGCGACGCGGGCTGCTCCAGATTGGGGGCACTGTTCAGCCCCTCCGCGATGGTGATTTCCCACGTAACCTCGCCAAAGCCGCCAGCATCATCATAGGCGCGCACCACAACGGGCGACGTCGACGCGGCGTTTTCATCAGGCGTCCATGTCAGCAGCCCCGTGGTCGCGTCCAGCACCATGCCCTCCGGCCCGCTGACCAGAACAAAGCCGATGGAATCGCCCTCTAGGTCCGCCGCTTGGAAGGTGTGGGAATACTCGGTGCCGACTTCGGCCTCGGTCGGCATGTCCTCCAGTATGACCGGGGCGGTGTTGCTGCCCGGCAGGATGCGCACCCCGTGCTGGAATGCGCCGCGCTGGCCTGCATCCAACAACAGCGTGACTGCGCGGGCGGTGGCACTCTCGCCGGGGCTAAGGATGCCGTCCTCGCCAATCGCGTCGGTCAGGTCGATCAACCAGATGTTATTCGCGCGCACGCCGTTCAGCGGGGTGCCGGTTCCGGTCGGATCGGCCGTGTCCAGCGTCAGTTGCAGCGGTGCCAATAGCGGGCGCGACCCGGTATTGGTAACGATCACTTCGTAGGTCGCGGTGCCAGTCGCGCGGTCGAACCGGGTGTTCTGATATGTGATCTCGACATTCGCGGTGACGTCCTGCAACCGGGTGAATTCGATCGTATGGGGCGCACCCATCGCCACGCCCCGCGCGCTCTGCACATCGGCGGCAATCGACACTGCATAAATCCCGCGCGGCAACGCGGCAAAACGCAGCGTGACCTCGCGCAGATCGGTGTCGTAATCGACCGACGTGATCGGCAGGATTTCCCCATTGCCGTCGATCAGGGCAAAGTTGGCCGGATCCAGAACCGACCCGTCACCGACCGTCGCCATGTCGTCATCAAACCGGAAAGAGAAGCTTGCGACCGGCTGTGATGTGATCTGTCCGTCGGTGAATGTGCTGGCAATAACCTGCGGCGCATAGAGTGGACGCAGCACATCCAGCCCCGTGCCATGCGCGATGATCACCCGACCATCCGCCAGCGCGGTGATGCCCTCGCCGCGGATCGGGGCCGCGGCAACCGTGACGATCTGATGCGACGCGACATCCAGCGCAAAGATGCGGGACAGCGCCATTGTCCCGGTTCCGTCGCGTACCGATGTCAGCAGGGCCAGCCCGGCAAATTCAGTGCCCGCCGTGCCAAAAGTGATCGAATCCAGCGGCGACGGTACTTCGGTGATGATTTCGGCCTGCCCGTCCGTGCCAAAGCGCAGAACCCGGCCCCGGTCGGGCCAGCTGGTGCCCCACAGGCTGCCATCCGGGGCAATCGCCAGATCATCCACGCGCACGTCCGAGAATGCCGTGAATGTTTCGGTCGCGGCATCGAATATTGCCACACCATCGCCGGTGGACACATAGATCGTGCCATCGGTCCCCACCGTCACCGATTGTGTGATCCCGTCGCCATACTGGCCGATGATCTCGCCGGTGTCGGCATTCAGTTCCAGCAACGCACCCCCGCCCGAGGTGGCCCATAGCCGCCCGTCAGGGGCCTGCGCCAGATCATAGATCGGCTGCCCCAGCCGCGACAGCGGCTCTTGTCCGCCCACACCTTCGGCGTCCACACGGTAGAGCCACGCCCGGTCCGGCCCGCCGGAATACAGGACCGAGCCATCCGCCAGTCCCAGCACCGCCAGCGCCCCGATACCGCCCTGACTGCCGGGCAGCGTATCGATGAACGCCTCGAACGCAAACGGCGCGATTGCGGTGGCAAAGACACCGGGTCGCAGCGGCGAAATCGTCGCGGGCACGCCCTCCAACGCCTGAACAAAGAGCGCATTGACCGGATCAGGCAGCGCATCGTCGGCCACCGGCAGCGGCGCCGCCGCCGTGCTGGCACCCACGTCCGATCCGCCCAGATCGACCGTTTCCTGACCCAGATCGCCACTGGCGGCGATGCCCGGTGGTGGCGCGTCGCGGTTGCCCGCCATATCGCGCGCCAGCACCAGCACATCGACGTGGCTGCCCTCGGGCGCGGTATAGGTGAAATCGCCCGTCGCCTCGTTCTGCGCCACGATGCGGAAATCACCATTGTCCAGCGAAACATAGATGTTGGCATCCCGCACGCCCGAGCCGCCTGCCTCGTCGGTGGCGGACCATGTGATGCGATAATCCGTCGTGCCGGGGATGCGGCGCGCGTCATAGGTCGTGATCGGCGCGCCTTGGTCGATCCGGTAGGTATAGGGATCGGTATCCTCGGGCGCGCTGACATCCAGTATCACGCGGGCCTCGGCGCTGATCTCTCGCCCGCTGGCGGCGTCCGCGTCCGCCTGAACCGTGTAACGCACCGATCCTGTCTCGCCCGGACGCAGCAGGCCATTCACCCCTTCGCCTTCCAGCAGTTCGCCGGTATCTGCATCAATCGCCTGCACCAGCCATGTGGCGGTGCGGCTGTCCAGATCAATGCCCGCCGAAACACGCAGCACGAAACCGCGCGTGGCGCTCAGATCAATATCTGTCTGGTACACCAACCGACCGGGGGGCACCTGCACATTCAGATCGCCAAGGCTCAGACCTCCAAGGCGGAAGCTGCGCGGATCCAGCCCCGCGTCCAGCGTGGTGACAATCCGCAGCTCGCGCGCCGGGCGCGGGCTGGCCTCGTCCAGCGCAAAGCCCACCTCATGCGGCAGCGCCACATCATCGGGCACCCAGTTATCATCACCCGCGCCGACCGGGCCACGCAGCCACGCCGCTCCCTCGCCCTGCGCCACACCTGCGATCTCGCGGAAGCGGTCCAGATCCAGCACCTCCAGCTCGCTTGTCGTGGCGTCTGATCCGAAATCAGGCAGATTGATCGCCCCCTCGCCCAGCCACGGCGAATAAACGTTAAACGCAGTGAATGTCGTCGGACGGCTGAGGCCCTGATCGTAGTCGGCAAAATCGGGCAGCGCCGCGACAGGTACATCAAACGGCAGGCCCTGTGGCGGGTTGCGAATATCGTACCGATCAATCGGTGCCATCTGATCGGGGGTAGAGCCGTACCATGCGCGGACCTGCGCGTAGAAATCGACCAAATCGCCCTCGCTGCGCACCTCGTCACCTGCAGGGCCGAGGAGCAGACCCTGACTGAGCTGCGCAATCAGGCTGGTCACACGGGTCTGTTCAAACACCGGCGGCGCATCGGCCTCGCCGCGCAAGAGACCGGCGGTTTCCAGCGCCGCGAGAAAGCCATCAGTCCACGCGCCGGCATCAGCGGCCAGCGTCTGCAACGCGGGCGACGCTGCGGCATCGGCCAGCACCGCCTGACGCAGTTTCTCGGCCTCGGCAGTCTGGGCCGCGACGAACTCATCGCGCGTCATCGGTGTGGCGGCGGCAACCACGTTGAACTGGAACGGCAGATACCACGGCAGGTCGCCCGAGATGACCTCGAACCCCGGATCGGTGAAAATCTCGTGGATCAGCGGATCGACCGCCAGCAGCGCATCTACCCCACCGGCCAGCGCATCGGCCTCCTCCAGATCGGGGAAGCGATTATAGAGATAGGCCCGGATGCCCTCGAAATCGCGGTCAATCAACGCCTGCAAACCCGGATAGGTCTGCACCGAGAAGGTCATCTGGGCCTGCCCTTCGGCGGCCAGATCAAACGCATAGCCGGGCGCCAACAGTTGCCCGCCCAGATTGACACCCGACTGCGCGCCGGTCAGCCCGTCGGCAGGTGCATCCGATCCGTCACCGACATTGGTGCCGAATTGCAGGAACGGCAGCCCATAGACCATGTCGCTGGTCCCGATCTCTGGCGCGCCAAAGGTGAAATGCACATAGGGCGTGTCGACATTCGTGAGGCTGTCCACCACGACGCTATAGAACCCGGCCTGCCCGGCAGGGACGACACGCGGGCCACCCAACCCCACGGTCACGTCGCGTTCCACCTGACGTTCCACCAGATAGCGATACGGCAGGATCGCCTCGGCCCCGTCGGCATTGGTGACGATCACATCGTATAACCCGTGTTCGGCCCCGGCCAGATCGAAGGTGGCGATCACGCGCGTCGCATCAATCCGTTTCAGTGACACCGGCAGGAATTCGGCCTGCCCCGGTCGGCTGAGCTTGACCACTGCGCCGGGCAGGATGCCCGCGCCGTCGATGGTCATGGTCACGAACCGGGCAGACCCACCCTGATCCGGGCTGACCGCCAATATCTGGAACGGCAGCACTTCGGCGCGCAGGACATGGTCCGTCTCGGGTGTCGCATCATCGCCACCAAAGCTGCGCACGAGGATGTAATAAATTCCCGGCTCGGTCGATGAGATGATCGCCTCTTGGCGGGTGCCGAACACGGTGTCGTGGCTGGCGTCAAAATCCGACTGGCTGGGCGGTGATCCCGCCTTGACGAACACTTCGTTCGGCACGCTCGGGTCGCCACCCGACAGCGACACACGCAGCGTCTCGCCCGCCGGGACATTGATCCGGTAGAGCCGCTCTGACGCGCCATCAAGCGGCACGATCTGATCGATCCCCAGCGGGATCAGCGGGCTTTCGACGTTGATCGGGTTGGCCCCGGCTGTGGTGTTGTTGGCCTCGAACGCGGCCTCGAATACCTCGTTGCGCGCATCGGTGCGGACCAGCACCCGCCACGCACCGTCGCCAAGGATGGGCAGATCAGCCGTCAGATTGCCAGCATAGCTGCCACCAGCGGCCAAACCGCCCGAATGTTCGAACCGGCCTAGGAAAGTATCGCCAATGTCCCAATTCCCGTCACGCGACAGATAGACCGCATCACTCCACCGGCCTTTGGCCTCGGCGGCGGATTGGTTGGTCACGGTCCAGTTCACCGTGACCGGATCGCCGGGCGCGGACCCGCCACCGATGGCCACATCGCTGGCGATCAGATCGGCGGGCGGTTCCTGCTCGATCAGCAGCGGCTGGGCAGAGGCGCGAATGTTGGTCTCGGCCCCATCTTCGAACACATTGCCCGACGGGCTGTTGCCTGACACCGGATCGCTGAGGACAAAGACAAAGTAACTGCCCGACAGCCCCTTGGGCAGACGCGTGGCTAGGTCGACTTCGCGCACTTCGCCCGGTTCCAGCGCCGTGCGGTGATCGTGAAAGCCGAGAAAGAAATCAGTCTTGGGGTCCAGCGATTCATCCCGGCTGAGATAAACCAGATCGCGCCAGCCCCCGCCGGTCGTGCGCACGCCACTGTTGCTGATCGCATAGCTGACATTCAGCGGCTGGCCGGTCACACCGCGTTGCGGCAGGGTCAGCGCACTGACCACCAGATCGGCGGTCTCCGCCGCCTCGACCGCAATCGGCGCGCTGGCGCGGTTGTTGCCCTCGCCTGCAAACTCGTCCACGTCATCGCTGGTGATGCGCAACCCGCGCAGACCGGCGCGGATGGTCGAAGCATGATAGGTGCCGCCCTCGTCCGAGGTCGCATCGGTTTCCATCACAATCGTATAGTCACCCTCCAGCCCCAGCGGCAGGTCGATCAGCACGGTCTCTGTATAGCTCTCGCCGATGCCCAGCGGATCATCGCGACGGAATTCGCCGATCATGTGGTCCTGCGGGTCCAGCGCGCCATCGACGGAAATAAAGAACCGGTCGTACCAGCGGCTCTCGCGCGTGGCGCGGCTGCCCTGATTGGTCACGGTGTAGGTAATTGCCAACTGCCCGCCGCTGGCCGCATTCGCGGGCACGTCAAAGGCGCTGACCACCAGATCAGGCTCGGCATAGGTGATATCTACACTGCCCCGGCCCCAGTTGCCGGTCGGATCGTTTTCGTCCTCGAACACGGACGAGGCATAGAACCCGCGCGCCTTGTCGATCAGCCCGCTGAGTACCTCGCTGTTCGGCGTCTTGCCATAGTTGGCCACATCCGTTGCCACATGCAGGAAATAGTCGCCATCCGTGCCCGGCGGCAGGGTCACTTGTGTGGTTTCGGTATAACTGGCACCCGCCGCCAGACCGCTGATGTTCTGGTGGACCACACCGCCCAGATAGGTGGCGCGATTGCGGTCAAAGACCGGATCACGCGACAACCATACCGCATCGCGCCAGTACTGCGTGCCATCCCAGACCGCCGCGCCATCGTTGCGCACGGTCCATGTCACCTCTAACGGTTCGCCGGACGTGGCACCCGGCGCGGCGCTGACCGCGATCACCCGCAGATCGGCGGGGGCGTTGGTCACATCCGCGTCACCAGAGGCGATGTTGTTGCTTTCATCCTCTTCGACCACGGCCTGACGACCGCGCACCGACGCGTCGGTAATCACATGCACGTATTGTCCCACCCCGGACGGCGGCAGATCGAACGTGGCACTGGCACGATAGCTTTCGCCCGGTGCGATACCGCCCTCGCGGCGCACATCCCCCAGATGCCACAGCGTTTCTCCCGGCGCACCCAGCACCGCATTATCGCTGAGGTAAACCCGGTCGATCCAGCTATCCGGCGTGCCTGCCAGCCCGTCATTGGCCACCGTCCAGCCGACGGTCAGCTGGTCGGTTCCGGCAAACGCGGGTGCCGCGCTCGTGACATCGGAAATCACCAGATCGGGGCGCACGGGCGTATAGCCCAGAATATCAATCGCGCGCCCTTTGTAATTGTTATTGTCCAGCTCGTTGGGATCGTCGGGGTTGATATTGATCGCCAGCGTGTCCTCGGCCACCACATCGTAACTGTCGGACCACGGCGTGATGAAATACTGCCCGCTCGGCAGGTCGGCGGGGATGCGCACCCGCACGGTCATCTCATAGCTTTCGCCGACCGCCAGCCCGCCGCGATGCGTCACACTGCCCAGCAGGCGGGCCGAGTTGCCCTTGAGGAAATCCGCCCCGTCCACATCGACAAAGGCCGACGTGTTGGGCCGCCGCGGATCGCGCGCGATCCAGATCGTGTCGCGCCACGTGTCGTCCAGCGTGTCACCCGCGCCCCGGTTTGTCACCCGGTAGCGCACTTCGATTTCCGAGCCGTAAACCGCCTGCGCCGGGGCCACCACGCTGCCCGTCACCAGATCGGGGCGTGGCAGGGCGGTCACGTTGAATTTCTCGGCGCGCTGGTTGTCCCCTTCCAGCGGATATTCGTCCACGCGGGCATTGCTGTCGGCTGAGACGATCACATAGGCGTCACCGGACCAGCGCAGCGGCACGGTGCCGATGTCAGAGGTCACGGTATAGCTCTCGCCCGGATCCAACGCGAGCGGGTTGCCCGTGCGGCTGATCAGGACGTCGTCACTGCTCAGCTTGTCATCCAGCGACAGGTAAACGCTGTCCTGCCATGCGCCTGTCGCGGCCACGCCGCCCTGATTGATGATCTCGAACGTCGCCTGCTGGCTACCTCCGGCACTGACCTGCGGCGCGATCACGACGCTGGCCACTTGCAGGTTCGGGCGCGGATTCAGCGTGACGGTCAGGGGGCGGTCATCTGTGCCGGTGTTGTTGTCGGCGGCGGCGCCTTCCTCGTAAATGCCGCGATTGTAATTCGTCACCACTGTCAGGCGATACGCACCCTCGATCTTGGTCGGCAGGCGGAACCGTTCGGTGCGCTGATAGCTCTGGCCGACGGCCAGCGCGCGGGTGTTGGTAAAGGTGCCAACGGTGATGGATGGCTTGGACGTATCAATCGGCACCAGCACCAGCCGATCAGTCCAGCTGCCATCCAGCGGCGCGGCCCCGGCATTGCTGACGCGCCACGCGACATCAATGATCTCACCCTCGGGCGAGGTTTCGACCGTGGCGATGTCGCTGACTTGCAGATCGGGCGTGGGTGCCAGCGTGATCGTCGTCGGCACCCTGTCCGACACGTTGTTATCGCCAAAGACAAACTCGTAAGGCGCGCCGATATCGGCAACCTCGACACTGACATATAGCTGACCCGCGACCCCGTTGGGCACCCGAATGACAGCGGTGCGCTCGTAGGTGTCACCCACCTGCATGCTGCCCAGATGGGTATAGCGGATGCTGGCCACCGAGCCAGAGCCGTCAGGATTGCGCGACAGCCTGATCTGGTCCGACCAGCTGGTGCGATCCGTGACGCCGATCCCGTCATTGCGCACGGTCCATTTAACCTGCAAGTCCGTCCCCGACACGCCAGCGGGTGCCGCTTCGATCGCGGTCACTTTCAAGTCGGCATATGGCCTGACCGCAACATCGGTGTAATCGGGATTCACCCCACGATTGTTATCCTTGTTGCCATCCTCGAACACCAGATTGGTGGCGTCGGCGACCACGTAGATTTTCAGCCGTTCCGAGAAGGCGGCGGGCAGGTTGATCGCCTCGGACCGGACATAGCTGGTGCCCGGCGCCAGCCCGCCATCGCGCAGGAAACTGCCCAGCAGGATATCGTCGGCATCGCCCAGAATATCGTCCTTGGAGGCCCAGACCCGATCAGTCCAGCCGGTTTCCTTGCCTTGCGTGTCCGAAATGTTGCTGACCCGCCAGCCGACAGTGATCACCGCCGGATCGGCCACCGTCAGCGGCGGGGCTGTCACCTCTGTCACCGCCAGATCGGCAAAGTCGGTCAACTGGACGCTGAGCGCGCGCGCCAGTTCGTTGTTGTTCTCGAAGTCCTGTTCTTCGTTGCGGTCGGTCGCGTCGGCGACAACGATGATCTGCCAGTCACCCTGCGCATCAATCGGGATGCGGACATCCGCGCTCTGCATATCGGTGTCGCCCGCCGCCATCGCGCCGCGCGCGCCGCTGGTGTGCAACACGATGTCATTGCCATCCGCGATCCCGTCACGCGATAGCAGGATGCGGTCCACCCGGCCCGCAACGGCATTGCCGAACCCGGCGTTTTCGACCGTCCAGCTGACGGTGATCACCTCATCCGATGTGGTGGTATCGGGGGCAGACACATTCGTGACCTGAAAATCCGGCGTCGCCAGCCCGAACGGATCATCATCCAGCGTGGCGTTATTCTCGCGACCTGCCTCGAACACCTGACCGTGGATGTCCGTGACCACCATGAAGGTCCATGTGCCCTCGGCCAGCGAGGGCAGCGTCACATCCAGCGACACATCAGCCCCCTGCCCCGGATCGAACCCGGTGGTATGGGTGAAATTGCCCAACTGCCACGCGCCGCTGGTGGTGCCTGTGCGGGTCAGATAAACGCGGTCGGTGAACGGCGCACGCGCCGGTGCCTCGCCAGTGTTTTCGGTGCGCCATGTGATCGTGACCACATCGCCGGGCGAGCCCTCGTTCGGGCCCTCGACATTACGCACCACCAGATCGGCGGCAGGAACGGCAGAGATCGCGACCGGCTCCAGCGCCAATCCTTCGTTATTGCCCTCGTTCAGCCCCTCGGCCTGCGCATTGTCCGCGTCAGTCAGCACGATCAGACGATAGGCGCCGGTCAGGTTGGGTGGGATGCTGACATTTGCACTGGCGGTATAGCTGCCGCCGGGGGCCAGCGGCGCAGTGGGTGCCGCGACCTCAGCCAGCAGGATATCACCCGCGTCGAACGTGCCATCCGCGCTGAGATACACCCGGTCGACCCAGTTTGCCGTGCTCGCCTCGGCCCCGTCATTGCCGACCCGCCACGATACCGGCACGACCTCGCCCCAGCTGGCCGCGTTGGGGCCTGCCACGGCCTCGACCACCAGATCGGCAGAGGCACCGGGCACGATGGTTATGGCCGTCGGCCCGGCCGCGTTGTTATCCTCGCCATCGCCCTCGATCACCGCGTTATCCGCATCGGTCACCACGAAGAGATGGAAATCACCCACCTGATCGCCGGGCAGCGATGCGTTGAAACTGACATCATCCGATGCCCCCTGCGCCAGCGCCGCGCGCGTGACGCTGTCCAGCACGATATCGTCAGCATTGCCCAGTTGGTCATCCACCGACAGGATCAGCCGATCAGTGCGCGCGCCCGCCGCCGCATTGCCGCTATTGGTCACGCGCCAGTCAACCTGCACCATGCGGCCCGCCACCGCCGCGCCGGTCACAACGGGTGCGGTAATGGTCAGGTCGGGGTAGGTCTGTTCGCGAGCGGTAAAGAATATCTCGCCGAAGTTGTTGTTCTCCGCATCACCGTCGGCGTTGACCTCAGTCACCGAGGGCGAACTGCCATTGTCGACATAGAGGCGGAACCGCAGGTTGCCCGTGCCGTCGGCGCCATCGGGCAGTTGCGCGGTAAAGCTGCGCGCGCGGGTCGCCCCGGCTGGCAGCAGCACACCTGCCTCTGCCTCGAAATCAATCCGCTGATTGGTCGATGTATGACGTTCGTCGATATTGGTGACCTGCACCAGCGACCGATAGGGTACCAACAGGTCTGTGTTACCGTTGTTGCGGATGGTCCAGGTGAATGTGACCGTGCCACCCGCTTGTGGGTCCGCCGTGGATATCGCCAGATTCTCGATCACCAGATCGGGGGCGTTGATCACTTCGAATACGGTGGTGTTGTTAGTCTCGCCAGTGCTGGCGTCGTTGTCCTCTGGCACTGCATTGTCCAGATCGGTGGTGATCTCGAACCCCATCGTGCCCGTACCCGGCACACCATCGGGCCACGTGATGACCGCGCTGCGTTCGACCGTACCATTCGGCGCAATCGCGCCGCTGGTCGCCGGGTCATAGACAAGGCTCTGCACATCCAGAGTCGGCGTGTTGAACGGTGTCAGGTTGCGCAAGCGGACCTGATCCGAGAAGGCCTGCGTGACCGCCGCGCCACCCGCATTGCGCAGCGTCCAGCGCACGGTGACGGTATCGCCGGGTTTGTATCCTGTGGCCGGCTCAGTACGGATGTTTTCGACCACCAGATCGGCCAGTTGATCATTCAGCGCAGTAAAGGAAAGCGTGGCGATGTTGTTCTGCTCGCCTGCAAGGCCGCCATTGGTTTCATCCACGTCATTGGCGATATCGACCTCGACCTCGGCAATCAGGTCACCCGCCCCCAGCGCGCCCGACGGCAGGCTGAGCGTTGCCTGACGGGTCGTGCTGGCGCCCGCGCCCAGCACGGCACCACCCGCAGCAGTGACGCGCACGCCGACAATCTCGCCAGTGTCCGCACGGCGCAGGATCACCCGGTCGCGGCCCGGCACGGCCCCGGCGGCGCCAGCATTGGTAACGGTCCAGCTGACAGTGATCGCCTGACCCGCCTGCACTACCCCCGCCGCACTGACCGCGACATTCGAGGGCACCAGATCAGGTGCCACCCGCACCGTGCTGCTGGCGGGCGCGGCCATGCGGCGCGGGGTTTCGATCAGGTTCAGGTTAAAGGTCTGCGGCTCTGTCAGATGCACGCGACCCTCGATCAGCAGCACATAGGTGCCCGTCTGATGCAGGGTAAAGGGATCATGGTCGGAAATCGAGTTCGACTCGGCCAGCACCTCTTGGCCATCGGGGCCAAGCAGACGGAAACCCGCACTGTAGCTAGTCCCCTGCCCCAGCGACAGCTTGAACCGCTGGCCCGCCTGCCCGTCAAAGCGGAAGACCTGCGTGACATTGCCGGGGTTCAGCGTCGATGTGACCGGCGCGCCGGGCGTGATCTCGGGCACGCTTGCCAGATCGAGCAGGCGGAACGGCAGTTCGGTCACCTGATCGTCGGTGCGCTGGACCACCAGCCGGTAGTCCCCTGCCCCCAGCCAGAAGCGCGAGTTGTTTCCGGTGTCAGAGTTGAAAGTTCTGCGCGCCACCTCAGCGCCAGTAGCATCCTGAAGGTACCACAAAGCGCCACTGTCATTCAGCAATGAGTCGAGATAGACCTCGCCCGCGGTATCCTTGGTAAAGGTATAGATCATCCGTGCGCGGACATCAGGCGGGGTATCCTGACGACGTTCGCCGAATTCCAGCGGCTGAGTTACATCCTGTTGCGCAAAGAGACGGAAACTGTAGTCGTTGCTGCCGTCGCGCGTTGTGGGTGGCAGCATCACCAGCGTCCATGTGCCGGTCTGATCCAGACGGTTCCGGCCCAGATCCGTCAGGTTTCGGCGTGAATATTCGCGTCCGTCCGGCCCGATCAGGCGATACTGGCCACCGGAAATGTTCTGCGAAAAGCTGAGCACGTCCATGATCAGGTCCTGGCCCGCGACACCTTCGAAGCTGAACACCCGCCGATCGGTCGCCACCGGCTCTGACACGGTGACTACGTCGCCCAGCGTGAACGCCTGCGTATCACCCAGATCCAGCAGGCGGAAGGTGAACGGGTCGGCGGTCCTGCTGGTGCTGATAACCAGCTGATAGTCCCCGGCAGGCAGTATGAAATCACGACCATCTGCATTGTCGATCCGCACGCCCGCGACCTCGTGCCCCTCTGTATCGTAAATGCGCCAGTTGATCGCGTTGGAATTGACAAACCGGCTGTCAAAATAGAGCGCGGTTTCCTCGGTCAGCGAGAAACTGTACCGCTCGATACTGCCACTGCCCGGCAGGTTCACATCGGCAGGCACGCCGAATGTGATCGGACGGGGGGTGCCATCGCGGCGGGTAATCTCGGACGTACTGGGCACGGTTTCGTTGGCATGGCCGTCGATCACCAGCACATAGCGCCCGGCCATGTTGGCCCGGAACCCGGTGTTCACCAGAAAATTGCCCTGACTGACTTCGGTTCCGTCGGGCGCGATGATATGCCAGCGTTTGTCATCACCGTTGTTGACCATGTCCAGCTTGACATACTCGCCCTCGGCGGCATCGAAATGGAACAGGATCGTGCTGTTGGCCGGGTCGGTCAGAACGGTCTGCGTGTCGTTCAACGGCAGCGGCGCACCACTATCGACATTGAGGAAGCTGAAGGCGTAGGCGTCGTTGGCGGTGCTCGACACCACATCGACCTGATAGGTGCCCGCAGGCAGATCAAGCGTCGCTGTCGCGGTCTGTCGGTCGCTGCGGGCATAGGCATCATAGGACGACAGGTAAATTTGTCGCGGTGCCATGATCTGGCCCAACGTATCGCGCAGCGTCAGACGGATGATTGATGAATTGGTCTGCCCGTCCATGATCAACCGCGTCGGCTGTGTCAGGGTGATCAGATAGCTGTCAGGCGTGCCCGCATCGCCCAGCGTGCCGACGGCCACCTGCCCCAGCGCCAACGGCGTGCCGGTCGGCGGTTCCGCCGCGATTGTGCCGGTCTCGCGCATGGCAAAGGCATAGCTGCCATTGTCGCCGGTATTGGTGGCATAGCCGGAGATTATTATGTAGTAGGCCCCGGTCTTGCGCAGATGGATGTTCGGCACATCGCGGAGGCTGTTGAATTCGAACAGCCGCCCACCGTCGGGGTCATACATCGCGAACGAGAAATTGTTGCTGACCGACAGGCGGTCAAACTCGACAATCTGCCCTGCGGTCCCGTCCCAGCGGTACACATGCCCGCCAGTCGGCGGCGCAACTGTGATCAGCCCCGGCGAGACATTGTCGGCCAACACCACCGCATCGGCGAAATCCAGCAGCTCGAACCGGTAATCGCCGGTAAAGGCACCGACCCCCTCAACCACCAGTGCATAGTCGCCAGAAATCAGGTCCATCTGCGCCAAATCGAAGGTCGAGCGGTTGAAGACAACGGCATCGGTCACGGGTACGCCGTTACGTTCCAGCCGGTAGGTCAGGCCAGCGATCCATGTTTCGACCTTGAATGACAGACGTTGCTGGCTGTTGACGGTAAAGGTGTGACGCACCGTGTTGCCCGGCGCATCAATCGTGCCGGTGACAGGCGTGCCCGGCGTGATCGCGCGGGTCGTCGTGGTCGATTTGGTGATCCGGAACGTAACCTCTGACCCGCCGGGGCGATCAGGGCGTTCGTCGAGGATCAGGGTAAAGCGGCCGGGCCGGTTGACCAGGAAGCTCATATCGGCGCCGCCGGCCACAGGGCCGAAAGAAAGATCTCCGTACCGGTTCAGAAGCTGCCAATAGGCATTGCCGCTGTTGGCCTGACCGTCGATGTAATACATCCCCGGCTCAAGGAAATCGACATGCAGCACCGTTGCATTCTGGTCCATCGTCCGGGTGATCACGTCGCCCATCGGCACCACGGTCCCGATCGACAGATCGCGCAGCACGAAACTGTAATCAATGATGCCGTTGCCGTCCGGTTCGATCCGCAGCAGATAGTCGCCCTGTATCAGGTCAAAGGCACGCCCGCCGCCGTTGAACACGTTGAAATCCGTGTTCAGCCCGGCGACCGTTGTCCCGTCGCTGTCAATGATCGTAACCCGCGCATTGCTGTTGCTGAGTGCATCGAAATAGAGGTTTTTCCGCTCAGTCAGCGTGAACGCGTAATCGGTGCGCCCAAGCGGCACCGCGATGCTGCCATCGATCTGCGTGTTCAGCGTCATCGGCATCTGCACGTAGGGCGCATTGCGCGCAGTAAACGCATAGGTGATTGGCGACGCCTGCCCCTGATAGGGGTCCAGCGAAATCAGATAGCGCCCGTCGCGCGGCGCATCGAACGACAGAATCCCACCGTTAAAGCTGATATCCGCGACCTCGCGCCCGTCGGGCGAAAACACGCGAAATCGTGGGTTGTAAAATGTCGTCTTGCCCGCAAATTCGGAAAATTCGAACACTGTGCGCTGTCCGGCGGTAGCATCTATCACCCAGCGGCGCATGCTCTCACCGGGGTCGATGCTGCCGGTCTGTTCAACCCCGCGTACCACGATCGGCGCGCTGCGATCATCCAGCAATGCGATCTCGGCGGTGCCGGTTTCGTCATCGCTCATCGTCATGCGCAGGATGTAGCGACCCGCATAAACCTGCGCGCGCATGAAATCCGTACCGGCAAAGACCGATTGAGAAAATACCGAATTGCCATCCGGGTCAATCAGCCGGGCATTCATCGCGCCGCTGTTGTCCAGCGACCGCCGCATGTCGAACATCACGTTGGTCGGCGCGTCGACATCAATCACATAATCGACAATCTTGCCCGGTGTGTCGAGGATGACTGTCGTGGGCGTGTCCAGCGCCATCGGCAACTCGATCGCGTTGGCGATATGCAGGGTCGCCTCGATCCGCTCTATCCGCGCATTGTCATCCCGGCGGAATTCGATGCGGTAGGTGCCATCCACCGGCACGACCTCGGCCTCTCCCGAGGTCACTGACTGGGTGAACGATTCCAGAAAACTGCCATCGGGCGCAAAAAGATCGACGCGAAAGCTGTTTGTGTTGCCAACAGACGCCTGAAAGTCTGTCAGGTCGAAAAAGATCCGATCCCCCGCCAGCAGGTCAACAGTGCGCACCTCAACCGCGCGGTCCGCCTCCAGCGCCACGACGAAAGGCGTGCCAAGCGTGATCGGGTCACTGTCCGCTGCAATGTCCTGAAGGCGGAGCATGTAGGCCCCTGCCGCGTCCGTCTGCGCCCGCACAGTCAGCCAATAGGTGCCCGGCGTCAGGCTGCCGAAATCGCGCACATAAGACGGATAGAATGACCGGTTTACGGAAAAGACATTCCCGCCCACGCCCTCCAGAACCATCTCGATATCGGCGTTGCGATCGAGCACTTCGAGCGTCACATTGGTGTTCGCACCAACCGTAAAGGCATAGCGGTGTTCCTCGCCCGCGGTGCCGGTGAATGTGCCATTGAGCGGCGCACCCAGCGTCGCTGCAAACTCGGTCGCGTTGACGGGCGTGCCGGCAAAGGCGCCATCCTGCACCATCTGGAAATCATAGGCCCCTACCCTGCCCTGATACCCATAGGTCACCAGCCAGTATTCCCCAGCCTGCAAATCGAACATCTGTGGCGAGGTGACGCCCGGCAGCTGAAATCCCGTGGCGATCTGGCCCGCCTTGCCGTGCAAAACCCAAGCAGGCGCGCCGAAACTGGCGCTGCCGGACAGTGCTACGCTGGCATCGGTCGCCAAGGTGAAATGATGCACATGCCGTTCGCCGGGCGTATCGAGCGTGTCACTCGCGGTGGTGCCAAAGGCATATTCGCGCGGCTCGTCGCTGCCCAATGTCGCGGTCATTGTCAGGCTGACCGGATCAGTGCCCGTGATGCCCCCCTCGACCAGCAGCGTATACTGCCCGGTTTCGGTCAGGGTGACATTGGTGTTGTTAAAGTTGGCAGAGCGGAGCACCGACCCCGTAGGCGTGATCAAGCTGATCGTGCCAGCGGACTGGTTGCTGACGTCACTCAACTGTAGGTTGAAGAACTGTCCGGCGGCCCCGTCAAATGTAAACGCCCGGCTCTCCGTGCCCCGCAGCAGGCTCACCGCTTGCGGCGTGCCGATGGGCAGGGCTGGATCATCCGAAAGATCGTTCAGCAGAAATTCGTAATCGCCGGTCTGCGATTCGGTGCCAAAAACACTGAGCGTATATGTGCCACGCGCCACGTCCAGCACTGCAGGCGCATGTCGGCTGGAACCATCAGCCCGGTTCAACGCGGAGCCTACATCGACATCACCCGGCCCTTGCAGACGCCAGCTCAGCTCGGACGGGGTCAGATTGTCAAAGCTGACGCGCGCCGGTTCCGCAAAGGTAATCTGATAGCTGTCCTCTTCACCCGGTGCCGAGATTGTCCCGGCAATCGGAAAGAGATCAGCCGACAACAGCAGACGCGGCTCGTACGTCTCCATCAGCACGCGGCGCGACACGGTGCCGCGTAGGTGCGTGCCATCTAAAGAGGTCGAAGATTTAGGTGTCTCTTTGCCCCGCGCCCGCGCGCCGGAATCGTGCAAAGGACCATCACCCCGGATACCGTCCGGCGCGTCAAACAAGCGTGAATTCTTCCAACGCTTCACGTTACGTTAGGGCGCAAAACACGCGCGCCGCTCAAAAACACCAAGCCCCCCATGGACCCCCCTGACTGGGCATGCCTCATGCCCGACCTGGCAGCGATCGGCCCGGGCAATATTTGGCGAGGGCGGAAACACACGAAGGGCCGAGCAGGCGGAATTCTTGTATTACTAACGCGACTGTAGCATGCTCCGTGACGCTACGGCAATAAACTATGCTATAGGTTCGCTATTAACATACCGTTCATCATCCGGCGACAAACGCTCGCTTACATATCATGTGTTTGCGCGTTATCCGCACCAGCCGCGACGGCGCAGACGGTGGCCGAATGTCTGGTGCACGCCAACGAAATTGCCCGAATCGGCGCCGCCGAGAGTGGCGTTCTGTCAACGCTGGTCGTGGATCGCGCTGACCGCGTGACCAAGGGACAAGTCATGGCAGAACTCGAAGCCTCGGAAGAAGATAGTCAGGTAGAACTGGCCCGCCTGCGCATGTCCTCTGACATCGCGGTGCGACTGGCACAGCGCAAGGCCGAAACCGCAGAATTGAACGCCGAACGCCTGACCACCCTCGTAGAGCGGAATCTGGTGCCCAAGGCCGAGCAGGAGGCCGCGATTCTGGCCGCGCAATCGGCTCGGCTGGAAGAAGAAGAAGCGATCTTTCAATTGAAAGTCGCGGCGGTACAGCTGAACGCGGCGCTGTCGGCCCGCGAGCGCAAACGCATCCGCGCGCCGTTTGACGGGGTGGTGACAGACACCCTGATGTCGGTGGGCGAGCTATATAACGAACAGGCACCGATCATCGTACTGGCCCAGATTGATCCGCTGCATGTCGAGGCCTATCTACCCGCCGCGCGACGCACCGATATCGAGGTCGGGCAAAGCGCCGAAATCACACTGGAAACCGGCGGTATCGTCAGCGGCGTGATTGACGTGATCGACCCTGTACTGGATGCGGCCACGGGCACGTTTGGGCTGCAACTGACGCTGCCGAACCCGGAAGGGGCTATATTGGCCGGGCAAAGCTGTAATTTACGACTTGCCCAATAAATTAGATTATATTTTCAACCGCTTAGGGAAAAGTTGCCAATGGGCAATTTATCCAGCCTGCCCCACCGGCACGCCACAGCCCATTACCGCTTGCTAATCCGCGCCTTGATGAACTGATCGAACGCCGCCCGCAGGCTGCCTTCGCTCAGACTGTCGTCGAACTGCAATTGAAAGCGGCGGCCGCTCTTGCGGGCGGTGATGCCCCGCTCGCCCGGGGACCGCGCATACAGCGTTTCGTCGACCTTTTTCAACGATTTTAACTTGGGCGGGGTCGCGGCGCGCTTTAGCGCCTTGACCACATCCGCGGCGTCGATGAACGATCCACGCCCGTTGCGCGCGCTTTGCTGGCTCGCCTCCAGTCGCGCGGCCTCGGCCAGCACCGGTTCGGCTGTGGCGGGACGCGCCAGCAGCGGCTTTAGCTCGCGGGCGTGGCGTTCGCGCAGATCACGGATCGACGGGAACGCACCGACGACCGAAGCCGGCAGCGCCGCCAGCGTCAGATAGCGGCTCAGCCACGGCTGGCTAACCTCCAGCCGCGCGGCCATTGCCTTTTGCTTGCCGCCATAATAGCGCGCGATGGCGTCGGCATAGTCGATGGCCCGCTCATAATCGCTGATATCTTCGCGTTCACGATTCTCGATATCGGCCAGACGAAATGCTTCTTCATCCGACATTTCCCGCGCTTCGATCAGGTATTTGAACTGCGGATAGTTATTGGCGCGCAGCCAGCTGACGGCAAAGTGCCGACGCGCGCCGCAGATCACCTCGTATTTGTAGCCCACGTCGTCGATGGGACGCACGATCGCCGGAAACTCCTGCCGTCCCTGCGCGCGAATCCCGTCGATCAGATCGCGGCAGTTTTCCTCGTTCAACAAATCATAGTCGCGGTTATGCCGGTCCCACATGCGGCATTCGGCCGGATCGACCCAGCGCAATGTTTTCTCTTCCATCTCGCCCGACATGCGGTCGCTGATCGCGGTCGAGCGCTTCAGAAACCGCGCGCCTGCACGTTCGGGCGCGGGGGCATCCGGGCCGTCCAGCCCGCTTAGAACGTCGTCAAAGATGGCATCGTGTTTCTTGCTCATAGCAATCCCTCCTTGCGCAGCGCGCCGTAATGGCTGGGCCATGTCTTGCGGATCAACAGCTCAATCTCGCCATTGACCGCGTCCAGATAGGCCCGGCAGCGCCGGTGTGTGTCGGTACGCGTCGCGGCACCGGTCAGCTCGTACACCGTCGCCAGATTGGCGGCGGCATTGTCGATCTCGGCACTGTCCTTCAGCACCGCGTTCAGCATATCGTGCGGGAATACCGCATCCATCATCCGCTTGATCGCGACATGGGCCGATTTGCCGTCATTCATCTTGGTCGCGAGAATCTTAATGAAAGCGTAATCGCGCGCACCGCCTGCACGGGCCAGTTCATTCAGCGTCGCACCCATCATCTTGAGGAAATGGGCGGTCGAACCGAAATCAATGTTGTTTGGCGGGGCCGGAATGATGATGGCATTGGCCGCGCGCAGCACACTGAGCGACAGCATCCCCAGTGCCGGGGGCGGATCCAGCAGGATCACGTCAAACTGATCCTTGATCGTCTCTATTCCATCGCGAAGCCGGTCCAAGACGAAGTTTTGATCGCGGGCCATGCGGGCGGCAAATTCGTATTCGGCATCATAGAGGCCAAGGTTCGCCGGGATCAGGGCAATGCCCGGCCAATAGGTGCCGCGCAACGCGTAATGCAGCGATGACGGTCCTCCGTGGCGAAAGAACGGGTAGAGCGTTTCTTCTTCTTCATCCACGTCGATATCGGGGTTCAGACCAAACACGCTGGTGGTGCTGGCCTGACTGTCGCAATCGATCACGCAGACGCGGTATCCCTTGAGCGCGAGAAACTGTGCGAGGTGGCAGACCATCGTGGATTTGCCGACGCCGCCCTTGAAGTTCTGGACCGCCAGCACCGTGGCGGGATCGTCGGGCGCGCGATGGGGCAGGGTGCCGAACACGCGGCGCATCTCGTTAACATCGGCGAGGCTATAGCCCGTGCGGCGGCCCGTTTCGGGATCCTTGTGCGGCTGGGGCAGGCGGCCATCGGCCTCTGCGTCGCGGATCAGCTTGTCACTGCGGCCGGTCATTTCGGCGGCGCGGCGCACGGTGAACCGCAGGTCCAGCTGTTTGTCCGTGCCGGGGGCAAACAGACGGTCGCGCAGACGGTTTATGACTGTAGCGGCACGATTTGACAGTTGGTCAAGCTCTGCCAATGTAATGGGGGGAAGAACGGGCTGCTCCATCTCAATCCTCTTTGTGGGATAATCTAAAGCGAATCATGCGGGTTTCGGCGCGATTGCTCAAGTCTGAATATTTTCTCGAATTGCCGAAAAAACGGGAATTCCCCCAAAAGCATGCGAAAGAGCGACTTTTTCGGGTATCCGACGAATCAGGCGGATGAAATAGGTGTATTCCGATGGCGGCACCCCAAACGTAAGTTTTAACTATGCAAGCGGACAGGAAAGCGATTCTTCACACTGATACCCAGAATTAAAATCACCCTTTAGGTTCTTCCTTCGGAATCTTCGGTGTTCATGTAGGGCAAGCCGTTGAGGATAAAGCAATATCAGTCTCTAAACTTACCTTTTGGGACTGTATTGCATACGTTCCGGGGTGGCTGGCATTACACACTGGGATGGCTTGGGTTACGTCTCGGGGCGGGGCTCTATCCTTACGTTTCGGGTGCGGCGGTGGGCAGGCTTTGTCTCGTGTGAAAAGCCAGTAGAATACAGGCAGTTGCGAATCACCGCGCGGATTCCGGGCGAATCAACCCTTACAAATCGGGTGATAGACGGGGCGGTGCGTTTACGTTATCTTACATTGCAACAATAACAAAAGTAAGAGCAACCGTGTAAGCGAGCAGAGCAGCATGGCAACAAGACCCTACAGGACCGTCGAGGCGCGGCCCAATGCCGAGAGTCTGGTGAAACCCGGAGAACTGGTCGATCTGGTCGAGGTCACCCCGCTGACGCTGGCCGATCGGCGGATTTACAATCAACTGTTGGAAAACGCGTGGGATGCCATCGACAAACCGGTGACGCATGTCATCGCAAAGGCGGATCTGCGCGGATCGCATAATTCGAATGACCGGGTGGGCGAAAGCATCGAGCGGCTGATGGCGTCAATCGTCAAGGTCAAGGTGCAGCGCGACGGAGAGGATGCCATCGAGCGGGTGCAACTGCTGGGGGGCAACATCGAATCGACGCGCCGCGACGGGCTGTTGGAATACGAAATTCCCGCACGGCTGCGGCGCATCATCAAGGACAGCACCGTTTTCGCCCGATTGCAGCGGCAAGTGATGTTCGCACTCAGCAGCAAGTATGCGCTGACCCTCTATGAGATGATCCAAAAGCGCGGCAATCTGCGCTGGAAATCCAACGAGCGGTTCAGTCTGGATGATTTGCGGGGCATCTTGGGGGTGCCCAAGGGCAAGTTGACCAGTTGGTCCAACCTCAAGCTGCGGGCGATTGACCCGGCGGTGGCCGAAGTGACCGCGCTCAGCGATTACATGGTCGAGATCGCGCCGATCAAGACCGGGCGGCGGGTCACGCATGTCGAGCTGCGCTGGTGGCGCAAGGATGCCGGGGCAGAGGCCGAGGCGGAACGCGAGTTAAGTTTCTCGAAAGTGGGGCGCAAGGCCCGCACGGAGGCCCGGACCGAGGAACGCGCCGCCGCTCTGCGCCCGCGCCCGGTCTGGCTTGAGGCGCGCGGCGCGGCCCTGCGGGCGGAAACCTACGAGACCGCGCGCCTGCGCTATCCGGGTTACGATATCTATCATGTCGAGGGTGAATGGCGCGATTGGGCCAAGGGCAAGGAGGCACCGCGCGATGCTGACCGCGCGTTTCTGGCATTTTTCCGGACCTATGCAGAGAATAATCCGCTCTGATCCGGGGGAGGGGGCGATCTTTGTTTGCCCGAAACGGGATTCTGACGGATAAGGGAGACGCTGCCGTAGAATTACCTGACCACCAAGGCCCAATTTGAGTGATGCGTTTCCCACCAATGTCCCGAAAGTCGGCCGATGATTGACCGGGCCAAAGGCTGGGCGTTGACTCTGTGGCAGGATTTTCTGGCCCTGACCCCGACCGAACAGGTCACATGGGCGATCGGGTTTGTCGGCGCGGCGTTGGGGGTATTCTTTTTTGTGATCCGCGCGGTGCGACGACGGGGTGATGAGGAAAAACCCGCTCTGCCGCAAACGGACAAGGACCGCATTCTGGCATTGATTGCCAGCGGTGACGCCACCGTGAACGAGGCGACGGAACTGGCGCGCGCGCTCTACTCTGCTACGGACGGGGCGGGGATTGATGGCGGTGTCAAGGCGCTGGAACCGATGGGCGGCGGCTCGGGCGAGGGGTTGGCGGCAATTGCCGATGGCGATGACGAGCGTCGCGCCTTTACCGATATCGTGGCCGAACTTGCGACGTCCGGCACACGGTCGGATCGCAACGTGGTTCTGCAATATGCGCGCGGCGATTATGCCTCTGCCATCGCGACACTTGTGCGCCGGGCAGAGGCGGCGGGCGCGGCCGGCGCCCCGATCTGGCGCGAAGTGGCGGCATTGGCGCGCCCGCGGGACCAGGCCCGAGCGATAGATGCGTTGCGCAACGCCATCGCACTTGATCCCGGCGATGTCGTCTCGATTTGCCGACTTGCACGGTCCTTGCTGATGACAGATGCGGCCGAGGAGGCAGAGAAGGTTGCGCACAAGGCACTGACAGGTGCCCGCAGCGCCGAGGATCGCGCGCGGGCGCTGATCCAGTTGAGTAGCGCGCAGGCGTCGAATGGTGCGTTGGGCGATGCACTGAATTCGGCCGGCAATGCGGTCGACGAGGCGCGCAGTGCCGCTGCCGCCGCCCCGCAGGAGCGCGGCGTTGCACGCATTCTGGGCAATGCGTTTGAACGGCTCGCCGCGACGCATGGCAACGCTGGTGCATTGGTGGATGCCCGCGAGGCGATCGAAAACGCCACGCGTATCTATCGCGCGCTGCTGGAGGATGATCCGAACGACGAAGATACGTTGCTGGAGCTGACGCTGAGCCTGATGTGGGCGGCTGAGATCGAAAAGGAGATGGGCGATCTGCCCGCCGCCATCGCGGTAATGCAAGAGGCGCTGGACCATTCCGCCGCCGCCAGTGCCGCACATGACGGCAATCTGTGGTTGGCCAATGCCCATGCAGAGGCATTGGCGCGCCAGGCCTTTCGCCAAGAGGATTTTGGCGATTCCGCTGCCGCGCGTGATCTTGCCAAATCTGCCGAAGCTTTGGCGCGCGACATTGTGGCAAAGGATGCCAATTTCCCTGCGGCGCGGCGCAACCTGATCTGGGCTGTTTTGTTGCAGGCGCGACTGTTGCGCCGCGAGGGGCGGGTGGAAGAGGCCGAGGCGCAACTGGCGCGCGTCACCCAAGAAGCCCGTGCGCAGGCACAAAGCGGTTCGGATACAGCATTGGACCTGCTGGGCGTGGTGTTGTTCGATCAGGGTGACGGCGCAAAGGAAGCCGGCGCACTGGAGCTGGCAGCGGGATATTACGACGAGGCGCTGGAAATGTTCCGGCGCATGGCGGACGCCGATCCTGACGACCTGACCAAGAGGCGGCGGGTGATTATCGGTGCCTTCGCCACGGGCGGCATGGCCGTTAGTCGCGGGGATTATGAAAAACATGCGGCGCTGGCTGATGAGAATCTGAAAGCGTGCCGCGAAATCGTGGAAAAGAATCCGGGTGGTTGGCAGGCCAAATCTCTGCTGTCCGATGCGCTGAAGTTCAGTAGTTATTCGGCGGCGCTACAGCGCAAGAGTGACGAGATGATTGCGCTTAGCCAGGAGACATTGGATTTGCAGCGCGCGCTATGTGCCGCGAACCCGTCCAGCTACAGCGAGGCCAAGGGGCTGATCGGCATATTGCACAGGTTCGCCGAAAACATGCTGGCAGAGGGGCGGGTGCCCGAGGCCGAAGCCTTGGCCAAAGAGGCGGTGACCGAGGCGCAGCGGCTGGCCGGGATTTATCCGAACAATGCCGAAATCACTGCCGAACTACAGGCGGCGAACAATGTAAAAGCGGCCGTGCTGATCGAAATCGGAGATTTCAACGATGCGTTGGCTCTGCGCACCGACAACGTGCAGGCGTGTCGTGATTATCTGGGGGACGCGCCGCGATCGACAGACCGACGGCAGGCATTGTCTACGGCGTTGCGGACCCGCGCCGAGTGTTTCGCATCTGCCGGGCAGAGCGATGCGGCGCTGGCTGACATCGAAGAGGCGTTGTCGCTGCTCGACATGAGTGCGAACGAGGTGCTGCATCGCGACCGGATAGATCATTTGGTGTTGATCGCCCGCAAGGCCAAGTATCTTAATGCGCTGGGGCGCAGGGACGAAGCCCGCGCTCTGGAGGATGAGGGGCATCGTCTGTCTCTGGAATATGCAGAGAACCGTGCCGATCTGAACGCGCAGCGCAATTTGCTGGCGTCGCAATATCTGATCACCTGGCGGGCCGTGGGCGAGGGGACCGACGACGAAGCAGAAGCGGCAATCACGCTCTATGAGTCCTTGTTCGAGCGCGTGTCGGAGGATCCGCAATTTATCCGCAGTTGCGCGGATAACGTTCTGGAAATGCGGTTTAGCCGGGCGGTCAGATCTGTTGACCTGCCCGCGCAGAGCAGGCTGCTGCAACAACTGGTGGACAGCGCAAAGGCACAATCTGCCGCGCGGCCCCGAAGTCTGGCACCCCGCGCCAATCTGGTGGGGCGTCTGGCGCGGCAGGCTGCGACGTTGACCAGAGACGAGCCTGATGCGGCCCACAAGGTCGCGGTAGAGATCGAAGCAGAGCTTGATGCGTTACTGGAGCAGTTCGTCGGTCATCCCGCAGTCCTGCGGTTCGTGACTGACGAATATAACCGCCTGTCCTTGATAATGCAGCAACTGGGGCGCGTTGAAAGCTCTATCGCGTTGTCGGAACGTACTGTCAGCCAATGCAGGCAGATATTGGAAACGGCGACGAACCGGCGTGCCGGGCTGGGGCAGCTGTTTGGGGCGTTGCGGCAATTGGGGGGCTGTCATCTGAATGCCGATGATCGGGATGCTGCGTTGCTGCAATATGATCAGGCGGCAGAAATCATCGACGAGCTTGAGCGCCAGACAGAGGACAGCAACGAATTTGCCCTTGGCCGCGAAAACCTCGCGCGGGAACGCTCAATCGCGCTTACTGCTCTGGGCACTCTGGAGGAAGCGGTCGCGGAAAATGACCGGGCGCTGGCACTGTGTCAGACCCGGCTGGAGGCAAGTCCGGAAAACAATCAGGTCAAGATTCAACTGGCGGTCCGGTTAAGGGCGTGTGGAGCGTTTCATTTGTATGCTGGCGATCTTGCTGCCGCATTGACCCATCTCGATCAGGCAGAGGCACTTCTGGAACCAATACGAGACGAGATGGGTGCCGGCACTCTGGCGCAGAATATGCGGCATTTTACGGCGGTTTCCTATGTTGATATCTACATTGCGATGGGTGATTTGGACGCGGCCCAGCGAAACGCCGAGGTGGCTTTGAAGGCCGCCAAAGACGCACTGGCCGAAGCAGAGACGATGGAGCATTTGCAGGGCATCACAATCGCCCAGCAGCGTGTTGCCGATGTGGCGCTGGCGCGCGGCGACAGGCCGACAGCGATCGAATGGTATGATGCGGCGTTGGAATCACTGGCGCGGGTCCGCGAGCGTGCGCCGGAAGTCGTGACATCCGATTGGGACGAGGTGGAGTTTCGCTGGAAACGTGCGCAGGCGACCGGCGATAAATCCGAGAGAGCCTGGGCGCAGTCGCGTTGGAACGAGTTGCGCGCCGCGGGCCGTCGCCCACCGGTAGATCTGTGGTATGCCGATCTGCATGCGGCCGAGGATTTGTCCACCGGTTGATATGCGCATATTGATGCGCATAGATTTGGCGGGTATACTGCCCGCGCATCATCACGAGGAAGCGACCCATGAACGCCCAGAATCGCAAGCCTACGAACCTCTCGCTGGATGCGACGCTGTTGGCCGAGGCCAAATCATTACGCATCAATGTCAGTCGCGCCGCCGAGGCCGGCGTGCGTGCCGCCGTGGCAGAAATGCGCGCGCGCGAATGGCAGGCGGAAAACGCTGCCGCGCTGGCCAGCTCGAACGCCTATGTGGATGAAAACGGACTGCCGCTGGCGCGCTACCGGCAGTTCTGAATGGCGCGGTTTGATGTGTACCTGTCCCCGGACGGGCCGGGCTATCTGCTGGATGTTCAAAGCGATCTGCTGGAGGTCCTGAACACGCGCATGGTGGTGCCGTTGCTGCCTTTGGCCGACGCGCCGACACCCGCGCGTCGGCTGAACCCGGTGTTTGATCTGGACGGTGCGCCGCATGTGATGGTCACGCAATTCATGGCAGCACTCCCCAGCGCCGCAATCGCTGCGCCGGTCGGGTCGTTGTCCGACCAATCCGAGCAGATCACCGCCGCAATCGACATGCTGATGCAGGGATTCTGAGCCGGTCAGGGGAGGGTGCTTTTGTTGTGAGTTACACGACGAACTGATAGCTTTTGCGTGAACCCCGGATCGGAGGCGACGATGACGACGCAGACCAAACCCCACGGCATGACGCAGGCGCCATCGCTGCCCGGTCCGCACGCGGGCTACATGCCCGGCTTTGGCAATGACTTCGAAACAGAGGCCCTGCCGGGCGCGCTGCCTCAGGGCATGAACAGCCCGCAGAAATGCAACTATGGCCTATACGGCGAACAACTGAGCGGCACTGCCTTTACCGCGCCCAGCCACCAGAACGAGCGGACGTGGTGCTATCGCATCCGCCCATCGGTCAAACATTCGCACCGCTACGAGAAAATCGCGCTGCCCTATTGGAAATCAGCGCCGAACATCGTGCCGGACGTGACCAGTCTGGGCCAGTATCGCTGGGATCCGATTCCACATGATGACGCGCCGCTGACATGGCTGACGGGAATGCGCAGCATGACCACGGCGGGCGATGTGCACACGCAGGTCGGCATGGCCAGCCATATTTATCTGGTCACCGAGAGCATGGTCGACAGCTATTTCTACTCCGCCGATTCCGAGCTGCTGGTGGTTCCGCAAGAGGGCCGGTTGCGGTTCTGTACCGAGCTGGGGATCATTGATCTGGAGCCCAAGGAGATCGCGATCCTGCCGCGCGGATTGCTCTACCGGGTCGAGGTGCTGGACGGGCCGTGCCGTGGCTTTGTCTGCGAAAACTACGGTGCCAAGTTCGAGCTGCCGGGCAGGGGACCGATCGGGGCCAACTGCATGGCCAACCGTCGCGATTTCAAATCGCCGGTCGCGGCGTTCGAGGATCGCGAGGTGCCGTCCACTGTTACGGTGAAATGGTGCGGCGAATTTCACGTCACGCATATCAAGCAAAGCCCGCTGGACGTGGTGGCGTGGCATGGCAATTACGCGCCGGTCAAATACGATCTGCGCACCTATTGCCCGGTCGGTGCGATCCTGTTCGATCATCCCGATCCGTCGATCTTTACCGTGCTGACCGCGCCATCGGGGCAGGCGGGCACGGCCAATATCGACTTTGTGTTGTTCCGCGAACGCTGGATGGTGGCAGAGGATACGTTCCGCCCGCCGTGGTATCATAAGAACGTGATGTCAGAGCTGATGGGCAACATCTATGGGCAGTACGACGCCAAGCCCAAAGAGTTTGTTCCCGGCGGCATGAGCCTGCACAACATGATGCTGCCGCACGGGCCGGACAAGGGTGCGTTCGAGGGCGCGTCCAACGCGGACCTTGGCCCCGAGAAGCTGGATAACACCATGTCGTTCATGTTCGAGACCAGATTCCCCCAGCAACTGACCGCATTCGCAGGAAAAGAGGCGCCGTTGCAGGACGATTACATCGACTGTTGGGACAGTCTGGAAAAGAAGTTCGACGGATCACCGGGGCGTAAATGAGCATTTTCGCAAAAAAGAAAGCGGGGGCGGCGTGAAGGTTGTCACGCACGGACGACAGCCTGAGGGCCTCTTTGTTGTCGAACAGATGCCGGACGGCAGTTTGAGGGGCCGCCGGGTGATCGGGCACGGCAGTCTGGCGGGCTTGCTGGAGTCGGGCGCGGCGGTGCCGGAATGTGAAACAGAAGCGATCGCGCTGGATCAGGCCGATTGTCTGGCCCCGTTGCCGCGCACGCATACATTTTTGGACGGGTCGGCCTATGTGAACCATGTTGCACTGGTCCGTCAGGCACGCGGGGCGGAAATGCCCGAACGGTTCTGGAGTGATCCGCTGATGTATCAGGGCTGTGCCGATTTTCGCTCTGGTCAGAGCAGATATAGGGCGAACCCGGATTGGGGCATTGATTTCGAGGGCGAGATTGCAGTGATCACCGGCGATGTGCCTATGGGCGTCAGCGCCGAGGATGCAGCGGCGGCGATCCGGTTTGTCATGGTTCTGAACGACTGGAGCTTGCGCAACCTCATTCCTGACGAGTTGTCCAAAGGCTTTGGCTTTGTTCAGTCAAAACCGCCATCCGCCTGCGCGCCGGTCGCGATTTCGCCGGATGCGTTGCCGCAGTGGGACGGTCGCCGGCTGCACGGAACGCTGTGCGTTGACCTGAACGGCGCGCCGTTCGGTCGGGTGGCCACTGGCGAGGACATGACCTTTGATTTTGGCCAACTCATCGCCCATGCCGCCAAAACCCGCGCACTGCCCGCCGGGACGGTGATCGGGTCGGGCACCGTATCGAACCGGGATGCGGGTGGCGGGCCGGGGACACCTGTGGCCGAGGGCGGGCGTGGATACGCCTGCATTGCCGAGCAACGGATGGTCGAGACCATTCTGCACGGCGCTCCAGCGACGGGATTTTTACAGGCAGGTGACCACGTGCGCATCTGGTATGAGGATGAACAGGGCGACAGGCCGTTTGGCGTGCTCAATCACATGATTCAGGAGTGGGAATAGACATGGCCAAGGCTTTTGCGTCGCAGGGTGACCTGACCGAGAAGAAAATTACCTTTGACGAGGTGGGTGCGGGGCTCTGGGCCTTTACCGCCGAGGGTGATCCGAATTCGGGGGTGATCATTGGCGATGATAGCGTGATGATCGTCGAGGCGCAGGCAACACCGCGTCTGGCCGGCAAGGTGATCGAGAAGGTGCGCGAAATCACGGACAAACCGATCAGCCATGTGGTGCTGACCCATTACCATGCGGTCCGGGTGCTGGGCGCGTCCGCCTATGGGGCGGATCAGATCATCATGTCGGACGTGGCCCGCGCGATGGTGGTGGAGCGCGGCCAAGAGGACTGGGACAGTGAATTTCAACGCTTTCCACGGTTGTTTGAGGGGCACGAAAGCATTCCCGGCCTGACATGGCCGACGACCACGTTTAGCGATGCGATGACTGTCTATCTGGGCAACCGTCGGGTGGACCTGATGCATCTGGGCCGGGCGCATACGGCGGGCGATATCGTGATCCATGTGCCAGACGAAAACGTGATGTTCACCGGCGATATCGTCGAGGACCACAGCGCGTGCTATTGCGGTGACGGGCATTTTCACGACTGGCACGACACGCTGGACAATATCGCGGCATTTGACGTGGACGCCATCGCGCCGGGGCGCGGTGGCGCGCTGATCGGACGCGCGGCAGTCGACCGTGCGATTGCCAGCACCCGCGATTTTGTGGCCAGCACCTATGCTCCGGCGGCGCGGGTCGCGGCGCGGGGTGGCACACTGAAACAGGCATGGGATGCGGTGCGCGCCGAGTGCGACCCGAAATTTGCCGATTACGCGATTTACGAGCATTGCCTGCCCTTTAACGTCGCCCGCGCCTATGACGAGGCGCGCGGCATCGACACGCCCCGCATCTGGACCGCAGCGCGTGATTTGCAGATGTGGGAGGCATTGCAGGGATGAACGCGCCCTATAGCAGCATGGCGCGTAACAACGCTTGGGCGAACGAAACGCTTTATGCGGCGATACAGACACTGGAAGAGGGTGCGCTGACTGCCCCTGCGCCGGGTTTTTTTGGTTCACTGGCGGCGACGATGAACCACATCCTGCTGGTGGATCGGTACTATATTGCGGCGCTTGAGGGGGCGTCGGTGCCCTATGCGCAGATCGACGCGCCTGACATCACCGATGCGGTGACGCTGGCCAAGGCGCAGGCGGCGATGGATGCGCGGCTGATCGCGATTTGTGACGGTTTAGGCGCGCAGACCCTGAACGAGATGCGCACCACCCAACGCGATGGCGGGCCAGTGCCCGAGCGGGTCGATGCGCTGTTGCTACATCTTATTCAGCATCAGGTGCATCATCGCGGACAGGCGCATGTGCAGTTACAAACACTGGGGATCGCGCCGCCGCAACTGGATGATTTTCACCTGACCTATGGCCGCGTGCCATCTGCCGCGCGCTGGCAGGACTGAGGGCCGGTGATGCGCGAGGATCATCTGACCCATCGCCTCTATCCCTACCAGCGGGTGCCTGCGCAGGACGGACCTGCGCAGCGCCACCCGGTCGTGGTGGTCGGGGGCGGGCCGGTGGGCCTCGCTGTTGCGCTTGATCTGGGGCGGCGGGGTACGTCGGTTCTGCTGCTGGATGACAACGAGGGCGTGGGGCAGGGCAGCCGCGCCATCTGCTTTGCCAAGCGGACGCTGGAGATCGCGCATCGTCTGGGCGCAGGCGCACCGATGCTGGACAAGGGGGTGGTGTGGAACATCGGGCGGGTGTTTCATGGCGATGCACAGCTGTTCGAGTTTGATCTGCAACCCGAAGCGGGGCATCGTAACCCGGCCTTCATCAACCTTCAGCAACCCTATTTCGAGCGGTTCCTTGTGGACGCAATTCGTGCGGCGGCAACCGATGGCGCGCCGATCGAGATACGCGGCGGCACCCGTGTCACCGGCATGACCCCGCAGGACGATCATTCGGTGTTGCAGGTCGAAACCCCTGATGGCCCTTATACGGTCGCGGCTGATTGGTTGATTGCTTGTGATGGCGCGCGTTCGGCGCTGCGCGATGTGATGGGGCTGGATTTTGACGGACGCGTGTTCGAGGACAATTTCCTGATCGCAGATGTGAAAATGACCGCCGATTTTCCGACCGAACGCTGGTTCTGGTTCGAGCCACCATTCGAGGGGGCCGGACAATCGGCGTTGTTGCACAAACAACCCGACGACATCTGGCGGCTGGATTTTCAGCTGGGCTGGGACATTGATCGCGCGGCAGAGCTGGCACCGGAGCGGGTGCGGGCACGGGTCGATGGGATGCTGGGGCAGGGGGCGAAATACACGTTGGACTGGACCTCGATCTATACGTTTCAGTGCCGCAGGATGCGCAAGTTCCGACATGGACGGGTCTTGTTCGCGGGTGATGCTGCGCATCAGGTGTCGCCCTTTGGTGCGCGGGGTGCAAACTCGGGGATACAGGACGCGGATAATCTGGCGTGGAAGCTGGATATGGTGATCCGGGGGGTGGCACCCGATGCGTTGCTGGACAGTTATTGCGCCGAACGGGTGCATGGTGCGGACGAAAATATTCTGCATTCCACCCGCGCCACCGATTTTCTGACACCCAAAAGCGCTGTCAGCAAGAGGTTCCGCAACGCGGTGCTGACGCTGGCGCGGGATCATGCCTTTGCCCGGTCCTTTGTCAATTCAGGCCGTTTGTCGGTGCCATGTGTCTATGATGGGCTGCCGCTGACCGGGGCGGACGCGTTGGGCGGCCCCGCCCGCACCCGGCCCGGTGCGGCCTGTGTCGATGCGCCGCTCAAAGACGGGTTCCTGCTGGATCGGCTGGCGGGTCGGTTCGCACTGCTGGGGATCAATGCGGTGCTGCCTGATATGGCCGAGGTCGACGGGATCGCGGTGGATCGGGTCGAACTGACGACCGAACACGATGACCCGACGAGGGCGTTGGCCGCGCGGTATCTGGGCGAGGCCGAACAGGCGCTTTATCTGATACGGCCCGATCAGCATGTGGTCGCACGCTGGCCACAGGCAGGAATGGATTTAATCGTGGCGGCGCTGCGTCGTGCGATTGGCAAAGGAGCGTGAGGATGGCACTGATCCTTGATCCCAATATCGACGACGCGGATGGGTTCTATGATGAATTGCTCGGCGTGCATGAGGGTCTGACACAGGACCAAAGCGATGCGTTGAACGCACGGCTGATTCTGATTCTGGCGAATCATGTCGGTGATCGCGGGGTGTTACGGCAGGCATTGACCTTGGCGCGGGAGGTCGTGCCGGGCTGAAGCCCGGCCTACGCCACAATTACTCGCGTTTTGGCACCTTGCCGCGGTAGCGTGCGCTCAGTTCCGGGTCTATCTCGTTCTCTTCATACAACCCGATCAGTACGCCGACCTCGTCGGCCCCGTCGCGGGACCGGGCGATATCGGCATCGGTCATGGTCACGCGCTGCGACATGCGCCGCGCCCAGATATGCAGCTTGTCATACATCATGGCACGCACCGCCGTATGGTTTGGGTCGCCGCCCAGATCGATCAGCTCGTCCGGGTCATTTATCAGATCAAACAGCATCGGACGAAATCCACCCTCGCAATGCACCATCTTCCACGCATGATCCGCCACCATGAACATGCGCGCATCGCGGGGGCCACATCCAGCCCGGCACAGGCAGGATGGGCCGAATAATCATATTCGCTGATGACGAAATCGCGCGGGGCAGGGGGCGTGTCCCCCGACAGGTAAGGCAGCAATGACCGCCCCTCGACGATGTGTTCGGGCACTTTGGATCCGGCGGCGTCGATGATCGTCGCGGTCACGTCAATCGCCTCGACCAGCGCATCGCAGGTGGTGCCGCGCGTGGCGTCCGCCGTGTGGCGTGGATCGCGGATAATCAGCGGAACCTTGACCGAGGGCGCGTGAAACAGGTCCTTTTCGCCCAGCCAGTGGTCGCCCAGATAATCGCCGTGATCCGAGGTCAGGATGATCATCGTATCATCCATCCGCCCGCTGCGTTCCAGATAATCCAGCAGGCGGCCCATCTGATCGTCGGCCTGTTTGATCAGGCCCATATAGGCCGGGATCACCGCCGCGCGCACGTCGTCACGGGCAAAGCTCTGGCCGATCCTGCCCCCGGCAAAGGCGGCATAAATGGGGTGGGGATCGTCCATCTCTGATGCCGCGCGCACAGCGGGCAGAACATCGTTGACCCCGTATAGGTCGTGATAGGGGGCAGGCACGATATAGGGCCAATGCGGTTTGATATAGCTGACATGCGCGCACCACGGCCCGGTGGCCTGCGCGATAAAGTCGATGGCCTGCCGGGTCAGCCACGGGGTTTCGCTGTCGGGTTCGTCAATATTGGCGGGCTTGCCCGCGTTGGCCATGAACCAGCCGCTGGCGATCTGGTCGTCGGTTGTCCCGGCATTGGCAAAATCGGCCCAAGGGTTGTCACCGGCATAACCGCGCGCCTTGAGATAGGCGTTATAGGGGCTGGGGTTGCGGTCATAGGGACCGGCGCGCCCCTCGGCCCAGAGGCCATCATCGCGACACCAGACGTCGAAGCCGCATTCGGCCTGCCGCGCGCCGATCACGCTGTCGGGCGTCAGGCCCAGCCGTGCCATGCCAGCCGCATCGGCGCGCATATGGGTCTTGCCTATCAGCCAGCAGCCTGTACCGCCCGCGCGCAAGTGATCGCCCAGCGTCAGCTCTCCGACGCGCAGGGGATAGCCGTTCCATTGCGCGCCGTGGCTGCTGACATAGCGCCCGGTATAGGCGCTCATCCGTGCCGGACCGCAGACCGGGGACTGGGTGTAGGCGTTGGTAAAGCGCACACCCATTGACGCGATGCGGTCGATATTGGGGGTGTGCAGCGCAGGGTGGCCAGCGCAACTGAGGTAATCGAACCGAAGCTGGTCGAACATGATGTAGAGGATATTCATGGGCTGCGGTCTAGCATGAATGATCGGGTCGCGCGAAGGTCATGCCGCACGTCCCGGCAATACCTGCTAGGACTGGCCCTTTGCCACGCGCCAGACTTCGTGCTGGACGCGCGCGGTCTTGTAGGCATCGTAGATCGCCATCGCATAGACAAAGATCCCGCCCGCCAGCTTGCCGACGACAGAGACATCCGGTGCTGCCGTTTGCAGGGTATATCCGCCCAAGAGCAGAATAAAGAACAAGAACACCAACCCGCGTATCGGCTGGCGGTTCAGGACCTGCCCCGATGCGGGCAGAATGATGGCCGAGGCCAGAACCAGATAGGGCTGAACAGGGGGGCGGGTGACGATGCTCATGCGGACTTGCTTTGTAACTGTGGGGCACCCTCGTCCAGAACATCCGCACGCAGAGCCAATAACGCGTCCAGTTTGGGCGCAAGCCGCTCTGCTGGCAAGGGTGTCTGACCCATTTCGCAATCGCGATAGATCAGATAGCGGCTGCGCTGTGCTTCTTCGGCCAGAAACACCAGCCGGACGCCTTTGGGCGAAATCACCAGTTCCTTGACCATCGGATCGTCGAACAGATGCAGATGGGCGCGTACCAGCGCCTCGGACGGCATGTCGGCCTGACAGTCAGTGCGAATGGCGCAATCTTCGGGAAAGCCGTCGGGCACGTCGAGCTGGGTGTTCAGTGTCTGGAATCGCGAGAACGGCTCGACCCCGGTCGGGCGGATCATCAGATCGACGGTGGCCCCGACGGGCAACGGGCCGGGCAGCGTCACCAGAACCCACAGGGCTGGCAGCTTGCGGAATGTCAGCGTGTCGGGCACCACCTGAATATCGGCCTCCAACCCCGCATATTTCCCAGCGAGGCGAGCGTATCCGGTGGCGGCGATCTGTGTGCGTGGCCTGTCCAGCAGGCTGCGGCAGATGTCCAGAAATGCCGCGCGCGTTCCGCTGCGTGCCTGTGCGGCGCGGCGCATGTTGATTGCCAGAGTGGCGACAATCGCACCGAGGACCAGAACGATGAGTGTCAGAAAAATGCGATCCATGCGGTCTGTTCCTTTTCAGAAAACCGGCCCGCAGAATGGCGGGCCGGTTCAGGTGTCAGTCGTCTATCAGTATCCTTGCGGACGTGGCCACGGCATCGTGAACTGTGCCGCACGCCGCACAAAGCGATAGCGCCAGAAGTGGAACCACAGCGATACAACGATGTAGAACGAGATCATCGCCACCAGCTGTGAACCATAGCCGAGGAACACGGCAAAGAACGTGACTGCACAAAGGCTGAGCAGCACGATCGCCGGGATCGGGTGGAACGGATGCTCGTACCCGCGTTTGATCGAGTTCAGCGGCCACTTGCGACGGAACAGGATCACGTTCAGCGGCATGAAGGTGTACTCCAGCAGCCCCGACAGGATCGAGAAGGTGATAACCTGATCCAGCGGTGCCCCAAGCGCAAAGATCATCGCGATCGGGATCAGGAAGATGATCGCACGGTACGGTGTCTTGAACTTGGGATGCACCGCGCCGAACCAATCGGGCAGGTAGTGATCGCGGCCCATGGCGAACCATGCGCGGCTGGCATCGTTGATACAGCCGTTGGCCGAGGCCAGCGTCGCGAACATTGTCCCGATACCCAGCAGAACCATCAGACCCGTCGATCCGGTCAGACGCGCCGCGTCAAACAGCGGAACGCCCGCCTGTCCCAGATATTCCCACGGCATCAGACCGACGCAGACATACCATGTCAGCGATGCGGCGATCAGCAGGGTCATGATTCCGGCCAATGTGCCGAATGGCAGCGCGCGCGCAGGCGAACGGACCTCTTCGGCCGCCTGACAGGTGCCTTCGATCCCGAGGTAATACCAGAGGCCGAAATGCATCGCAGCTAGAACACCCAGCCAGCCATAGGGCAGGTCGGTCATCAGCTCCGCGTGGCGCAGTGGGCTGTCGCCCATCAGCAGGGTGGTGGACAGGAACAGCACGATGATGGCGACGAACGCAAACGCCGTGATGATCAGGCTGAAGGTCAGCGTTGCCAGAACACCGCGATAGTTCAGCCATGCCAGAAACATGATCGCCAGAATGATGAACGGCCTCTCGTCGAGGCCTTCGTGCCCCGTCATGCCCGCAACCGTGTCTATCAGGAAACCGAAGGTGATCGCATTCGCGGCCTCCAGCATCGTATAGGCAAAGACAAGGTAGAGCCCGACGTTAAAGGCCATCAGCGGCCCGACGATATGTTTGGCTTGGGTATATTGCCCGCCTGCCGCGGCGACGGTCGACGTCACCTCGCTGTCGATCATGGCAACGCAGGAATACAGTAGCCCTGCGAACCAACAGGCCAACAGCGCGGCATATGCCCCGCCTTTGCCGACGGCAAAGTTCCAGCCCATGTATTCCCCGACCAGAACGATCCCGACGCCGAGGCCCCAGATATGTGCCGGGCCCAGAACCCGTGCCAGACCGCCTTTGGAATCGACCGAGGCCGTCCCATCTGCGGATGTGATATTCGTGTTAGACATCTACTCGCCCCTTCAAAGAGTGTGATCTTCGGTCATAGCTTCGAGCTCACCCTCGCGGGAGGACATCAGTTCCTCGTCGCTGTAGGTGCTGTCGATCTTGATCCAGTCGATGATGATGTAGAGGCCAAAGATGGCGGATAGGCCCCATGCGGCGTATTCGATGATATTCCAGATATCCATTGTTCAAATTCCCCTCAGGAGTCGCCAAATTTCTCGGAAATCACGTCGCGATATTCTTTTTCCGAAAAACGCAGGATGATCGCGTAGTACCCGACGACCACCACGATCATCACCAACAGGCTGAGGATCGAGAACGAATAGTCAAAACGAGCGGTGATCAATTCGGCGGCTTCAGCCGCTTCGGTATAGCCAAGCTGGTTCCATTTCTCGACCATCGTGGCATTCTGCCCCAAGCTTTCCCATGTTGGGTTGTCCGGCACGTTCGAGGTTTGTGCGCTGCCCGCAAGGCCCAGCCACAACGGCATGTAGAGCGCGCCAATGGCGAGCACCAGTAGCACGATAACGTCAATAATCTGCCCGAACTTGCTCTGAACGGGAGGGATGTAATCTGCCATTTTCAGATCCTTCCTTAGCGGTTTTTCTGTGCGCGGGATGCATCAAGAAACTTGATATCCAGCCCGTACATGAAATCGCGATCTTCGCGGTAATGCCGCAGCATCGCCAGAATGGCTGCGGTGTTGAACAGCAGTAGCGTACCGCCTCCGATCAGTAGCATCGTGCGTGCGGCGCTACTGGGTGCCAGCGACCATGTCGCGTATGCGATAAACGAAATTGCAACCCATAAACCGATGACAAAAGCCCAAGCGATCGTCACATCCCGCTTGTGCATACTTTCAATGCGTTTTGATAAGTCGGCCATTTAATTCCTCCCCGAATTAGTGATTCCTGATGATTTTCGACGGCTATTGGCAGCGTCAGTTTTGCGCTGCCGGTCCCCCTTAACGTTGCCTTCCAGTAAAGTTATTCCCCCGTTAGGAAACGTCCTCTGCGTCGTTTTGTCAAGCTTGACGACTCAAAAAGCGCATGGAAAACGCGATTCCAGGATGGCGTTATCTATTGAGGATGTTACCTAAGTGATTGTAAAATAGTCTATATTGGTAACTGCGTTTGCAATGCCGTGCCGGCTATCGGTATCCGCATTGCATGAACAGGGTGGCGATCCGCTCTCGGGTCATAACTGTCAACAGTTTCCAGAGCATATGCGCGATTAAAAGATGTTTTTTGCATATATTATAGTGGGATGCTGCCACAGAGCGTTGCCGCAAAAATGGGCGGTTGCCGTGTTCGAATCCCGTCAAGGTCGGGCGATTCCTTTGCAAGAGGGGTAAAGCTGTGAAACTGCCGCGCGGTGCGGGTGAACCCAAGAACTCGCGGCTGGTCTTATAATCTTGATTATGTAAAATATAGCCACCCAACAACGATCTGCTTCAGATGTTGTCCGGCCGGAACCCCAACGCCTTTTCCTGCTTTCTCGCCCGGCGCACCGTGTCTGTCCGCCGTTTGCGCCCCCGTCGTTCTGACCGGGCCTGCGCGAGGTTGCGCAACAATTCTGCCAGCGGAGATGGCAGCCGTCCGGGCCACCGGGCGGTGATCCAGCCCAGCAGGCGCACCATGCCGGGGGCCATGTCGGCAAACAACGCATCCTCCAACGAGACGTAGGCCGCCGCCGATCCGCGCTGGCCCTGCCGTCCGGTGCGCCCGATCAACTGGCGGTCGATCCGTGACGAGCTGTGAAATTCGGTGACGATGACATGTAGCCCGCCCGCCGCCTCCACCTCTTTGGCAACGGGTATGTCAGTTCCGCGCCCGGCCATGTTGGTGGCGACGGTGATGCGCCCGGCACTGCCCGCCTCTGCGACAATCTCGGCCTCGCCTTCGTCCTGACGTGCATTCAGCACCACTGGCGTTTGTCCGGCGGCGCGCAATCGGTTGGCGATCTCCTCTGACGCGGCGACCGAACGTGTGCCGATTAACACGGGCCGCCCTTGTGCCGCCAGCCGCGCCGCATCTCGCGCGACGGCATGCCATCGCCGGTCAGAGCGACCAAAGAGCCGGGTGCGTGCCATGCGGCGGCGGATACGGCGATGGGTCGGCAAGCGTAACACTGCGCGGCCATGTGACAGGCGCAGTTCTCGCGCCACTTCGGACGCGGTGCCGGTCATGCCAGCGAACCACAGGTAGCGTGCAAAAAACGTCTGATAGGTGATCTGTGCCAATGTCTCGCGTATGCCAGAACGTTCGACCCGTTCCTTGGCCTCGATCATCTGGTGGAGCCCGCTCTGCCATTGCCGGTCTGCCATCACGCGCCCGGTAAATTCGTCAACAATCGCCAGCCCGTCCTCGGTCAGGATGTAATGTTCGTCGCGGGTATACAGATGCAACGCTGACAGCGCCTGCACCAGCGCCTCGCGCCGCGCGGTTTCGGCCACCAATGCGGGTGTCGGTGGCACCAGCCCGGCCAGCACATCGTCGGCGGGTGGCAGCAGGCGAACGCTGCGCGCCTTGCGATCCAGCCGGTAATGCGTGCCCTCGTCCAGCGACGCCGCCAGCGCCAGCAGCGCGTCATCGGCGGCGCGGGCTTCATCTCCGCCGGGGCGCTCGGCGGTGATGATCAGCGGTGTCTGCGCCTCGTCGATCAGGATGCTGTCCACCTCGTCGATCACCGCGAATCCCAGACCCCGCGTCATAATGCGCGCCGCATCGCGCCCACCATCGCGGCCCAGCATGCGGCGCGCGATCACGCTCAGCGCGGTGCGGTCGTGTCCCATTGCCAGCCGGTCGCGCAGATAGTCAAAGGCGACATCGGAGTTAGTGGAAAACACGATGTCAGAATTATAGATCGCAGGCCGCAGGTGGTGCTCGGTATCCTCGGTAATGACGCCAAAACTCAGCCCCAGCGCCTCTAGCACCGGGGCCAGCGTTTCGGCGTCGCGGGTGGCGAGGTACTGATTGACGGTGATCACATGCACCGGCGTCCCCGTTAGAGCGACCAGAACCGCAGGGATCAGCGTGGTGATCGTCTTGCCCTCGCCGGTGGCCATCTCGACAATGCGCCCCCGCGTCAGGGCCAGCCCACCGGTGATCTGCACCGGGTGATGCCGCATCTGCCGTTTGCGCCATGTCATCTCGCGCACGCCAGCGGCGGCAATGCGCATCGGACGGCCTTTCAGGCCGCGCGACAGCAGCAATGTCGCCTGTTCGCGGACCTTTGCCACCAGTGCTGCGTCATCCAGTGTGGCCAGCCGCTTGCCGATACGCATCACATCGCGGGTTTCCAGCCAGCTCAGCCATCCCGGCCCGGTGGTGGCGCGGCGCAGATAGGATAGCGCGGTCAGCACCACCTCGTCCGAGCGTTTCGGGGCTTTCGGTCGCCGCTCCGGCTCTGCCGTGTCGGCGCGCAGGGGCGTGGCCCAGGGGCGAGCGGCGTCAGACATCGAAGGCCCGTAGAAAGAGCGCGCGCACCTGTCGCGCCACCCGCACCGCCAGCGGTTTGGGCGCAAAGGTCAGGCGCACATGCGCACGCATCCCGTAGGCCGGGCGCGGCGCGGCGTCGGGCAGCCCGAGGTCCAGCTGAAACAGTTGCGTGACACTGCGCAGCGGCCCGTCGCCGCCGGGGACGGTGGCAAATGTCCCGCCCCCATCCAGCGCCAGCACCGGCGAGGGCAGTACATCACCGCCTGCGGGCACCTGTCGCAGGATGCTGGCTGGCACGATGACATCGGGCGCGGCGGCAAAGCGCAACTCGATCCCGCGCATTTCGCGGGCGATCAGGGCCGCCAGATCCTGCGGGATTGCCACGCGAATGACCGGGTCGGCAGCAGGCAGCACATGCCCGATCACATCCCCGCGGGCAAAGAACCGCCCCTCCAGCCCGGTGGTCATCGGCAGGTCCAGCTGACCCGGCAACGCCGCTGTCACATTCAACTGCGCCAGCCGCGCGGAGGCATCGTCGCGGGCGATGCGCGCTTCCTCGACCCGGTCGCGATATTGCGCGGCTGTGGCGCGCCCCTCGGCGCGGGCGGCGGCATATTGGGCTCTGGCCTTGGTCAGGCGGGCGGCGCGCACCCGTGCCTCTGCCTCCAGATCGGGGGCGGCGACTGTGAACAGCGGTGCGCCCATGTCGACGCGCGCGCCATGCGCGGCTTGTTGCGCGGCGATCCGGCCAGCCTGCGGTGCGCGCAATATCGCCTCTTCGGGCAGCCAAACGACGCCCTGCACGACGGCATAATGCGGCAATGGCAGCGCAAAGAGCAGCCCGCCGAGGATCGCCGCCGCTACACCTGCGCCCAGCACAGCGCGTTGTCCCACGCGCTGAATCCGCGGATCGGTCAGCCCCTTATGCGCGGTTTTCAGCACCGGCCAGATCAGCATCAGCGATACCGACCACAGCGCCAGCAGCACCCCCACCAGCCGATAAGTGGTGGCAACAAACAGCGCGATGGTGATCGAAATAAAGATGCGGTAGCCAAAGGCCGCCGGGGGATACAGCGCGAACCACAGCCGTTCCCACCCCCCGATCTGCATCCGGGTGCGCGCGCGTTCGCCGGTGCCCAGAATATAGACGCGCACGACCTCGCCCCACCATTCATTGCCGCGTTTGGCCATGTTGGGGATCTCGATCACGTCACACAGCACATGATAACCGTCGAATTTCAGCAGCGGATTGCCGTTGACCGCCAGCGTCGACAGGCCGGAGATGACCATCGTGTTGAACAGCACGGTGCGCACCATGCCCGGCTCTGCCTGTGTCCACAAAAACAGCGCGAGGGCCGCGATCACCAGCTCGACCACGACACCGGCACCGGCCACTGCCGCGCGATCCCACTTGTTGGGAAATGACAGGGACGCCGACGCCTCGACATAGGGGATCGGATAGAAGGCGATGAACATCAGCCCCATCTCGTGCACTTCGCCGCCACGGCCACGCACCACGATGCCATGCCCGATCTCGTGCAGCGCCTTGACCGCCGGATAGATCAGCGCGATCAGCGCGAGGTTCTCAAGATCCAGAAACCCCTCCAGCCCGCGCGCGGTCAGTGCCTGCCAGTGCAACGGCAGGATTGCCAGCGCGATCACGATGATCACCAGCGCCCCCAGCCACCAGACCGCGCGGGGCACCGGTCGCATGATGGATGTAAGCGATTTCAAAAATCGGTCCGGGTCAATCAGCGGCAGGGTGATCGACAACGGATTCAGCAGCAGCTTCTTCCACTTCTGATTGCGGTCCTTGTCGCGGCGTTCCAGCAGATCATCCAGCAGCGGTGTCTCGGCATTGTCCAAGAGGTCGGATTGGTGCAGCTGGCTCAGCAGGCGGACGATTTCATCCTGTGTCGGCGCATCCTCGGCCAGCCGAGTCGTCAGTTCGGCCCATATATCCTCGACCGACCGGCGACCGTCCAGCCGTCCGGCGACCTCTTGGGCGGCAGGCGTCAGACGATGGACCTTGGTGCCGGTTCGGTCGGTCAGCACATACCACGGCTGCCCCAGATAGAGGTGGCGAATGACCCGTACATCGCGGCGCAGACGCGGGCGCGCTGCGCTGATCCTGTACCAGTCATTGGATCGGTGGGTGTCCGACATCAGGGCACCCAGCGCCACAACAGCAGTTTGACCCGCACGATCGTGCCACGCAGCCACGCACTGGCGAGGCTGGTCTCGCCCGCCTCGATCTTGGCCACGCCCTGTAATCCGGGGCGTAGCCCGGCAGGTGGGTCCGATACCAATGCTTCGACGCGAAACCGGTTCTCGCCTTCACCGGGGTCCGACACGGCAGCGATGGATTGTACGGTAAATGGCACCGGATCGTCCGGCAGCCCGGCCAGTACGGCGCGACCTGCCTGCCCCGGCTGCACCAGCCCCAGATCATATTCGCTGACATCAATGCGCAACCGCCAGCCATCCTGTCGCGCCACCTCGAACAGTGTATCACCCCGGCTGATCGGTGCGCCGATGCGCTGGCTCAGATCACCCGACACGATCAGCCCGTCGATGGGGGCGGTCACGGTCAGCCGCGCCAGCCGTGCGTTGGTCAGGTCGGCGGCGGCCAATGCCTCGCTCAGGTCGGCATTGGCGACGGCAGCGGCGGCGCGGTCACCCTCGGCCAGCGCCTCGCGCAGACTTTGCCGTGCTTCGGCGATCCGCGCGGTTGCGGCGGCTGCCTCCAGCTCCAGATCGCGGGAATCGAGCCGCGCCAGCAGGTCGCCCGCTGTCACCTGCTGACCGGCGCGCGCCGGGGCCTCTGCCAGAAAACCATCGACCGGGGCGACGGCGGCCTGTTGCTCTGCGCCTTCGACAGTGGCATCGGCGCGCACCCGCAGATCGGTCTGGATCAGCAGCGGCAGCGCCAGAACCAGAACCACAGCAATCGCGCCCAGTGTGATCGCGGGACGGCGGCCAAAGACTGCGCTCAGCCCTCGACCGGCCCAGTCGCGCAACCGTCCCGATAACAGGCGGCGCTCGTCATATTTGGCCTTTAGCAACGGGGCAAGGGCAGCAGCCATCAGACGCAGTTCGTCCTGCGTGCCAGCCGCCAGTGCCACGGCCTCGTCACCCTCGCGGCGGCGCTCCAGCAGCAGCACGCCGACCGCCTGCCCGCGTACCAGCAGCGGCGCAGAAATCAACGCGCCAGCCCCCAGATCACGCGCCAGCGTCCGATGCGCCGCATCGATCATCTGGCGGCCGTCTTCGCGCGCAGGCCACGCGACAGTATCCGCCTGTGCCAGCGCCTCGTCCATCGCAGCCTCGTAGGCGGCGACGGCTTCGGTCTTTTTACCAAAGGCGGCGACCCGGCTCAGCGCCTCTAGCCGGACACGCCCGCGCCGCAGCATCCCCACGGCGGCGATGTCGAACCCGGTGAGATCAGGAATAGTGTTGACCAGTGCCAGCGCCGCGCCGTCGAACCGCTCGTGCGCGTCGCAGGCGGCCAGAAGCCCGGTCAGCAATTGCGCGCTGCTGGCCTGTTTGCGTCCCAGCGCGGCCTGTCCCTGCATCAGCCGGGCCTCGATCCAGCCGCAGGACCAATGCAACTCGCGCATCAGGGTGCGCATCGCTGCGCCATCGGGATGTTTCGCCAGCGACAGCACCAGAATGCCCTGCACCGTGCCGCCACTGTCGATGGGATAGCCCAGCAATGTGCGGTCTTCGCCGCGTTGCAACAGCGGCTCGGGCTTGCGCAGCATCGCCTCGGCCAGCGTCACATAGGCATCGGTCTGATCCTCGGCCACCTGCCACAGCGCGGCGACGCCCAGCCGCGCGCCATCACCCCGCAGAAACAGCACCCCCGCCTTGGCCCCCGCGATCCGATCGGCGGCAATCGCCAGCCAGCCACTCAGATAGGCGGCGCCGTCGGTCGGATCGAGAAAGGCACGCCAAGGGTCAACAGGGGTGGATACGACCGGCGTCTGAATGCCGTCGTCAGTCTGCGTCTGTTCCTGCTCTGTCGCAGCGCCTTGGGATGTGCCCCGCCCTTCCAAACTGTGATCAGTCCTTCAAGGAACCGTAACGTCCCTCGTATTCGTCGATCAGTTCGTTCAGAACCTCGCGCAGTTTGCCTGCGGCATGAGGGCTCAGGATGACCCGGTGCGCGATCTCGATCTCCAGATCGCCATCCGAGCGATCCCAGCTTTGGTTCAGGCCAAAGTTGATGACCACTTCCTCGCGGGTCGAGGTGGCATTGCAGACATTGCAATAAGAACTCTTCATCCGGCTGGTATCCAGCTTGACCCGCCGTTCGGGCGCGGCAGGTTCTGGCTCGGGTGTCGGTGCCGGTTTCGCGGCCTTGGCCGGTTTTGTCTTGGTGGATTTCTCGCCGTTCTTCTGGGTCATTCTGCGCCCTGATCTGATTCGTTCATATCAGAGAAAAGGATAGCATGCCGCGCACGAGTTTGACCGTTCTTCGTACGCGCACTGGCCGCGCGTGTCGGTACTGCGGCACTCAGCATCGCCAACGCGGTAAAGGGCGACATCGTATCGTCCACCGGCGTGATGCTCAGCGCGGCGTCCTCTTGCGGCGGCACAGGCACGGTGCCGGTGGCACCCATCTCGTCAAAGCACATGCGATGCTGCGCAGGCAGGTCGCCGGGAACGGCAGCGGCGGCAGGGGTTTCTGCCCCTTTGTCTAGCGGCGCAAAGCGATAGGTATCGCCTGCCTCAGCACCTTCCGGTGCGGTGCCGACGATACAGACCTCGCCATTGGCCGCTTGCGTCACATCGCCATGGGTCTCGGGCGCTGCGGGTGTAAGACCGTTCAGCCGCCAGACCTGATCGGCATCCGCCAGATCGGCAGGCAATCCGTCAAAGCACAGTCCGGCGCGCGCCGCGCGGGCAGCGGCACCCGGATCATCGGCCATTTCCTCGGGGATCAGACACAGCGGAACCGGCTGCGTGTACCGCAGATAGAGCAGCTGATTGTCGCGCCCGCTGGTCGTTGCGTCCTGCGCTGCGTTGATCAATGCCAGCGCATTGTTTGCCGTTGTACCGCCCGTAATGGTGGCGAACAGAAGGTCGGCGGCATTACCACCCTGCCCCGCACGCAGGCGCGCGGCCAGCGGGGTGTCGTCTTCTGGATCGGTCCCACCGTTGACAGGATCGTTCGGCAAGGGGCGCAGCAGGTTGGGGTCGATAAAGGCCCAGGCGTTCAGCCCTTCCAGCGTGTCTTCGGGCAGGGCCGCAAAACGGGCCAGATCGGCGGCGGAAACCGATCCGTCGCCATCCGCATCGCCGCGTTGCGCCACCAGTGACAGCGCGCGGGCCTCTGACGACGCCGGGGCCGGGGCCGCACGGGCAAAAAGGCTGCGCACCTGTGGTCCGGCAAAGGGCGCGGGTGCGTTCGGATCGGCAGTGGCGACGCCGTTGATTTCGGCCACGCGCATCCGTAGCGGCGCGCCCGAGGTGCCATATGCGGCTGCGGCATTCATTTGCCCCATCAGGCGCGCGATCTCGATCGTGCCGGCCTTTGGTGCCGTGTCGAACGCGATCCGGTAGGTTGCCTGTCCCGGCGTGGCACCGGAATCGACCCGCGACACCTGCGCCCCCGCCAGACGCGATACCATCCCGCTGACCTGCATCACATCGGCGTCCCAGCTGACCTGCACCAACATCGAGCGCAACCCGCCCGATTGCGTCATCGTCACACCCAGACCTGCACCGCGCACACCCAGCGCCTGACCGGCTGTCTGCACCGCGCCCTGCACCGTCAGCGTGACCGGGGCCTCGGTGATGGTGATAATGCGCTCTTCATAGCCTTGGGGTCCGGCTTCCAGCACGTCCCAGCGGCTGCGCCACCCCAGATCGTCCGCCGTCAGACGCAGCCGGTATTCACCCGGCGGCAGAGCGCCGCCACTGGCGAGGAAGGTAAAGCCGCGCGCATCGGCATCCGGCACAAGGCTGCCGCGCACCGGGTTGTCCTCGGCATCCAGCAGGATCACATCGACCGGCTCACCGGGTCGGGCATCCAGACGGTAGGGGTTCGGCAGGCCGGTATCCACGACCTCGTTGAACCGCACATTCACGCCCCACGCGCCCGATGTGACCTGCGTCACGCGCAGGCCGGGTGTCACCACCTCGATCATCTGAGCAGTGGTTGCCTCGGCCCCGTCATCATCGCTGCCCGTCAGGGTAACGGTGAACTGGCCCAGCTGCATGTAGCGATGGCTGGCGGCGGTCGCGCCTGCGGCCAGAACTTCGGTGGTGCCATCCCCCCAGTTTATCGTGAGCGGGCCAATCACGTCATTGCCGGGATCGGTAGCTGCAATCGCCACGTGGGCCTCGGTTTCGACCACGCTCGTGGCCGGGGCGGTGAGGGTCAGAACCGGCGGTGCGTTCTGTACATTCACCGTCAGCGTCTGCCGGGCGGTGCCGCCCTGCCCGTCATCGGCGAGGATGCGGAATATCTGTGTCGCCGGCCCGTCCAGCGCGGCCCAGCTCAGCGCGCCGGTCGCGGTCAGCGCGGCCCCTGCCGGCGCGCCTTCCAGCGTGTATGTCAGCGGATCGCCATCCGGGTCGGTGCCGGTGATCTGCATCATCAGCGTGTCACCTTCGCGCACCGTCGCCGTCGCGGTCCCGGCCAGAGCGGGCGCGTCGTTTTGCGGCCGCACGATCAGGCGCAGCAACGCGGGCAGTGGACGGAATACCCCGTCGCTGGCGGTAAAGCGCAGACTGTCCGCGCCATTGAAATTGGCCGTCGGCGTGTAACGCCAGACGCCCGGCTCGACCGCCACCAGTGTCCCGTTTGCTGGCTGCTGCGTGATCTCGAATGTCAGCGGGTCGCCTTCGGCATCCACGACCAGCGGGCGCAAATCGATCAGGGCCGACCCGTCCTCGTCCACCGTGACGCTGCTGCCACCGGTTAGCACTGGCGCGGTGTTGTTCAGCGCGCTCGGCACGTCAAAGGTGATATCCTCGATCAGCACCCGTGACGCGATTGCGCCAAAACCCAGCAGATCAAGCGACAGGGCAAAGGCGGCAGGGGTGCCGATGGCGGCCAGATCGACCGTGACTTCGCGCACCGCGAACCCGTCCGCGTCGGTGCCGCGATCCACCACGCTCAGCCCGCTTGCCACGCGCAATTGGCCCGTGCCTTGCAGGTTCAATGCCGCATCGGTGTTGCTCAGATCACCCAGCCGGGTCAGCGGCGTGCCGTTGTTGCGCAGCAGAGCCACCTCGAACGCATCGGGCGGTGCGCGCTCTGCCGTGCCCAGATTGGACCGGATGGTAAAGGTGAATTCGGTAGCGCCCGCAGGCACTGTGAGCGCGCGATAGGCCGTCGTACGGCTGATCCCCGTCTCGACCAGATCAAGCGCACCATTGGCGTCTTGCGTGACATTGCCCAGCACGCTCCAGCCGGTGTCGCGCAGGGGCAATGCTCCAATCGGCGGTGCCAGCAGATAGTCGCGGTTGCCCGCCTCGTCCTCGGCCAGCACGCCAGCCGCGCGGGCGGTGCGCAGCATGTCCAGTACTGCAGGCACATCGGCGGTTGCGGACACCTCGGGATTGTCAGAGGCAAGTTGCACCACGCCCTGATGTGCCGTTGTTTGTTCGAAATTATTGCGCAGCCCCATGATGCCCGCGCCCTCCAGCGGGACGCCAGTGGTGAAATCATACAGGTCCGGCAGGCCCAGCGTGTGTGCGATTTCGTGCGCGTAGGTCCAGGCGATCGTTTCGGCAAAGGTTTTGATCGGGTCGAACCCGTCCTCGCGCGATGGTTTCTTCAGCGCGTCAAACAGCGCGCCGGTGTCGATCACCACCCGATCCGCGATCCGGTCAGCGTTAAACAGCGCATCCAGCCGGAACCGTTGCTGGGCGGGCGTCAGGATGTCGTTCACATCATCGCGCAGCAGCGTGTTCAACTCCAGATCAGGCCCCGGATTGACCGGAGTAAAGTCAAAGCTGGCAAATCCCAGCCGGGTCGCATCGGTGATCTCGGCCACCTCGTCGACGATATCCTTCAGCGGCTCTTCGGTTTCTTCCTTGGCAGTCTCGACCTTTTCACGGGTCATTTCAGCCTCGGCCTTGGCGGTGGCGATCTTTTCGGTCAGCTCGCCGCGCAGCGCCTCGGCCCCGGCTGCATCGCCGGGGTCCAGCTCGGTGATGCTCTGCGCGAGGGCCAGAATGTCGTCCAGCGCCCCGCCCAGCAGCGCGCCTTGTGCGCCGATCTCGCTCAGTGTGCCGGTGATCGCGCCCTCCAGCGCGCCCAGTGCGCCGCCCGCACCCGCACCCGCCGCCTCGGCGGTGTTCTTGGCGTTGTTCAGCTGCGCTTCGGTCAGGCCCAGTTCCGCCTCGGTGCGACCCCATGCGGTATCGGCATCCACCACCTTGCGGCCGAAATCCCGCATTGCCGCAGGATCAGTCTCGGCGCGGGCCAGCAGATCCAGCATACCGTTGCCGTCGGACTCGATCTGGCTGAATATTTCGCCCATTCTGGTCAATGTTTCGCTGTTAAGGTCGAAGCCGCCGGCAATGCTGTTGCTCAACTTGTCCAAACTGCCGCCGCCCAGTAGCCCCTTGAACAGTCCTCCCATCGTCGCGCTCAGGCTGGTGTTGGCCTGTTCGGCCTCCACGAACCACGCCTGTCCGGTCGCGGCATCCTCCTTGGCCCCGGACAGCGCCTCAAAGAATGGCGATGGCGGGCGTTCGCCGTCCAGCAGACCCCCAAGGCTGTCGGTCATGGTCTGCATCTTGCTGAACACGCCCTGCATCGTGTCGCGCATTTCCTGCGTCGGCACTGACAATGGGTTCAGCGGATTGCGTTCGCCGCTCAGGGCACCGTCCAGCAGTTTGGAAACGTTACCAAGCAACCGGCCGGTGATGCCCGCCAGTCCACCACCGCCGCCGCCGGAGGGGGGCGGCGCGGTCGGCGAATGTTCGATACCGAGTGCCTCGATGACCGTATTGATGAAACCTGAGGGCAGAATACCGCCGCCACCGCCGCCACCCCCACCGGAACTGCCACCGCCGGACAATCCGGCCAACAGACCACTGTTGCCGACATCCCCGAGCAATGACCCGATACCGTTCAGCAGTCCGCCCAACCCGGACGTCGATCCACCGGCCGCCTGCATCTGGTTGCCGCCGGTCTCTGATATCTCAGCTAAGTTGCTCATCAGAGCCGCCATCGGTGATTGCACTTCGCCCAAAGCGCCGCTGAGGTTGCGCATCAGGGACGACAGCCCGCCGAACAGCCCGCCGCCACCGCCACCGGAACTGCCGCCGTTACCACCTGTCGCACCGCCGCCCTGACTCAGGCCGGGCAGCGCATTAATCAATTCCTGCGCACTCGCATTCAGGTTTATGCCGCGCGTCCTGATCTCGGTCAGTTGCTGGGTGCTGGCGTCGAAATTGGGCCGCATACTGGCCTCGATGGCGTCAGCGGTCGCCTCGCCGCCCTGCGCGCTGTTGCGTGCCCCGTCGGCCATCTGGGCGTGCGTCGCCTCAAAAGCATGCGTCTGCACCTCCATCTCGTCGGCCTGAAAAACAACGTCATTGCCCAGCGTCATCGCCCGAGCGCCCACGGCCTCGAGCGGATCCTTGGCCTGCGTCGTGGCGGCCAGCGTGCTGATGGATTGCTTCGACACATCCTGCATGGTGTTGAGCATGTTGCCCATCAGGCCCTGCATCTGGGTCAGGGCGTTCTGGGTTCGTTGGGTTTCAAGCGGATCAAGCGCGCCGCCAAGCGCGTCGGCGATATTACCTATCGCTGATTTCATCTGGCTGAAGATGCCGTTCGAATTGCTGAGCAAACCAGTGGTTTCGGACACAATGCCGGAAAAGGCACTGGCAACCTCGGTCCCGGCGGGGGTGCCGCCAAGCTGGCGTGACAGACCGCTCAGGATACCGCCAATCCCGCCACCGATCCCGCCACCACCGCCACCGCTGGTCAGCCCACTCATCATCGTACCCATGGCGCTGTTTGCCGCATCGCTCAGACCGCTGCGCGCCAGAAAACTGGTCCCCCGCATCAGCCCCGAGCCGGAAAGGCTCTGGATCAGGGAGCGATTGTTGGCGCTCATCGCATCGGTGATGTTGCGCATCTGGTTAAGCAACTGGGTCTGTTGTGCTGTCTGCACCTGAGCCTCGGCCAGCGCTATCAGGCGCACCTGATTGTCCAGCAGTTCCGTCATCGACGGCTCCAGCGTCAGGCTGGTGCTGCCCAGATCACTCATCAGATCACGCAGCCCGCTGGCCAGATTGCCAAATGCGCCCGCATCGCCTTCCATCGCGGCGGCGATGTTCTCGAACTCAGTTTGCTCTGCCGCGATCCGTTCGTTCAGATCGCTGGCCGACGTCAACGCGCCGCCAACCGCCGTGCCGAAATTCTCTGCCAGAGCAGAGAGCTGCGCCTGCTCGGCCTCGTCACCAACATAGATACCGTTCAACCGTTCGGCAGCCTTGTCGAACTTGGATTTCGGCTCGTCCACCCGCGCCTTTTGCTCTTCCAGCGCCTCATCGACGGTCTGGGCGGTTTCGGCGGCGGCATCTTCGGCGTCGGATGGCTCGACCGGCAGGCTGGCACTGGCATCGCTGCCTTGGGTAAAGGCATAGGTCAGGTCGCCATCCGCGCCCTGTGTCACGATAAACCCGCCCTCGCCCGCCGGGGCCAGCAGCGCATTGACCTGCTTTTCGATCTCGGCCTTGATGTCGGCCCAGCGACCCGCCGTCAGCCCGTTAAACAGCGCGGCAAAGCTGTCCTCTTCGGGCACTTCGTCGGCGGCTTCCTGTTCCAGCAGCGTCTCTAGCTGCGTGATCAGCGCAGCGCGCAGCGCGTTGGTGTCCAGATTGATCGTCTGCGGGGCGGTGCCACGCCCCTCGACATCGTATTCGCCGATCTGATTGCCCTGCCAGAACAGCCGGATGATGCCGCTATCCTCCAATACCGGCTGTACGTTGCCCGGCGTGGCAAGGATACCGCGCGGCGCGAACCCAAGGGTCATCTGACCCGCGGTTGTCGCATCGATGCTCAGCCAGCCGTTTTGCTGTGGATTGACGATGCTGGCCTCGAACCCGGCAGGATCGGCCAGTACACCGCGCATCGGGATGACGATCTGACGTTCCTGCCCGCTGGTGGTGTCGGCAATCTGCAATGTGCCGTCGATGGCCGAGGCATCGCCACCGTCCAGCATGTAAAAGAGGTTGGCCTTTTGCGAATAGCTCTGCGGTGCGCCCTCGACATCGTATTCCACGCCCATCTGGGCCGTCAGCAACGAGATACCGTCAACGCCCAGCAACTCTTGCAACCGAGCGCGATCAACTGACGCGCTCAGCGACAGGATCGCCTCGCTGCCCGGCACCAGCCGCATCGTCAGCGTTTCGCTGGTGGTCCCGTCGCGCATATCCAGCGGCGCGTCTGACAGCAATTGACCATCGCTGCGTTTCCATGCGCCCTGCGCCGCGCCGACAGTCAGGAAATCGTTCTGCGGGATGCGCACGGTGATGTTGATCGGGTTGTCGTTGTTGTTGACGATTTTCAGCTCGTGCCTGTCAGTGCCGGTGCCAGTCTGTTCGGCTGTCAGGAAGGACGCCAGCCCATCGCCGTTCTCGACGAGTTGCCCCTTGTCATCGAACAGGATGTTCAGGTCATCGGCGTCGCCGTCCGTGTCCGTCACCAGAACTTTGCCGTCAAAGCTGATATTGTCGATCTCGGCACGGAACGGATTGATCTCTGCACCGGGGGCGGTGCCGTTCACGATCACGATCCGGCCCACCTCTCCTACTGCGGCGGGCGGCAGTTGGAACATCACGCGTTTGGTTTCTCTCAACTCGCCATCGGTACGGGCGATTGGGTCCTCGGCGTTTTCGGGCAGCAGCCGGTAGAGAACGTTATCCACCTCGGCATAGACGTTCAGTTCGTTGCCCCTGCTAAAGCCCGCCTCTGGGGTGACGATCGGGCGCAACCATGTCAGGTCAATGCCCAGCAGATCCTTGCCCTCGGGGAATTTCAGCGTGTTGTGCACCAGACTACGGCCCGGTTG
>NZ_CP049042.1 GCF_011040495.1 Pseudohalocynthiibacter aestuariivivens | reverse complement strand
CTCAATTGCCGCTGCTGCAAGCGGTGAACCCGGCTTCACCTTCGCAGCCAGGCAATAGGCCGAGCAACCTGCAACTTCGAAACTGACCTGTGCGACGGCGAAGCCAACCTCTCGAAGAAACATCACAAGGTGATGGTCAGGCACGGGAACAGCGTTCTGTTCCGGCATAAGAAGCGGAAATATCTCCGAGACAATCAAGACGCCCGTTCGCTCCGCGAGTATCTTCCAAACGCAACTCACTGCCTCGGCGATGTCAGCGGGGCGAAGTACGTGTAGGACGTTCGTCAGAAGAACGACGTCGGCAGAGATATGCGCCAGCGCTTCGACATTTGGAACTATCGTGATCTCTGGGTCATTGGCATGAAGCTCGGCCAATTGTTTGCCGGTGTCAGCGCCGGGTTCGAACAACGTCCAACGGATTTGTTCCGCCGCACCTGTCTTGCGAATTTCTTTGACAGTTCGCCCGAGGCCGGCACCCCAATCAACCACATCAAGGGTGGCCATCCCGGAGAAGTACTTTTCAAGGAAAACACCGATCTGGGCGGTCTGCCGGTCTGGATAAGGGCTGGCGCGGGCCGGCGCAGCAGCGCACTCGAAGGCGGTTGCCATTGCCAACTTGACCGTGCTGGAAGTCAGCTCTGTGCTCGAGGCTGCTTGGGACAGCAATCTGGCATCGGCAATGTCGAAGAGCTTGTAAGTATAGGCAAGCCTTCTGAAATCATCTCTAAGCCTTGTGAAACGGCGTTTCGGAATTGGCTGCGATGGGCGGCGTACAATGCGGGTAGGTCCGACAGGATCCCGTACATCTTCAAGCTCGACGAAGTAGACGTCATCAACAGCGCGACCGAAGATCATATGTGGGTGATGCGATGCCAGGATGGTTTGAGGCACATGATCTTTGAGAAACTCCAGCACATCGGAGATGTATCTGGGATGGAAGAAATTCTCGATCTCATCGTAGGCACACACGTCGGGTTGGTCGACTGCGATCTCGGTCATGATCGTGAAGAGTGACTTCTGGCCGTCGCTCCAATCGGGGTAGGGTGCAACCACACCATTGCCCCAAACCAAGACGAGTTCGATGCCCTTTTCGTGTTTGCGAAAACCCAGAGCCGCGTTGGTGACCTTCAAGAAGACCCTGAGGAAGTCGTGCTCGGCGACATCCAGCATGCAGAGCGCCTCTTCTTCATCCGGAACCAGTTGGTGGACCGACTGCCGATAGGTCTCATTGTCGAGCCATTCTTCGGCCTGAAAATCATCTGGTGCCTCTATCGCCTCCAAGATATGCGGCATGAGCAGGGCAAAAAGCCCGACTTTCAACCTCAGATACTCATCACCTAGATTGACCTTCTTTCCTGCCTGGACCTCGCCCAGGATGCCAAGCGACGTCATGCGTTCCTTGTGGTGATGCGGGCGAACGATGTTGACCCGACCTTGACCCGTTGTCTTGAGCTTGAAGCCAGGAAAGCTTTTTGACGACTGCTTGGCTGTTGCCACCCCCTTCAAAGCTCTGAGGATGAAAGACTTTCCGGTTCCGTTTTCTCCGCAAAGAACAGTCACCGAGCCGCGTCCGTCTTCGCTCGGAAGTCTGAAGGTCAGCGGTGAAACACCGGATGCCTTCGGAATAAGAAAGCTCTCGATCAGATTTGGCGGTTCGTTCTTGGTTTCACTCTCCGACACCATGTGCAGGATTCTCCCAACTTTTCATGCCTCATGACAATAGCGGACGCGTACGCACAGGCCCGATCCTTGAGGTACCCCTAGTCTCCTAGACACCTGCCAGATTCACGATCACTTCAAACGCCGCTGCCTTGTCCCATTATGACTTTTCCTAGAGCGGCGTCGGGCGCTTTGCCCAAATTCCCCTTCGACGCTCCCAAATGGCAACGATTAGGATGGCTACGAGGACCATGTAGAGTTTGCCCAAAACCTGTCCGGCCAAATAGTCCAAACTGCCGAACGCGAGCCACAGAAAAACCAAGCTATCAACAAGCAAGCCAACAATGCTACTGACCAACGCGGCCACCACGAATCCGCGCCGACGCAGCGGGGCAAAAACCGCGAAATCTGAAAGCTCCGACAAGAGAAATGCAGTTGTGGATGCGACTAAGAGCGCTTGGGGTGAAAATAGCGCAGATATGAGACTTCCCAAAATAATGGCGGAAAGCGCCCAGTACGCCCCTAGATCTCTGTGGACGAGATCACGCAATACCAATGCTAGGCCGACCATTAGAACGCCGCTCGGCGCAGATATACCTGGCAAGACCGGTACCAAGCACGGCCCATTGGGAACGCAATGAGTTCCCACGTTCTGAATGAGCCAGTTCGAAGCTGGTCCCGTCAGCAAAAAGCCAATGTAGGAGAAGACCACACCACCTTTCACAATTCTTGCCTTCCGTCGTGAAATCGATGTCACTCGCAACAGGCTCCCATTTTTATCCTCCGCCCAAATGTACCGCACCTGCACCGACAAAACGGTCGGTGAAGTTCTTGCCGCCGAGTAGCGAGCTTCCTACTCTCCCGAGCACCACCGAAGTCATTCCCAAACTTGTTGCAACCATGCAAATCGCCATGGCGAGCGCACCGCTGTCACGCCAAATAAGGCTGGCGCTATTCTCGTAGCAGCTTTCAAGAAATTCGATATCAGCGACGAATTGAAGGGTCGTTCCAGCTGTCGCCGAACAGAGAGAATTCACGCTATCTGAATTCGCATCTCTCACAGGGGTCGGGTCTTGGACTAGCTTGAGGGCGTGCGAGGAAGGATCATAGACACCAACCGGGTCATTCTCCCCAACCGGAATGCAAAGTATCGACAGGACATGCAATCCACCCGCTGACGGGCTTGCTCGGCCAACCCACGGGACACCGAACCGCCCTGGGCCCCGACATCGCTCACGCATCAGGTGAAAGAGGAGGTCTCCCAATTGCTGCCGGGAAACCCGCCCCGAGATTGCCGACCGACGGGCCGCCAGGACGTCCGGCAGACCCACATCCGGAAGAAGTCGCGGCTTCGGAAGTTCAAGGACTCCGTTTCCTGGAAAGCTAGCTCTCGTCGTGGCTTGGGGAGGCAGTATCGGGCGAGGTTCATCATCAATAGGCAACACCGTAGATTTCCTTGGTCACCTGATAATGTTTCACACATCCGCGACACTGGCCGCAGGCCAAATTCCCAGTGTGGCACGAATGGGCCCATGCCAGAATCTCGCGCGGGACACCTGAATGTCGCACCAGTTCGGCGGTCGTCATGGTAAGGGCTGGGGCCGAGATGCGGATGCCGCCCTCTTGCACAGCGGTCACCCTATCCATTGCGTCGTAGAATTCAGGACGTCCATCTGCGTGCGTGCCGTCAGACGAGATCGATCCGGTCATCACCTCGGTTACGCCGAGAACTATTCCCCGAGCAGCGGCGAAGGTCACGAGCAACTGATTGCGGAATGGCCACCATTCCGGTACGGGCGCGACACCGAGGGCATCGTTTCCCGCCATGTCACCGGAACCAATGGCGCGGCAGTCGATCGCAATGATCTCGTGCCGTATTCCGATTTCTTTTGCCACTTGGCTCGCCGCAGTAATTTCTGCCTCGCCTGCGCGTTGCCCGTAGTCAATCGTGATGGCAATCTCAGGACGCTGCCAGAACGCGACGGCAATGGAGTCCATGCCTCCGGACAGGAGAAGTGCTTTCATGGTTCAGCCCAAACTGTTTGGTAAATCGCGGTCACCAGGTCTTCGTATACTCGACAGCCTGTGCCCATGGGCATCTTGAGATCCTCTGGCCGCACATTCTGCGCCAATGCAATGACCGGAATTCCTTTCGCCACCGCATAGCCAATCTCGAAAATTGTACCGGCGTCGCCTCCATTCAAAATCGCGAGCACAACGGAACACTCGTCGAGTCCCGCGAGATCTTGTTTCGCGACCACATCGCCCGGACCTACGCCTACATCATGAAGTGGCGAAAAGACCTCAACTTCCATGTGCAAGAGCTGTTCGCGGACCTCTTCAACAATCCAGCGCTCGGCCAAATTGAAGAACGGTGCAGCCAGATAGACTTTGCCGCCCCTCGGCTCGACCGCGTCTTTTACCACTTCGCGCAATGTATCTTCAGGCACCAGTGGGAGAGAACGCGTGCCACAGTAGTAGGACGTCGCTCTGGATGCGAGATCCGCGGCCTCCGCAGCAGGTTTCTCGAGCTTACCCCAGTAATAGGCAAAAGCTGCAGAGAACACATCTCCGGACCCAATCTTCCAGACATTCTCGCTTCGGTATGATGGCACTGGCACAGGGGTCTCACCACGAACGTGGACCATCGCACCGTGTCCTCCCATTTTCAGGACAACAACGTCAGCCTTCCATTCATCAAGGATGTGTTCAACGATCTCGAAGGGTTCAGTCCGCCCAGAGAGGCGGCGGCCTTCAAGCCTGTTCAAGATGACGGCCAGAGTCTCAGCGCTGGAACCATTCTCGTGGTACGGCCGAGGATCGAATGCCGATTGCGGATCGTAGACAACCCGACCCCCGGCAACTCGGGCACTCCCCTCAAGCATGCCAAAACGAAGCACGACGTCTCCTACCACCTCAAAAGGGGGGTACTGAGGAATAGCGTCGGGTCGAGGCGTAATTCTCGGCGTACCGAGCGAATGCATATATTCGAACTCGACCCCTTCTTCGACCTCCGGACCGGTTGTATCTATCCCGAAGGCCGCAAACAAATTTTCAATTCCAGCCGAAAGTGATTTGGCGCGAACTGTATGAAGGGAAATTGTCTCGCCTGTATCAGCTAAAGCGACAGCTGCTCGGCCCGCTGACCCGAATATGTCATCCCAATGCGGCTCGATGCAGCTTTCACGATATACACCACCTGCAATTGTAATCATGCGGGCCGGACCTGAAGTGTAATTGCGGCGCCGGATCGGCTTGCAACTTCAGCGACGTATTGGTGTCCGTTTTGAATGCAGTCCACAATTTGCATGTGACCGGTATGGGTCAACGCGCCAGCAACACCGGCAGGCGCATGAACTTCCAATATGGGACGCGGACCACCTAAGTTCAAAACAACGTCCAAGACGTCTCCAACAGCAAGGGTCGAAACAACGGCTGGGCGGGGACTATTGAGGGGCGCTTGCTGAAAAATGGCGCAAGGATCGGCCCCGCCGCCTCCGGCACCACCACCCCCTCCTGCACCTGGTCGATTGGGGATCTTCGGCGGCGTGTAATCGTCACGCCCTCCACCACCACCTGACATGTCAATCCTCCTAAATCCAAAGCACCGCGAACCACCTCAACCTAGGGGGGAACACACCTTAAGAAAAGCGCTTAATCAACGGATTATGGAATTTACAGCGCCAAGCTTAGTTGAACTGGCTCGGCCTTCGGCGAGAAAACTTCGACCGATGGGTCGGCCAGTCTTCGCAGGATTGCGGCAGGTATCTGACGCATGTTCATCCACATGACAGAATCCAAGATGGAAGCTTTGACAGAGATCGCTTCCGCGAAATCGAGGAAAGCCTCTTCCAGCTCAAGATAGTGGCGTTCGACAGATTTCCCCTCAGGAAATATCTGCAGCATTCTGCCCGCGCGCAGTATGTGGATGTCCAAAATCGAAACACAATCGCTATCACGCCAATTTCGGACAATCCAGGAAGCCGTCTTTGGCCCCACTCCCGGCAGCGCTGTCAACGCATCTCGCAGCTCTCTATCAGGGGCCTCTCGGTCCAAACTTCGAAGCGCGCGCATCGACCCTGCAAGATAGGCCGATTTCTGTTTTGCGAACCGGTAGCGAACAAGCCTCCCGTTCAGGTCCAATGGGTCGGCAAGTAGCTCAAGGACGAATTCCTCATCCAAAAGCCGACATGGGCTTTCCGCGTTCACCGCTCGCAGACGTTCATATGCAGCTAGCCCAACTTCCGCAGGAATGCCGTAGCCTCCGAGCAGGCAAGCAATCAGCTCCTCCTCAAGGCTCCGACCGAGCTTGTAGTGCGCCGGCGCCTCAACTTCCCACATCCAGGCTTGCGCCGCCCAGTATGCGGGCGAACCGATTTCCTCAGCGAACCCCCAAACCAAGCCATTGATGTCCAGACGTTGATCTGCCGAGGGCAAGTTACGACCGACGTAGCCTGCCTCCGACCTTGCATAGACGGTCTGAATTGACGAGTGAGCGCTAGAATGCATAAAATGCATATACCTTGAATAATTCCCGACGACAATGAGCGACCTGATAGCAGAAGTGGAAAATGTGCGGCAATCCGCTCGAATGAGTCAGGCTGAAGTCGCTCATCAGATGGGCGTTTCGCAGGGACAATATAGTAAGGTGGTTGCGAACCGCGTCCCATTGGCACCCAAGATGGCTGCCAAGATGAAAGCTTGGCTGGAACAGAACGAATCGACGGCAGTCAGTATCGACCGCGAGATCCTCGAAAAATGCATCGAATTGATGCATTTGCTTCGCGCGCGCGTCGAAGCCGCAGAGGAAATCGACAAGAAGAGCGACTGATGTTGCACGCCCTTGGTCGGCAACACTGCGAAACGGCAGGCGACAGGCGATCATGGCATCGGCTCTTGAATTTGGGTACCGGCACATCGTTTCAAATCCTGACGTCACCCTCCCAACAATTCCTCGATGAAATCCTCCTGCCGGTCGAGCGCCGCCTCCCATTCCTTCGGCACCGCAGCTTCCCGCTCGAGCGTCTCGGGCTCGGGCTGCCCGCGCCCGGCCTCCAACGCCATCACGCTCATCGCCCGCGCCTCGCGCCGCTGTGATCGATCCCGGACAGGCGCGCGTTCGGCTGGTTTCGCCTGCTCGTCTGCGCCGGCCTCTTCGACACCTTCGCTGCCCCAAGGCCCAACACCCTGCACGCTCGGGGGATAAGGGAACGGCTTTCCCTCCTGGCGGGCCAGCATGTCCTTGAAGAACGGATCGTCGTAATACTTGATCCGGCTCGCCTTGATAGGGTGCTGGGGCGAGGCGAGGATGATGACCTCGTCGGGGTCCATCAGGCGCGCTTCGGTCTCGGAAAGCAGCGGCCGTTCTTCCAGACGCGCGGAGGTCGAGGTTGCGCCGAGGAAACCCTTGTTGCGGCCATACATCCTGGTGACCGCCTCACGTGTGGTGCTGCCGACGGCGGCGGAAACCTCTTTCACGGTGCGCTGGTCGCGAGGCGTGATGTAGAGCTTCAGCCCTGCCCCGTTCTCGAGGCTTTCGCGGCCCTCGGGCCCGTAGATCCGGTCGAGCGAAGCCAGAGACTGCGCGATCATCGCGACGCGGCCGCCATAGCTTGCCAAGGAATGGATCGCGCGTTCGAGATAGGGCATTGCGCCCATCTGCTGGAATTCGTCGATCATCATCATGACAGGCCAGGGCTCGTCCGGGCCCGGCTCGTTCAGGCGGATCGAGGCGATGAGATCGGCGAACATCAACCGCAGGAGCGGCGCCAGGGTTGCGATGTGATCCTCGGACACCGCGATGTAAAGCGACTGCGGGGTCTTGCGGAAGGTCGAGAAATCGAAATCACTCGCCTCGGTGGCCGAGCGCACCGCCGGGTTGTCCCATTGCTTGAGACCGGCCGTCATCAGCGCCTGGATGTTCGAGGTCAGCAGCCGCGACGAGGCGCTCGAGGCATTGGTCCAGAGCTCGCGCAGGATGTCTTCCTCGGCCTCGTCGGCATAGGTCTTGTACTGGGCGTTCTTGTATTCGCCCCCTGCAACGATCTTGTTTACCTCGCCAAGGTTCGGCGTGCCGCGCTGGATCGCCAGTAGACAGGCCGCGACAAAGATCGACTTGCCAGCCTCGGAGAAGGTGTCGAGGGTCTTGTTGTCCTTGTCGAGGAAGAGGTCGGCGAGGATCGAGACCTCGGTGAAACGCTGCGCGAACGTCGGGGCCTTGGCGATCCGCGCGAGCGGGTTGTAACGATGTGTGGCATTGGCCCAGTCGAAGGGACTGAAGCGATAAACCTCGTCGCCCCTCAGCGCCCGAAGCCGCGCGGTCTTCTCGAAGTTCTCGCCCTTCACGTCGAGCACCACGACCGAGCCCGCGAAACTCAACAGGTTCGGGATCACGAAGCCGACGCCCTTACCGGCTCTGGTCGGCGCGACCATCATCACATGCGGGATCGTGGTCGAGGAAATGAACTCGGCCTTCGAGGTCGGCGCGCCAAGCTTTCCACATACGAAGCCCTTGCCCGGCGCCTCCAACATGTCGTTCTTCTTCAGCTCCGCCTTGGTCTGCCAATGGGCCGATCCGTAGTCGTCGCGCTCTTTCTTCCAGGTCCAGGCCAGCGCGAGCACGCCGAGGCCGATGGCTCCGAAGCTGACGCCACCGAAGCCCACTTTGAAAGCTTCGGGGTGCGCCGCGCGAGTGCCGGCGCTGGCCTTCCAGAGCGCCAGCATATCGAAACTCTGAAACCCGGTTTTCAGGGCCAGGGTCAGGTAGAAGGCGGCCACGATGGTGCCAATGACGGCGCCGCAGATCACGCCGAAGAGGAGCGCAGCCCAAAGGGGAAGTGTCTTGGTCATGGTGGTCACCTCCCTCAGAATTCCATCTCGTCGTCGAGACCGCGATCCAGTTCTCTGGCGCGACCGAGATCACGCCCCAACTCCTGCGCCTCTTGGCTCCCGCGCAGTCGTGCCACCTCGGTCGCCTTGTCCTGCTGCAGCCCGGCGGCACGGTCGGTGAAGACCTGGTCGCCGGTCTCCTCAAAGGTCATTTCGAGGAATTCCTGCGTGACGGTGATCTGGTCGAGCTTGCTCGGCAGGGCCGCATCCAGCACCTCGTAGTTGCCGCGGCGAAGCTCGGCCAAGCCCTCCTCACCCAGTTCCTTGAAGAGTTCGGATTGCAGGGTCCGCTCGACCGTCTCTTCCTGTTCCTCGGTGAGCTTGCCGTCCCGCAGCATGTCGGCGAGGTCCTGCAGGTAGGGATTGGGCGTCCGGTCGTCCTCGTCGATGAGGGGCAACGTCGCCTCCTCCTCATCAGCAAGGGTCCGGCCGATCTCGACGCCCAGTTCCTTGGCGCGTTCCATCAGCGCGTCCATGACGCCATCGACCTTCTCGAGCGCTACATCGAGCTGGTCGTCACTCGCGGTCTCCACGCTCAGACCGTCCTTTGCCAACACCGCGTTCATGTCCCGCTCGACCCAATCCTGTGCCATTCCGTAGTTTCGCGTGCCGCCCGCCGCGATCCGGGCCACCAGCTCCTCGCTGTCCATGCCTGCCTCTTCGGCACGCTCCAGCACGTCGCGCAGCCCCTCATCATTGCCGGACTGCAGCGCGGCGATCAGCACCTCGCTGCCCGCCCCCGGCGGATAGGGTTCTTCGAGCTGCATGCCAAACCGCGCGCGCAGGTCCGGGTCGGGCACCATCTGCGAGAGATCCGCGATGATCGGCGCGGCCTTGGCTTCAAAAGCGGCACGCTCGACCGGATCCAGTTCTTCGGCCTTGAGCCTCAGCGCCTCGATCGTGCGCTCGGAATAGTCGATCGCATCACCGACGGTCTTGATGTCCTTCATGTCTATCTCTCCTTCGGTGAAGTTCCACGGCGTGCCCGAACCAAGCCCGTCCGCCATACCGCGCACGGCACGCGCCATGTGGCGCTGGTCCATCCGGTCCAGCAGGTCGGCAAGGTTCTTGTAGTCCTTGGCGAAGCCCACCACCTGCGCCTGCGCGATGGCGGATTCCTGGGCCGTCATGACGATCTCGCGCGGCAGGCGGGCCTCTTCCTTGGCGCGGTAGATCTCCTTGATCCCGGCCGGCTTCTCGAAGATGCCGCGCTCGAGACGGGTGGTTGCGTCGAGCATCACGCCGTAGCGTTCCGCGATCTCGGCCTGCTTCTCCCGCATGAGCTGCGGCGACATCACGCCCTCGGCCCAGCAAGAGAACCAGGTGCCGTTTTCGACGCCGCGATTGTTCAGGATGATGTGGGCATGCTTGTGCGCCCGGTCGTCATGGACCGCGAGCACATAGTCCCACTGGTCACCGTATTCACCGCTCTCGAAGAAATGCTCCGTCCAGTCCATCGCGATGTCGCGCACCTGGTCGACCGTCACGTCGGTCGGGAACGAGAGGAGCATATGCGAGGTGAACCCGAGCTTGGTCGAGCCGCGCCAGGTCCCGGCCCAGTCCTCGATGATGTCCTCTTTCTGCTCCTCAGACAGCACCGCGGCATCGGTCAGAGCGTTGGTCATCGTCGAGTAGGTATAGACCGCCTTGTCGTTGATGTAGGAAATCTGCGCCCCGAGCGAAGCACGCGTCTTGCAGCCTCCGGCCCGGATCCGTTTGAAGACCGCCGCCCGGCTCTGACCCGACGCCGCCTTCAGCGCGTTGCGCGCCGACATGGTTCCAACGCGCGCGAAACTCCGCCCCTGCCGACGCCCCGCCAACCGCGCGTCGATCCGCGCCGCGGCCTGACCCCGGATGCGCTCATCCTCCCAGAGCCGGCCCATGACCGAGGTATAGAGGGCGAGCGGATCAGCCATTTCGAGAGTTCCGGTTCTTCAGAAAATCATCGGGTATCGCCGTTCGCGTTCGAGGCTTGCCGAGAGGCAGCGAAGGGCGATCCAATTCTGAACCGGAACTCTCACGCACTAGCCTCAGACCGCGTTCGATCGGGCGCGGGCCATCCTCCAGAACCGCGCCATCCGCCCCCTGCCCTTCTTCCTTTTCCGGCCACTCCTGATGACGCAGGGCCTGCGCCGCATCCTTCATTCGGCCCATCTCACGGCTCATGGACTGCGCCAGATCGAGCAGTTCGATCAGCACCGCGCGGTCCGCTTCCGAGACCTCCAGCCGACCACGATGGACCGCCTTGGCGAGCGCCAGTCCTGCGTCGCTCACATCCTTCGCCTGACGCCACGCGGCACAGAACTCCGAGACCAGATCACGGGGTATATCAAGGAACCCGCACCGCCCGCGCAGCACCGCATTGAGCGCCTGTGACCGGTTGGCATAGCCCCGCGCACGCCACTCGGCATCGAAGGCTTCAAGCTCGGATCGACTGGCCCGGAACGCCACCGTCTCGCTTGGATCGCGCACCGCAATCCCCTCGCCCGCCTCCTCTTTCGCGAGCCGGTTCACGTGGCGCGGCGAGATGCCGAACGCCGCCGCCAGCTCCTTCGCGCTCTCGCCCGCCGCAAAGCGCCGCGCGACTTCGATGCGCTCTTCAAGCTTCAGGTTTTTCGCTGGCCTCGGCACTAGGGCGTTCTCCCGCTTCCGGGAAAAAGATACATGCGCAGACGCGCGCGAGGCAGCGATTGCTCGCAATCGCGTTCGCGTGCGGCGGAGCATTCAGCTTTGCGGGAAACGCCCATGACAGACCCCTCGGACAAAATGTGCAAACATTGGCCGTATCCTGCCAACGTCCTCCTTCTCTCCTTCGCTTATACTTCAATACAGCACATTGCGCAATATTACGTTTTGCATGTTGTGACTTTTTGCTGGCCGGTGCTGGCACATCTCGATCAACGGAGTGATACGACGTCGGACCACTCAACACGCTTCAAACCAACACCAGCCGGGGAACAGTGAGCCCTTCTGTTTCGCCAGGACGCCGCCAAAATTTCGTTCAGTTTTGTTCGCGTGGGATCATGATCGAAACCAAAAATGGCCGCCCTGAAATGGGCGACCTTTTCTTGTGGATGCTACGCGACGCGCGACCGTCAGGCGGTAGTACCTTCATGATCCGTCAGAACCATGTTCGCGGTGACACCAACAAAAAGCGGCGTGATTTGATACTTGCCCTCGTCGCTTTCAGGAGGCGTCACGACGACGATTGCCACGGCTGGTTCGCCATCGAGGAAGCAAGAGAACAGCGCGAAATTGTCGTGCTCTCCCGAAGTCAGCGCCTCAAAGGCGCTGACTTCGGGACGAATGTTCGTGCTCATGCAATGATCCCTCCGGCTTCGCGGGCACGCTCGGCATAGATGCTGAGCGGCGCGTTGGCCTCAAAGTGGAGGTCCCGCTCGATTGGCAAACCGAGGCGGCCACGATGTGCCTTCAAGACGCTGAGCCGAACTGAACCCAGCTCGGGATAACCAAGGCCGAGGTCACAAAGCCCGAAGGTGATGTCGGGATCCTCGGGGTCGGTTTCGCTGAGAAGCCAGGTTGCGCCGCCGTCAGGTGCGAAGAGTTTAACCACCGGGTGATGGTCGATGGTATCTTCACCAGCTTCGATGCGGGTCTGGTTTTCTCGGCCATTGGCGGCCAGTTGGTCGAGGATGGATTGGGGCAGAAGTTCCATTGTGTCTGTCCTTCGTATGAAATGTCGGTGATGTTGGCAGGAGGGGTGCGAGGCCCCTCCCAGGCCGGGTCACTCGATGACCTGGCCTTCGTCGCTGTCGGGCTTAGGCTCGAAAAGGACGAGCTCACCATTCACTGGGGTTGCGAAGAGCTGGATGGTCATGAAGGACTTGGCACCTTCGTTCTGCGGGAAGGCGACACCCACCTTGTGGAAGCGGGTCTTGCCATCCTTGCCGGTGTCGGGGGTGGTGACGGTGTAGTACTTGGTCATATCGGTTCTCCTTCGTTTTCGATGCAAACGGGAGACCGTGACCGCCCGGACCGGTTGTCAGGCTGAACTTTGGCGCGCGAGGAATGGCCGCGTCAGCGGACGGGGGAAAGTTCTGCTTGAAGGGGGTGGCTGAAAGCCGCGCCCGGCAGACGGGCCAGGTCACGGAGATTGCATCAGGAAGAAAACGAAGGGGAGCCGGTTGTGAGCATCACGTCATTCCCGACGACCAGAGATGCCTAGACCCTGAATTCAAGCGCCGTCGGATTGGTCGTCGATATGCGCCCTACCTGAATTGATAGACGGATGATCGATTGTGGCCTGAAGTGTCGACTGCCTCAGTCTGCGGTGCGGACACCACGGAAACGCCCACGTTGCGTGCGGGTCTCGATGACCAAATCGCCATCGTCAACATAGGCGCGCCGGATGGGTGCCTTTGTCAGGGCAATGCCGAGAGCTCGGCCATTTTCGGTGAATACACGAACCCCCTTGTTCTCGACCAGCAGGACCATTCCGCCGCCGACGAGTAGGTCGCACTTGGCCGAACAGTCCTCCAGCGCCACCAGCTGGTCGCCATCCAGCACATAAAGACGCGTCGAAGTCATGACATAGAGGAAGGCCTCGGTTTCGATGATACGAACCGGCACAGAGCCGACGTCATAGATGGTGGTTGGCGTGCCGTTTTGATCCACGCGAACAACGCGGCCAGCGTAAGTACCCAGAAGCGCAGTTTCTCCGGTTCCCGAAAAGGCGGCGGCATAAATCCAATCCGCCTGAGCCGCAGCGCCGAAACTGATCACGATCTCAAAACCGTCGTCCCCTGCCCCGCTGCCGTCGAGTTGTTCCGGGTCCAGACCGGTCAACCGTTCGGAAGCGACGTTCACGGCCTTCATCCGCTCCTCGTTTCCGGGATTGAGATCCGGATGCAACTCTCGAACCAATTTCCGGTATCGCTGGCGGATTTCGTCAGGCGTAACCGGCATCTGAAGTCCCATCACTTCGAGCGCGTCGTCGATTTCGGCCGCCGAGCCAAAGCTGGCACCACCTATCCGGATGCGAGTGGGCTCCTTTGCTGGCATTCGCAGGCCCCAAAGACGTTTGCCGTCCCTATCGATACACCAGGCCTCATCAACATGCGTGAATAGATACCGGTCCCGCTCAGGTGTCAGCGCAATGCAGCGTAACGCGCGATGCGCCTCGCTCTCTGCCAAACCCAGGCGGTCTCGGTTTGCCGAAACTTCTGGTGCACGCGCAAGGTTGGTTTCGAATTCGACCTGTAGATCTCCGTCATAGATCGTCAACACATTGCTCTTCGAGCGCAGGGCAAACCCCACACCTTCCGGGTGGACCGCAATGTCATAAGGGTCGCGGTGCAGGGAAATCGGCGTTCCGGATCGACCTTGTGAATCGCTGAACATCACCGCACCAGGAGCGCCTAGGCTCGCGTTCGATTTCGCAAGATCGTCGAATGAGAGCGCGCCACCGCGCGTACTGTAGTGTTTACGGAACGCAGGATCAGGCCGGTCATCCTTGGCGATAGGCTCGACCACGATCTCGTTCCAAGCACCCTGCGGGTCCGCGAAAGCTTCTTCGGTTTTGGCGAGTTCGACAGGGCGCGCCCAAGCACTTGGCGACGGCGGGAGGGGCACGATATTCACTCGCTTTGGGTCCAACTCACGGGGACGCGTCGCACGAGCCTCTTTCCGATGCGATCCGGGTTTGTCAGGCTCGGTGTAAATCGTCTCTGCTGCGGCCTCAGGTATTTCGAAACCGGCCAAGTACAGCTCATAGGTCTTGCCGCTCTTCGCGCGCCGTATCTCTCCCGACTTTTCAAGATAGGAAACCAGTCGGCTGGCTCTGCGGCCATCATCAATGCCGAGCTCGGTTTTTAAACGATTTTGCAGAACGCCCGGCTTTGCACGGATGACATCCCGAATCCGGTTGAAGAGGTTGAGGTCGACGAAATGTTCTTCGGCCTCAACCCGATAGGCTTCGAGGAAGTCGAATTCCTGAACCAGTGCACGTAGCTCGGACAAACCGTCCTGGTCGCCAGTGATGGCCATCATCGTGCCGCCCTGAGAGAGCGCTGGTATCCGTATGTCGAGGCGTTGCCCGTCGCTACGCGGATCTTCCAACCAAGTTCGCAGCAAGGGAAGGCTCGCACGCGCAGCGGCAGCCGCCGCGGGATAATCCTTGGCTGAAACAGACGATGTCAGCCTTTCGAGTTGGGTGAAATAGGAACCACCTGGTAGAGAAGGGTCCGCCGACCGGACAATTTCCGGTTTCGGTTCGGGACGAGTCCGTTTGCGAGGCTGCTCTCGCGCAGGCTCCGCTTGCTGAACATCACCGGCAGTGGATCGCCCAAACAGCCATTTAATAATCCCAACCATAATACGCCCTTGAAATGACCTTCTGAACTATCGTCATCGCATAACTATGGAAGCGCAAGCCCTGAGAAGGCCGCCTAAGCGGCCACCTCGTTCGGTTTGGGCTGCAGCCCATGCAGGTAATCAACGGCCTTCTGCGCATGCGCGGCAGCTTGGAAGATGAACCGTTTGTCGTTGCGAAGACCTTCAAGCCAATGCGCTATATAGGATGAATGCTCGTCACGCGGTTCCGGCGACAGATCCAGATCGGCTGCCAGGAAAGCAGCCCCTAGCTCAGCAACCAGCTCTTCCTGGGTGTAACCTTCGTCGCCCCAGCGTTTACGACCGAAGCTGCGACCAAGGCGCTTGGGGTGGCGAGTCCAATGGCAAACCTCGTGGCCGAGGGTTGAATAATACGCCTCGGGGGATTCAAAGGTCTCGAACGGCGGCATCTGCACATAATCGGAATCAACCGCATAGAAGGCTTGATTGCCGCCATGGCGAATATCGGCCTCGGTAGCTGCAAAGAACGCGTCAGCATTGGCATCACGCTCGGCGGTCTCGGGCATCAGTTCGGCCACGGCGTAGTACGGCTCGGGCAGTCCCTCGATCTGATCGACGTTGAAGACGGTGTAGCCCTTCATGAAGGGGATCTCGACCTCGCGGTCCTGGCCCGCATCATCGGTCTCCGTCTTGCGGAGCTTATCGGCGTAGATGACGAGTTGACCCTTGAACCCTTTGCGGACCTGCCCGCCGAGCTCGAGTGCCTGACGATAAGTCATCCACGTGGGTGCGTCGTAGCCATGGGCGACGGACGCGGCCCAGAGCAGGATGATGTTGAGGCCGCGATAGGCGATGCCGTTGTGGCGCAGGGGCCGGGTGATGCGACCGGCGAGGTGTTCGGCGCTCCAGTGCTTGTGCCAAGGTCGGGTGCCAGCTTCGAGATCGGCAATGATCTTCTCGGTGATGCGGGTGTAGATGTCGGGCTTTGCCATGTGATCCTCCATTGTCTCGTCCCCGTGCGGGACGCGGGAGGAAATGGCGGACGGAATGAGCCGACCGGGCATGGTCAACCCGGGAGCGTCAGCGAATGGAGCGGGCAGACCATTGCGCGGGTGGCGGCGTCCGCCAAACCCGCGATCCCCCTGCTCGCACGGGGATGAAAAGGAGGAGGTTCAAGGGGCTAAAATTCGGCACCCATCATTCGCACAAACATGTTGCACGCTTTGTCACGTCCACTGTGGCAACGTCTGGCATCCATGTTGAGATGGTCCGCCTTAACGGATCCGCTTACAATCCGAGAGCCGTCTCCATCCTCTCATGTTCAAAGGCTGGTGCGCATCTTCTATGCGCAGCCCCGGTAATGCCATGCTGGCGGAGCGTTTCGCTCCAGGTCTCGGTTACCGTTTTTGCCATTTCCCTGACCATAGCCTTGGCATCTTCCGACTCAATATCAAAGAAGGGCGCGGCATCTATCACCGCTTCCACGGAAGGCTCAAAGCCATGAATGTCGCTGATCCCCGTTTCCAATGTGGGTTGCCTGCGTGGCTGCGGGTTTACGTCAAACATCGGTGACAGGCGCCATCGATTGTCGCGCACATAGAGCAATCCATGATTTTTCAGGTGATCATCGGTGTTTGTGATCAGCACGGTGAACAACAGACGCCGCCAAAGCTCCAGAATGTCCCTGTCAGGAAGAACAGACATTTGACGAAGAGCATCTGCAATGTCGGTGTAATAACCGTGAGCAGATCCTTTTTTCCCCAGAGCCGTACGGGCCGACATATATGGCAGACGACCACCTTTGCGGCGATCAAAGCGTTTGATGAGCCCCACAGGATGCCTGCTGGCGGCCAGTTCAAGTCGGGCCTCCGGTGTTCGAATACCTACCGCGCGCGCCATATTTAGCGTGGCGATTTCCAACCGCTCAACGGGCCATGTATCATCGATTGAGGTGAATTTGGCGATCCAAAGCTCCTGGCCATCCACGACATTGGCTTTGGGGCGTGCACCGCCAAGTGAACCTGCCGCACCCACAAGATCACGCGCTTCGGCTTCAGCCCCATCCGGATCGCGTTCATACCGTGCTGCGATCGCACGAAGCTCTTCAATATTTGCCAGGCGTGGCACAGGGGGCTGATCTGGGTGGAACACCTCACCCTCTTCATTCAAAAACCGCAAGGCTCCCTGTCGGGCCCTGTCATCAGCTGCAACCAGATAGTCGAACTCCGTCGCGCCCTCGCCATGCACCCTGCGAATGAGCTTGCGCCCCCAACTATCAGGTGATGTGTCCGTAAAGGGCCCCGCCAGAACATCTCGACGACGGCTTTCCCGTCCTTCTGCCGAAGAATGGAAAGGCGCACGACTGCGCGACATATCCGGAGCGAGATCAAATCCTAACGGGTTTTCAAGCCATCTTTCATCATAGATGAACGTGGAATGAGACCGACGCCCATCGGTTTCAAAAATCAAACGACCGACGGGGATGCAGGCGTCCCCAAGAACAACGGTTGCCTCAGGCATTAAAATGCCGTCCCTTCATCATCATCTAGCACCGTCGGCCCCTGTGACGCGTCACTTTGGTTGACTGGGATGGTCTTCTTGTCCTTTTGCCCACGCTGCCGAATGCGTTCTGGGAGTTTCTCCCGGTCCAATCCAATGCCGGTGGCATCCGAGGCTGGATCCGCGATCCCGGCCAACCGGTCCAGCATGCCCAGAGCGAGAAGCGCCATGGCAAAGGTCTCAAGCCGGACGCCGCCATCACCCCGCTCAAGCTTTGCGAGAGTCTTATCGCTAACGCCAATCCGGCTACAGAAATCCGCAACCGACATGCGGCGCCTTTTGCGCGCCGTCTGGATATCGCGACCGAGCTGCGACAAAGCGGATTTAACTTGTAACGAGCCCACAACGCTCTCCTAGAGTTACACCGGATATTTTTCCGGCTTTAAAGGCTTAGTTCGGATTTTTCTCCGGTATAAAGCCTCACACCACACAAATCAAGGTGGCGCAGCATAATCTGCCTAAAACTCCGCTCTAAACAATATAGAGAGAATTTTTCTCCGGTTTATTCGAGAAAAGCTCGCATCCCCTCCCCTGCCCTATGATCCACAGTAGAAAACTCAGACAGGCTTTCGAAAAGTTCAGACCCATATTTGCGAAATCTCGCAGATTCACTGTGCAGTAAACCTGCGGGCATCGACCAGTGGACCGCCTTCTTCATGCCGCCTGCCCACTGAGCCTACCATAGAAGCTGCGCTCGAGATGGAGCTCCCCTGCCCCGGCTTTTTGGACAATGCCACGCAGATATCCCCCTGGAGACGCCACTTCGCCGGCGCAATGCTTGTCGAACGTGAGAACCAGCGCCGCTGTTGCGATTTGAGGCCCAAGTCGGTCCTGAGCGAGGTTCCAGGCGTGCTCTGAAACGCCGATCATGGGTCTCAACTGCCCGGCAACCCGGTGCAAATCGCCCCAATCCTTCAGATATCCGCCCATATTGCGCGCCCAGGACGCGAATTCAGGACAAGCTTGCATCACCGTCGGCAAATCAAGCGCAGCACCGCGTTTCTTGCGTGTCTCGGCAACCCAATCTTCCAACTCCCTATCCACCTGCTCTTCCGGTGGCGCATTGGGCACCACGCCCGCCGCTTGCTCAGTTTCTGAGCGATTACAGGTTACAGGATTAAGTTGAGTTGTAATTAGTATATGAGGGTCAGAAATGACCTCCCTGGGGTCCATTTCTTGAGTCTTTTCACTAACTTGCTCGGTGGTTTCAGCGGTGTTTTCCACAACCTCATCCGCGCGAACTGCTTTGAGATAAGCCGCCTCCACGCGCTCCTGAAGCTCCCTGAACCATGCCAGGAGCCGCTCAAGCGTCTCAGAACCCATGTTCCGACGTGGCAGACGGCCCAGGAGGTCCTCGAACAGCCCTGTAAGATGCGCCCAGGGCCCTCTCAGAGCGCTACTGGCGGCTGCTTCGATCCGGGCGCGGATCATCCGGCGCGCAACCGTGATTTGGCGCTTCAAGCGCTGACAGAGCTCCCGTTCGGCCTGCAATTCGGTCTGCAAATGCTCGAATTCTTCGACACGCGCCGACAGCGGCGACAGGTCGAAGCCGTAGGCCTCGATGATGCGCCCGTCAGCGTCCCTGTGGCCCCAACGCTTGCCATTGGGGCTATCCTTGAAGGAGATCACGCCAATTTCGGCCAAGCGTCGCGCATGGCGCTTGAGCGCAGAGAGCGAGAAGCCCGTCTGCTCCATCAGATAGGCGTTGGACGCCCAAACGATCGGGCGCTGCCCCTCTTCCCAGTCCTGGGCCTGTGTGAAGGCTCCCAGCGTATCGAGAAGCAACATGTCGCCAGCTTTGAGGCCGATATGGGCGCCTACGCGCTTCACGGCAACAAAGGCCTGCGATTTGGGAACTGCCGCCTTTTCGCCGACCTGTGCGTGCTGTTCAGCGACAGCAAGTCCAACCGTCGCTTTGCGCCACCCCGAAGGTTGGTTGATATTGGACATATCTCCACCGTTCTGAGGCATGCCTGTCCCAGTCGCTCCATGCGGAGCATCGTTAAATTTTGTCATTTTTCTAAGTAGGCACAGAAAACCTGTTCGCCCAAAGACGTTTTTCGTTGTTTAGCGATTCGCGGGCTGCTAGGATTGTAGTGTCAAAACAAATCGCGCCTTGTGCGCAGCAGCCCTCGGGACTTCGGTTTCGAGGGTTTTCTTTTTGGTGCCGTTCTCCTTTCTGCTCGTTGCCTCCGTTTTGACGGTTAACAGCTGTTAACCGCCCCTATCCTTCGTGGTTTTCTGATTGAAACCGCTCGAAGGAATCCTGAATGAGCTGGTCCAGATTCTGATCCAGCCAGTTTGTGAATTTCGTATTGCCCCCTGCCCTTTTGACGGTCACCGAGAGGCCGGACTTTCCACTCTTGATCTGAACGCCAGGAAGCGGCGAGCGCTCTTCAACAGCCCGTTCTTGCTTTCCGCGCTTTCCGACCTCCTTGAGCACAAGCTCTAAACGGCCGTCGGATTCCAGCTCACCGGATCGGCCAAGCACTCTCAGCGCTGCTTGCTCGGTCAGCTGTTCCTTCTCAAACGCCGTTGCGAGGGTTGTCCACTTCGGGCGCCCTGCCCCTGGAGCCGCGCCGATTGCTTCACCGACACTGCTGGGAACCAGGCGATTGATACGTTCAAGCTGAGACAGCGTGTTTTTGCTGATCGCCAAGGCCTGGCAAACTTCTGCGCGGGAGTATCCCTGCTCCAGGATCGCTTGCGCAAAACGAACACGTTCATAGTAGCTCAGTTCCGCGCGGCCGGCGTTTTCGAGCCCTTTTGCCATCAAGGCGTCTGTATCGTCGAGCGTCCGGATCAGAGCCCGCACCGGGATACCAAGATGCCGACAAGCAAGAATCCGTCGCTGCCCGTAGATCACCTCGAAATGCCCATCGCGCTCCTTAGACGGCCGAAGAAGAACGGGCACCTGTTGTCCCGCTTCAGCGATACTGGCTGCCAGGTCCTGGATCGATTCATGCGGCTCGGTGCTGTTAACAGCTGTTAACTCGATATCGAGCCGGTCCTTGGGACCCCAAGCCAATATGAGTTTTGTATCGATATCCTGAATACCGCCGAGTCCTGCGCGAACAGACCCAATGGTCCCCTTGGGCAATGTCCGATGCGCCCGCTCTGAACCACTGTCTTTCGCGGCTTCAGTCGCCGCAGTAATCGCGGCCATGATGCCGGTTTTGTTTTTCCCCATTGCCATGATTACCGCCCCCATGCCTGTTGAAGCATTCCCGCGATCTCAGCACCAACCGCATCCATGCTGTTTTTAGCGCGATCGTAGGTCGACCGTGTCATCTCAGAACGCGCGACCTCATAGATCGACATCTTGAGCATCGATGCGTCGCCAATAGCCGTACTGCGTAGGCCCGTCGCACCAACGACGCGGTCCTGAAACAATGCGCGCATCAGACTCACGATCTGCTGACTTGGAATATCGCTCGGGTCATCGCGCGTTATGAGGAACGAAAAGAAATCATGATCCAGTTTGACGCCCGTGTCTTCGATTACGCCCAAATAGGCGGAGGTCATCTCGACAAATTGCTGTGTGGACGCCAGGTCGAGCATGCTCGGTGTCATCGGCACGATGACCGAGGTGGCCGCATATAGGCCCGTCAAGGTTAGAAACCCAAGTGCTGGTGGGCTGTCGATGACTACCACATCGTAATTGCTCTCAACGGACTGAATCGCTTTGCTGAGCTTCTCAAAGAAAGCAACGCCGCGGCCCGCATTGACTGCGGTCTCGGTTTCAAACTCGCTTAGCACAAGACGGGCTGGCGCGAGGTGGAGACCCGGGAAGTAGGTTTCCACAATGGCCTCCGACATGGGCACGGGATCCTCGTAGCGCAGCGCGTCATAAATTGACGCGCCTTCAAATTCCAGTTCCGTCTGAATTCCGCAGAATCCCGTGAGGCTTCCTTGCGGGTCCAGGTCAATCGCCAGGACCCTATAGCCGCTCAAAGCAAGGTAGTGGCAAAGGTGGATGGCGGAAGTGGATTTGGCGGAACCACCTTTGAAGTTCATCAGCTGAATGACCTGAAGCTTGTCACCCTCGCGACGCCCGGGAAGGTACTTTCCAGGTTTACGAGAGCTTGCTTCCAAGAGGTGGCGCGCTTGCAGAATCTCTTCACCGGAATAGAACCGACGCCCGTTCTTGATGACTTCAGGTTCGGGCAGGGATCCTTCGCTGTGGCACTTACGCAGAAACTGTCCCGTCACGCCGAGCAGTTCAGCAGTCTCTGTTGCGCTGAATAGTCTCAAACTTTTGCGCTGATCGGGTGCATAAGCCTGCTGAAGATGCGTGGTAAGCGCCGTGTGTAGACGCGCCGCCATCTGGCTTGTAAGTTCGGATTGAGAGGCCGCTTCGATGGGTGCCGTCTGAAACATAGTTGCAATTTCTCTGCTCGAACGCGCTTATTTGCGCAACTTGACTCTAAAGGCAGTGATTCACCCTGCTAAGTCAAGGATTTTTCCACAATTTGTGCTGCCTAACCAACGGGCTACTAGGGAAGCGATACTGCATCGGCGAGTTAACAGCTGTTAACAGCGCCGGAGGAATGGGTGCACCGGGCCGAGAAATAGCCCGGTGCAGGTTTTATTGGGCTTCCTTCGGACCCCAGGGAATGACAGCCTGAAGCGTGTCATCATCCTGATTTGCGGCCTTGCCGAGATTGGCGTTGAAGCCGAAGTCCCGAATCGTCAGCGTGAAATAGTCGGCGCCGGTATCGCGATTCTGCTTCTTCCAGATCCCGCCGCATTCAACCAGGCGACCACGGGGAGAGCGCCCAAGAACACGGTGCGTCGGGGCCATTGGATTGTCGCTTGAGATGGGCTCAACGGTGATGTCGATGTCGAAGGTCAGAGTGGAGATCGAACCGCTGCCTTTGGCGTTTTCGATTTCGGAGCTGTCGAAGTGAATGCAGTTGGTGGTCATCGCCAGGTTCCTTTCTATGGTGTTGCGATGATGGTCCGAGGGCAGGGACCATGACCAAAACCACACCGAAGGCGAAGCGAAGCGGAGAGGGGTAAGGGACCAGAATTCTGTTCCGCGAGGAATGCACGATAGGGCAGGGGAGAATTCTGAGAACCACCCTTTGTGGTTTTGGCAAGACCTGCGACCAGCATTCTAAGCAAAACCAATGAAAGGTATGTGCGACCGCGTCACTCAGCATAGACCGACGCCAATACCTGACGTCAAGCGGCGGCCAACGGGTCAGACCAACGGGTCGAGTTCCTCGACCTTGCGATGTGCCCATTTCAACCAGTCAGCGGCTGGCATCCCGTCAATCTCCTCAGCCAGGCTATGAGGGTTCGCTTCAAGTGCGGCGAGAAAGGATCGAAGCCTTTGCGCTTCTTCCCAGTCCTTCGCCCGGTCCCGAAACAGACGCCATTTCTCCTGCTCAAGCTGAGCCATATGACGGCGCTCCTCCTCTGCGACCCGCTCGGCCTCAATGCGACGGTCTCGCTCCGCAAACTCCGCGCGTCGTACGGCCAAGGCCGGTCCTGCCAGCAAAAGGCCTGCAATCACGGTTGGAAGTAAATCCTCACCATTGAGTTTACTCGTTTCGACCCATTCTTTCTTCACACCCGTTCCAAGGTAGGTGGTGATCGTGAAGCGCAGGAACCCGGTAGGGGCCAGGGCGCTGTTGTGGTGATATGGAAAGGCCGTCCAGCCCTTCGGCTCATCGGACGGCCTTCCGTGAAACTGGTACATCTTTTCGACAATAGAGACTTCGAACTTTTCCCCGGAAACCTCCAACTTCAATTTGCCGCGAATACTGCCTTCAAGCGCGCGACCTCCCTGCGCCTCAAACCCTTTCAGGAGCGCGCTGGTGACCCGGAAACGATACAGATCCCGTTCGGTCAGATCGGCCAGTGTTTCTTCACCCCACCAAAGATCATCCGGCTGGCGAGCACGAAATCGAGCGCGCCGTTCAACTTGTTCCTTTCGATGTTCGTCCACCCAAGCCGCAACAATCGGATGGAGATTGCGCAACGTCCCCGGTATCGAGATTTTGCCGACATTCACCACCACCTTCGCGACACGCTTCGCGCTTTCGCGAGACTTTCTTTGGAATTGGCCGCTTTGCGGGAACCGGATGATGCTGGCTGTTCCCGCAGGGCAGGGAGGAAGCTCATGTTTCTGAACCTCCTTGCCCGCTTCCAACTTTGCCCAATACCCCCGCGGCGGCCTTGGAATCGCATGGCGCGCACAAATCTTGGAAAGTCCCTGATCTGAAAGGCCAAATTCTTCAGCAAGCTTTGTCATTGGCTTGCGCCAGACGAGTTCAAAGAGTTCCTCTCGCGATATTTGCTTCATGGCCAAATCCAGTCAATTTCTCAATTTTTCACATAGTTACGCCTGATAGTGGAACAACTTTGTGAAGTCCTGGCTAGGAACCTAAGCCAAATCGCACCGCCCAGGCGGTGCTCCCGCGCGGACAGCGCCGGTCCGGCGGCGGGGCAGGGGGCTTGTCCTTCTGCCCCGCCGCCGGACAATTTTCCAGGCTTCACGATCTACCAACGCTCTGAACAAAAAGGACCCCGCCGAAGCGGGGCCAGTTGGTCCTTCCCACGAAGGAGCCGTCAGGTGCAGTCGGGCACCCATTTGTCGAGTTTGGCTTTTTGATCCGGTGTCAGCCCCATCAGCTTCTGGGTGGTGGGATCGCTCACGAGCTTTTCCATCTTCTCGGCTTTTTCCGCCTTCTTGAGCTTGGCGAAACTGGCGACACGCTCGTCGCGTGCGTCGCAATCGAGGAATTCGCAAAGCAGATCGACCAGATGACCGGCTGAGACCCGCGAGAAGAAATTTTCTGCCGTGGGCGTCCAGTGCTTGCGGATATCGGCGCCTGCTTCTTCCGCAATCAGGCCGAAAAACTCCGCGCCGCCAGCCCGATAGGGAAGTGTGCGCGCAATCGCTTCGGTGATCTCGGCATTGCGGGCCTTCTTGCCGTCTTCGCGGAAGGTGACGAAGGCCTCGGATAGGTCTTCCACACGGGTGCCCTTTTGCCAGTATTCACTGGCATCGATCCCATGCTCAAGGCGCGGCTCGCGGACAAACCCACCTTCGACACTTGGGGCATTGGTCGGACGGTCGAGCCGAATACCGAATACGCTCTCGAAGCTGCCCGATGCTTCCGAGAGACCAAAGCCCAGCAGGTCCAGAACCAGTTCGGGCTTGGTCAAAAGCGCGGCCTGAACTGAGGCCAGCTGGACCGCCTGCATGTCCGCCACCAGCTTTTGCGAGTAGGGGGATTTTGGGGTGTCTGACTTGGTGGTCTGTGGCGCTTGCAGGACGCCCACCTCGATAGCGGCTATCTTGTCCTCGGGGCGGACCAGACCGGCTGTGACCTCGAGCTTGCCCGACCCATTCACTAAGATGATACAGCCTGCGTGGGCTTTTTGATCCTCGGAATAGTCGCCATCGAGAATAGCTTGCAATACCGTGAGCCGCGCTTCACAGTCCTCGTCAAGAACCCCGCCATTGGAGAGGTCTGCCAGTTCGTCGTATTCCTCGACTTCTTCCTCGCTCAGATCGCCCTCGATTGGGTAGAGGCGGGCCAGCTTCATCTGATCCAACTCGTAGTAGTTGAGCCAGGCCTCGGGTCGGGCTTCGGCCCACGCCCAGCCTTGGGCTTCGACCAGATCGGCCCGGGCCGCGTCCAGCTTCTCCGCAAAAAGCCGATCCAGAAGGGCGGGGGAGGCGAGGAATACTTCATCGGAGAAAAGATCGCGGGTGATCGTGCCGCCTTCGGCCTCATAGGCTTCGATCCCGACAAACTTGGCGCGGCGGTCCGTGGCCTTGATGGCGTCGGGATGCAGCGCGTTCTTGATTGCAGTCTCGGAGACAGCTTGGCCTTTTACCTGATCCAGAAGGTTCAGGGTGAGCGCTTCATCATCCGAAAGCGTGAAGGCCTTGGCAGTACCCAGACTGATCTCCCCTGCGGTCAGCGCGTCCAGCACCGGCTCGGGCAAACCGGCAAGCGCCAGCCGCTGGTAGACACGCGCCTCGGTGACGGCGAAGGCGAGGGCGATTTCCGGCACGGAAGCGCCGCGCGATTTCATGCGGCCAAAGGCGCGGATTTCATCCGCCGGTGTCATATCCTCGCGGGCGGCGTTCTCGGCGCTGGCCCAATCCTCGGCCTCGGCGGCATCAGAGGCCAGTTTGACCGGCACCGTGGTGAAGGGATGGGCCTCGGACCGCTCGGCGATCATCTGGATCGCCCGCAAGCGGCACCCGCCCGCGACGATCCCAACCTTGCCGTCCTCGTCCATGAGACCGGCGAGATTATGGATAAGGCCAAACCGCTCGATGCTGTCGGCAAGGCTTTCGATATGGGCCTCGGAGACCGCTTTGCGCGGATTCAGATCGGAGATGTAGAGCATCTCCAAGGGGATTTGCAGGATCACGGCACTGGCGGTGTCAATCTGGATGGGTTGTAGCTTGGTCATTGGATTGTTCCTTTCGGATGGGTGTCAGGACCGCTCAGAGCGCGGCTCAGACGCTCAGCGGCTGGTTTTGTTGAAGGGGTAGGGGAGGGGGGCTGGAACGCGTGAGGCTCCGGCCCCGGTGGCGTCACCACCAGCAGGAATAGATCACGGTCGATCCCTGCGCGATCTCGGCACGCGCCCAAGCGCAGAACTCAAGATCGTATTCACGGGACTCAGCTGCCACCTCGTCCTGAAACTGATGCCCATAGAAGAACCCGCCTTCGCACTGGGGCAGGGCGCTTCCCTTCACCGCCAGTTCCAGCGTGTCGATGTCGCCGGTTTCCAGTTTCAACTCACCGCAATTCAGATCGGACGCGGAAAGCCCCGTGCGCTCGATGTAGAGCGCCTCCATGAAGGTTTGCAGCTTGGAATGCTTGCGCCAGACGAATTTGGGGCTTTCGCCCTCATCGCCGCTCTCGGGTGTTTTGACATATGCGTATTGATCGAGGCCCATGGCCTGCTCCTTTCGTAGTTAGAGCGGCGCGGCATCTTGTTTTTGTGACCTCTCGGCCTTGTCCGCTTCCGCCAGTGGCGGAGGCCTCGACTGATCTGTCAGTCCGAAAAGCCCCCGTGCTTTTCGGCTGGGCAGAGCAGGGGAGGGCGATAGCCCGTCCTGCGGCCGGACGGCGACCCGACACAGGGGGCCGGAGCGGTGAAATCGGGAGGGACCCGCGCGCTCGCGTGGGAGGAACCAGATTTCTCCGAGGAGGCTAGCGCGCATGCGCGACACCAGAGCCCCTGTTCGGGGCGCCGGCCGGATGGCAGGCGGAATTCATCATTGAAAACCTGCCAGCCGGGTCAGAGCGGAGCGGAGACCCGGCTGACCGCTGGTTCAAGCGATCGCGGTCTCGGCCGCGATCTCATCCGAGACATGCACGAAGGATCGATACCGAATGGCGGAGACGCGAGTTCGCGGCTCCGGGCGCAGCCAAGAGCCTGGTCAGCGCCAATGCGCTGGCGTGCCAAACCAATCAGGCAACGCACGCACTACAAAGGATATTGACATAAACACATCATATGATATCTATTTTCTACTCATATGGAGGCAATTATGCTTGAACCTATCCAAAATGCGCCTCAACCGGCATATGTCCAACCAATTGACCAACAGGACAAGATCGCCGCGATTATCAAAGGCGTTGTGCGGACCGCTGATGCCTGGGGCCTGTCGAATGCGGAAGCCGCAATGCTGTTCGATGTCCCGACAGCCACCTGGGGGCGCATGAAGGCTGGCACCTACAAGGGTGTGCTGGACCAAGACAAGGTCACCCGCGCAAGCTTGCTGATTGGGTTGTTCAAGGGGTTGAGACTGCTGTTCAACGGCCCTCTCACATTTGGCTGGCCAAAGACCGCCAATGCTGGCCCGGGCTTCAACGGCAAGACCCCGGTTCAGATCATGTGCGAAGGCGGCATTCCGGCGATGATGAAAATGCGCCAGCATATCGATGCGCTCCGAGGTGGCGTGTGATCAGAGCAAGTGATCTGGCACAGGTCGAGTTCACAGACCCCAAAACTGTCCGGCTGATTTCCACCGCCTATATCGACGAGCCCGCCATGGCACCACTGGCGGATGATGACGATGAACTGGCGATCCTTGAGGAAATCGAAGGGCTGACATCCGCGCGCCGGTCCGTCACCTTGCCGATCCCGGGCGGCCTTCATCCTGGTGAACTTCTGACCGAGGCCGCCGGGTATGGCTGGACGCTGGTGAATGCAGCATTCTGCTATACCCGCCCGACAGGCAACAGGTTCAATGGCCCGGACCGCGGGGCGTGGTACGCGTCCTATGGAGATCTTGCGATCGAAACCGCGCAAGCCGAGGTATCCTGGCATCTGACGCGAGAGCTTGAGGCGACCGGTGTGTTCGACAATCTCACGTCCTACAGGGAGCTTTTTGCCGGGTTCACTTCACAGTTTCACGAACTCGCCCCGGGAACAGAAGACGCCGCATTGCACACTGACCCTGCGACCGCATACCCGGCAGGGCAAGTCCTGGCCCGCGATGTGCTTGGCTCAGACGGCAATGGGATCCTTTTTCCATCCTCACGTCACCCGGGCGGCCAATGCTTGGTCGCGCTTCGTCCGCATTTGGTGCAGAACATTCGGCTGGGTGCGACTTGGGATTTCGTGTGGGCTGGCGATCCCACGCCCGTCATGACCAAACGTAAGCCGCAAATTGGTATATAGTTCAGAGGTGAGGCAACCTGGTGAACTTGCCGGTAAACGAAGCAGTACAGCATCAACAGACCGGCCAATACAGTTGCCACCCATAGGTCACGGAACTACACCTAGGGTGCAGTAGAACTCCAATACACAATCTAGGGAGATGTCGCGGTTGCGAAAGAACCGACAGTTTAAGCCTAATCAAGTTGAAGCCGAAATCGGTACACACGGCTTTATGGGATTTGTTTGCCAGCTTTCGCTGGGGGCATACCAAGACGAGCAGCTAATCGATGCGATCGCGGTCTCCGCATCAAAGCGCAACCGGTTGTTTACCCAGGAGGACCGAGAGCTTCTGGCAGGGCTCGAAGGCTCGAGATTCTTCGAGGTTCAAACGATCCTATGTGAGGTCATTCCCCTTCTTCAAACGGCACTATCCGAATTAACTGAACTGGTTCAATTTCTTGTCGAAGCAGGCGGTGCTGACCTTGCCGCCAATCAACCGAATGCTGCCTTCAGAAAATGGTGTGAAGTTGACCCGCGTCGATCAGACGAAGTCATTCAGCTAGCTAAAGATGGGAACGAACTGGCCCGCCTTCACCTGGTGTTCGCATTGCAAGCCAAGGCAGATTTCGGAGAGGCAATCGCATGCCTTGATCGTAGCGAAGAAGAACAAACAGCTGGTGTGCTGGCACTCTCGCGCATGCAATTGAACTCGGAACAAGTCCGAGCCGCCTTGGATCAAACCATCGCCCTAGCGTTGGCAGCGGACATCAAGGCATCATGTGGTATCACTAAAGCCATCTACGACATTGTCGCGAAAGATACAGACGTAGATCGCTCTTTGCTCCTCCCCGTTCTGGACAAACTTTTTGCCTCAGCAGATGAGCACGTCGTCCATCTAGCAGCGTCGTTGTTGAATTGGCACCAAGTGGAGATGAGCGAAGATGAGACAGGCAAATGCCTGCGACAACTCGCTTCCGTGAAACCCGAGAACAAGGGGACCATCGATGAAATCGACATGGCTTTGTCGAAACTAGTCGATAGAAACGAGATTCAGAGTGCGAGCTCTGCCGCCCGCGCGATCATCGACATTTCTAAAGGTGCCATTGGTAGTGATGCGCTGGACTCATTTTTTCACAAACTGACCCACGGAAACTCAGAACAACTTGCTCGATTGACGACGGACTGGTTGTCTTCGGGTAGCTTTTTCTCCTGTGCCGCCCTTAACCAAGCCATTTCTGAAATCAACCAAACTGCCCCTTTATTCGCAGTCGATGAAATTCCGCTTCCGGAAACTGCGGATGAGCAAATCTTTCTTTGCCGAAAAGCCGTTGGCTATCTGTTCATCCATCCAATGACGGCAGCGGCCTTTTCTGTCGCCGTTTTGGAGCGTGGCCACCCTGAAGCCAAGCAGCATGCAATCGACCTTCTCTATGATCCATTGCTACTAAGCTACAGTGGTGCTCTGAAGGATTGGCTCGAGGCCTTTGCCATAGACAACGAAACTAGTCGCGCGGATATCGAAGAGGTTTTGCAACGCGCACAGGCGGTTTGGGATGGTTGCAGGGAAGCCCGCGAAATTGTCGAATTTGAGCCAAGCGAAAGCGCGCGTGCTGTGGTCAATTTCCAAAAGATGGAAGAAGCTGAACGCACGCGTGATGAGGCGGGACGACGGTCCATTTTCGCAGATCTATTCACAACACAGCACCTGCTTTATGGCGACAGGTCTGCCTTCAACATCATGACGAGTGCCGAGGAACTGGAACAAAAGACCATGCCCTTTTCAGAGATCAGCATAAGCTCTGAGCTACCGAAGGGAATCTTTGTTGATCCCATCGGGCTGGACATGCTGCTACATCAGTTTCGCAACGAACGGATGGTTGAACAATGAAGCTGGTCGTTCGGCAATATGTTCAAGGTCTCAAGGAAAGAGACGAGCTTGATGTGCTGCTGCCTCAGCTGCTCAGTGAAATCGGGTACGAGGTCATTCATCATCCTGGACGTGGAACGAAACAGGCTGGCGTTGATGTTGCGGCAGTCGGTCCCGACCCGGACGCAGATGGCGAGAAAGCGCTGCACCTCTTCTTGATAAAATCTGGCGATTTAGGACGAACGGACTGGAATGGGGGCAAGCCTCAAGATGTCATGCCCTCATTGGATGAGATACGCTACGACTACATCCCAAATCGTGTCCCCGAACAGTATTCCAAGCTCCCGATTTCGATCTGCATTTGCATGGGAGGTGAGCTCAAGGAAGTCATTCGGTCGTATTGGCGAGGCTATGTCGAAAAAAACACAACGGACAAGATACGTTACCGCGAATGGAATGGGGATCGATTGGCGAACCTGATTTTGTCCGGGTTTCTGAATAGAGAACTTCTGGATGTAGATCGCCGAGTGGCCTTTCAGAAGGCCGTGGCAATGGTCAGCGAGCCAGACACGTCATATCGGCATTTTCGAGAGCTGATACACGAACTGACCGAAGAAATTGAAGACGATCACCGAGGCACAACCCGCCTTCGCCAGCTGGTTATCTGCCTCTGGATTTTGGTAAGCAACGGAGTTGACGCAGAGAACTTGGAAGCGCCCTACCGGTGCAGTGAACTTGCCTTACTGTACTCTTGGGATGTGCTCAATCGAAGCGCCAGTGCCAAGAAGAAGGAGCGTAAAGCACGCTCAGAAATCGTCGATCATGTTCTTTCCCTCTACCTATCGATCGGTCAAAAACTGATCGTTGAGAAAATTGGACCACATGCGAAAAAAATGCACGCGGTATCAAGCGCAGTTCGGTCGGGCTCCGAGCTTGATATCAACCTTGCGCTTTTTGAGGCGATGGGGCGTTCCGCACTCCTTGGGCTATGGCATCACTTCATAGGTGTGAATTCGGATGGGAAACAACGTGAACAGCACCTGAGACTACGAGACCGATGTCAGAACATTGCTGTGTCGCTGATCAACCAAAACCCAACACTCACAACACCGCTCCGCGATGATCACCATATCGAAATCGGCTTGCTCATGCTGTTGGCCCAAGGGGGAGGGGATGTTCCGAAGGTCTCAGGCTATTTGGTGGAGATCGCGTCGCGCCTGAACTACCGATATCGGCTCAGAAAATCGTGGCCCACCCATTTTCAGGACTATCGCGAGTTGGCTCGCCATCCGGTCGATTTAAGCGATGAATACTTCAAGAAATCCACCAAGGGCAGCGTTCTTGTGCCTTTTCTGAAGGTTTCCTTGGAGCGAATTCAAGAAACTGAACAACTGGCTGCTTTGGAGAAAACCATTGCGGAGGAGCTTCCTGACATGACGCAGCAAGTCTGGGTTCCGCGAGATGGGTCGGAAGAATTTCTTTGGCGGCAAGGAACAAGCCAGGGCATCGCAATCCCCGTTCCGATGATGGAGCTGGAAGGGCAGAGTCGTTCTTTGGGAAGCCAGATCGACGAGATCGTTGATAACTTCAAAGCACTCAACGAAATGTCCGCAATTCAGCGGGGGTTGGTACCTTTGTTACTGATGGCTTGCCGTCACCACCGGCTCCCACTTCCGCCACATCTTTGGTTTCAAACGGCGAGCGCCGCTGAGGTGGAAAGCGAGACAGAACCTCAGGAGTAGAAAAAACCAAACGCTCACAAGGCGGATCCGAGATGGTCCATGGAAGCTCCACCGACAAAGCCGGTGGAGCCAAGTAGCGCTCAATCACTCGTGATCATCATTGTTGCGAACAATGACCCCATGTTCTTCGTATGCGTCCAGAAGATGCCCGAGATACTCGCTGGTGCTGGCAGTCACGTGTCCTAAACCCGGCCAAGTGAACGGAAACGTCATACAGGTCATCGCAAGCTCGAGCTCGATGCCAAGTTTGTCGGCAACCGCAATTGCCGCATCCGGGTCCTTGGTAAGCGGTGCGCCGCCCCCACACTTACGGGATAGCGCCTGATCTGCGATTCAGAGGCTTCTTTGTTTTGTGGGGAGTTTCTCGATGGGAGCTACAAGCGAGTTTCTGGCAAGGGTGCCGCGCCGTGCGGACGGTAAGCGGAATTGGCCGTCTGAGTTGAAGGCTCGGATCGTGGCGGAGACGTTGATTGAAGGCGAGACAGTCAACGCGGTTGCGAAGCGGTATGAGTTGATCCCCAGCACTGTGTCTGATTGGCGGCGCATGGCGCGACAGGGCAAACTGGTTTTGCCCAATTTGGACGGCATGGATTTTGTGCCTGTTGAGATTGAGACGCCTGCACCTGCGGTCCAGCCTCTGGCGGCGACATCCTCCGGCACGATTGATGTGATCAAAGGCGATGTCACCATTCGTCTTGATTCCGCGACGCCAGCGGCGCGGATCGGCGAGATCGCGCGGGCTTTGGCAACGTGATCACGCCATCCCACAAGGTGCGGATTTTTGTGGCCAGCGATCCTGTGGACTTCCGCAAAGGTCATGACGGGCTGGCCGCCTTGGTGCAAAGCCAATTGCGCCAAAAGCCTTTTGATGGGTCGGTCTATGTCTTCCGGGCCAAGCGGGCGGATCGGCTGAAGATGATCTATTGGGACGGCAGCGGTCTGGTGATGGCGTATAAGCGGCTTGAAGATAACAGCTTTAAATGGCCTGCAATCAAGAATGGGGTGATGCGCCTGGAACCTGCCCAGTTTGAAGCGCTGTTCGCGGGTTTGGATTGGCGGCGTGTACGGCCTTTGGAGGTGGCGGCTCCTGCTGCGGCGGAGTGACTCACTGGCACGTTTGCACGGGCCATTCTGCCCTTGTTTTGTTATGGGAACAGGCATGACTGTGCCTGACAAATTGCCCGATGATATCGCCGAACTGAAGGCGATTATCCGTGCGCAGCAGGATCAGAATGCGCGGCTTGAGGCCTTGGTTGCCTCCTTCAAGAAGGCACTGTTTGGTGCCAAATCCGAGAAGATCGATCCGGCCCAATACGAGTTGGAACTCGAAGACATCGAGACGGCCATCGCACAGGTGAAAGCCGAGATTGATGCGGATGAGCGCACCGCGCCCGTGCGGCCAGCAAAGCCGCGTCAGAGCAATCGTGGTTCACTGCCCAAGCATCTGGAGCGGGTGGAAGTGATCATTGAACCTGATGTCTTCTGCGCCTGCGGCGCCGAGCGTCATGTCATTGGCGAGGATGTCAGCGAAAGGCTGGACATTATCCCTGCCCAGTTCCGCGTGATTGTTACCCGGCGACCCAAATACGCCTGCCGCTCCTGTGAGGGTGGGATCACCCAAGCTCCGGCACTGGCCCACATCATTGCAGGCGGCATGCCAACCGAGGCCACGCTGGCGCATGTATTGGTCTCTAAATACGCTGATCACTTGCCGCTCTATCGACAAGCACAGATTTACAGCCGTCAAGGCATTAATCTGGATCGCTCGACCTTGGCCGCATGGGTGGGCAAATCGGCGTTCGAATTGACCCCCATTTATGATGCCCTGATGGCCGATCTGAAGCACTCGACCAAGCTCTTCATGGATGAGACGCCCGCGCCGGTTCTGGCACCTGGGCGCAAACGCACCAAAACAGGATACTTCTGGGCCCTTGCCCGCGATGACAGGCCTTGGGGTGGTGATGATCCCCCCGGTGTCGCCTTCACATATGCACCGGGGCGATCCGGTCAGCATGCAGAAGATATTTTGAAAAGCTTCAGCGGCACCCTGCAGGTCGATGGCTATGCTGGTTACAACCGCCTGCTGAAACGGCCTGCTCAGGATGTGACACTGGCTTATTGCTGGGCGCATGCCCGCCGCAAGCTGCATGATGTTACCCAATCTGGCGCGGCACCAATCGCGCAGGAAGGCTTGGCGCAAATCCAGGCGCTCTATCGCATCGAAAAAGATCTGCGCGGTCAGACTGCCGAGCAACGGCTCGCCGCGCGACAGGACCGCTCAAAACCCATCATCGACGCCTTCGAGCTATGGCTTGTCCAAAACCGCGCCCGCGTCTCAGCAAAATCGCCGACCGGTGAGGCCCTGAAATACATCGCCAAATACTGGGATGGGCTGATCCTGTTCCTCAGCGATGGTCGCATCGAACTGGATTCCAATGCCGTCGAGCGGACGATCCGTCCAATTGCGCTCAACCGCAAAAACGCGCTCTTCGCCGGGCACGACGCTGGGGCGCAAAACTGGGCCGTCATCGCCTCCCTGATCGAAACCTGCAAACTCAACGAGATCGAACCTCACGGCTATCTGTCAGCTGTTCTCACCGCCATCGCCGAAGGACACAAGCAAACGGACATCAACAAACTGCTGCCCTGGAATTACGTCAGACCCGTGTGACCAGCGCACCGCTTACGGTCCTTGTCTTCAGGCCAAAGATCTTCGTCGAAGGTGATCCAAGCATCGTTCTCATCATCGACATTGATCTCAGCCAGCAAAGCACCGAGCCGCTCTCCTGGGTTGGTGGCATCTTCAAGAAGCGCGATCCGTAGAAGCAAGGAAATACTCTCCTCATCCAGCCTCAGAGTTGGCCTGGAATCCACCACGTCGATCCTGGGCTCGGGCCGCTTCCGACCATCAACACATTCAACAGCTTTAGGCTCCTCATCGCCGCCTTCCAACCACCACGGCGATGTGAAGATATTCAGAGGAGACGCACCACAACTCGGGCAGTGCCAAAGATTATCAGCGATTTGCGCGCCCGTGATTTTGCCATCGCAATGAAGGCAAAACCATTCCGCGGCCCGGTCACCGAGTAGCGGGTGAACGACTTCGCCTTTGGCATTTGGCTTAGTCGAACGCCGAGGCCAATCAGAAGCAATGGCTGCACGAGTTTTCACAGCTTGGGCTTCCGCAATAACGAGCGCTTTTTCGACAAAGCCAGGATTAGCGGCTGGGCTGGTCTCTTTGTGTGTCGTCTCGATCTCTACCATAGGCTGCGAGAAATCAGCCTCGCCTATTAGGATGCGCCAGCTATCACCTTCCATGCGAATGTCACCGGAGAACTCGAAGAGCTGGTAGGCATACCCGTCAATCTCGCCTGCTTTGATCGGCTCGCTGACTGGTCGCGACATGCTTTGTTCAATGAATTGCGGCTTGCCTCCAAGTGAGGGGAAGAATTCACGAACAAAGGTATCAGTCTTGGTAAGCTCTTCCTCGCTCGGCATCCAGCCTTGTTTGGCCTTGACCGAGAGCGCCTTCCAATGTGGGAAGCCCAGCTCAGAGGCAATCGCATCAAGTGCCTCATGTTGGCTAGAGCGTGTGGCATGCGCATAGCGTTTTGCCAGTAGTTTCAGTTGATCGATCTTAGTTTTGGTAGTCATTGTTCAGTTCCCAAAATAGGGATCCGACTAGGTGCCCGCTACTAACCAGATCCCGAAATCGGTCTGGGTTGTTCATTTAAGAATGAAGTGCTGCGTAGCTTTGCGTGGCGGGCACACTGGCATGCACTAGAGGCCGAATTCAACCTGCAGAATATCCCCACCTTCGTCAAGGCACCTTTCCAATTGTCCCAGGCTAAATTCAGACCAATTGATCAGCTGTTGAGTTCAACCTCGAAAGCTTCAATTGCCCCGAGGATATCATCGAAGTCCGGCGCGTCCCCGATGATCATCTCCCGCATGCCGGAATAGTCCCGTCGCAAGGCGGCGGTCAGATCCTCATTCGGCATCAATCTCAAAGACCCAGGCTTCGCCCTTTCGTAGTTGGCCCAAGCGGCTTTGAAGAAAACCGACTTGTGATGAGCGACCTGTTCCAGCAAATCAAGGCTGCCGACAGCACGCCTCTTGGCCTCATGCCTGATGAGCTGAGCCATGTCGTAGTAGTGGCGCGACATCCGGTCGGCGAGGGGTTTGGCGGGATCCTGATGATATAGCATGTGCAGGATCGTAGCCTTTTCCCAAAAGGTCCGCTCGACACCCAGCACTTTCACATCCACCCCGCCTGATCGAAACAGATCAGGAAAAGCCTGATGAACATATGGCGATATCTCGCGAACCTCGGCTGGCAGGTGGACGCCCCGCGCCCCAAACTCAAAGCGCACAATGGGTTTGACGTAACGGCCGGCACCGTCCGACAAGGATGGATAGGCGAAGAGCAGGGTTTGTGCATCACCTGGGTCAACTGTCAGGGAGAAGCCCTGATCCAGACTGGCATCGAAAGCGGCCTGAATCTCAGCCAAAAGCGGTCCAGAGACTTCCGCCTCGGCCGCATCCTGCAACTCTTGCAATAGTTGTTTCTGTTTCTTTCCGGATAAATCTGGGTTTTCGGGATCGCGGTCGCCTTCGAAACCGAGCCGTGCCCGATCTAGGGATAGATCCACATCTTCCGAGAAGCGATGGATCACGTCATAGGCTTTGGAAAGAGACGTCCCTCCTTTGAAGATCATGTGATCGCCAAAGGAGGGCAGGGCGAAGAGTTGCTTCAAGGACCAGCAGACCCAGAAGTCTTTCTCAATGATGGCCTTGGACATCCCGAGCTGCGCCGCGGCCTCTTGGAAGGCCTCGTCTCGTTGTTCAGGGGTGTCGTTGGCAAACTGATCCATGCTCAGGCGTGCGCAACGATCTGCTGCACGACAGGATGCATCCAGGCCGGCACATGCTTGCTCTGCTTGGAAAGCAGAGTCCTATCTTTGTCATCCAGCGCACGGGCCAATTTGCCAATCACCTGATCATCGACCCGGTCCTTGCCGACATAACGCAGCGCCTGAAAGACAGCGCCGGTCTTCTGACCAGCACCGACAAGCGTCTTGGAGGACGCATTGCGAAATTGGATCACCTGCTGACCGATTGTTTTGACCCGTGTTGGGCCATCAGTCATGTAGGTCGGTTTGGACGGCACCTGAGTTGAGAGTCCCAGCTGATTGGCCGCCATGGCAGGGGAGGGCTGCAGGACCTGGTTGTCCTTGCGAGCCACAGCCTGCGCGACATCGTCCGCGGACGGCGACACATAGCCAAAGCGCGGGCTTTTCTTGGGATAGTCATAGAGCCCCCGCGTCAGGCGTCGGATCACACCATGATCGGCCAGACGCGACAACGCCTGGTCCACGCTGGCGCGGGACCCGATATCCAGAAAGTCCGACGGCGCAAAGATCGCCCCACGGCCCTTTCCGATGATGCGTTGTTTGATCTTCGATGTGATCATGATCTATCTCCTTGTCAGAAAATAGGGTATGTTTTTCTGAAAGTCAATGTTAGCGAATGCGTATCCATGTCCAGCTGGAACGGCGGGTAGTGGTCTGTGAGGCAGACATTCGATTGAGGAGACGCAAGGAGCAAAAAAGGACAGAATTCCAAATGCTGAGCCGAAGATCATTAACAATTTTGGCGGAACAAACTTTCAAACGCTGGCTCCTAGGGGAGTAGGTCAAAATTCTAGAAGCCTCACGGCCCTTTCAGTGCGCCGAGAATAGATCTGGCGTGTTCTCATCGCGTCGGCCGCTCAAACCGTCGCCAAGATGCAGACATGGGTGTTTGATCCGTGTCAGGCCTTTACGTCCCTCGAAGTGGACCCACCCACCTCTAGGCATGCCAACACTTAGGATCGGGGCCCCGCATATTGGACAAGTCCGTTTGAATGACGCGCCCTTCCTGCTTTCTTGACTACTCTGCAGCACCCAACCGCCACGGACAGAGATTGTCCGCCCCGTCACCAGTCGGCGGTTGTGGGCCTTTCGGTAATACCACCGTTCCGTCATCCTAGCCCCCTTCTTTCTTCAACTCTACTGCCGCTCGGTGTCGAACGTATGTAGAAGCCTTGTGGTATGGCCTCCTGCACCAGCCCGACATGCGAGATCAGACCCACAGCCCGACTGCCCTCTGTCAACGCAGCAAGAACCTGGATCACTTGGTCCAGCGTGCCCGCCCCATTCTCGGTGTCGAGGCTACCGAAGCCTTCGTCGATGAAGATCGTATCCATCCGGATTTTGCCAGACAGGCTCTCGACCACATCGGCAAGCCCAAGCGCCAGGGCCAGTGCCGCGATGAATGTCTCGCCGCCGGACAGGGTAGCCGTTGGACGCGCCTTGCCGGTGTTGATGTCGAATACCTCGATTTCGAGCCCGCGCTTTCCGCGCCCACCCGATGCCTCAAGCCCGCGCGCCAGTCGATAGCGTCCGCGGGTCATAGGATCGAGCCGCATGTTTGCCGCCTCGAGCACCTGGTCGAACATAGCGCCGATCGCGAAGGTCTCGAGCGTTATCTTGAAATCGTTTTTGCCGTTGGCCAGATCGGCAAGTCCCCGAAGCGGTCCGGTTTCGGACTCAAGCCGCTCGGTTTCGGCCAAGGCCTCGGCCAGCGATTCTTTGAATCTGGTAAGTGACGTTACATCCGTTTCGGCTGTGGCGAGCGCCGCATAGGCCGCGTCCGAAAGGTGCGTAGCGTCGGCCAATGCTGATTGAAGCGGGGCTAGATCCGGGCGCTCGTGATCCGCACAAGCGGCTTTGGCGTTCTGCCATGTCGTACGCGCCGCGATCAGGCCCTCACGATGATCGGTCACCGTCTTACGGTCGGCGTCGAGAGTCGGGAAATGCGCCTTGCAAGCATCGTATCTCGCATCGTCCAGCCCGACCTCATCCAGCCGAGCGCGAAAATCACCTTGCGCCTTTTCCACGCGCCGCGTCTGCACCTGGCGCGCCCGCTTCGCTGCTTCGAGCTGCTCCTGCGCACGGGTGAGCGTCTCGCTCGCCACTCGATCCCCCTGCATCGCCAGTTCCAGCGCTTTGGAGAGCTGTCTTTGCTCGCCTTGCAAAGCCTCCCGCCGTGCGACAACCGCCTCGGGCGTACGAAGACCTTCCGGCAGGGTCCCAACAACTGTATCACGCTTGGCTCGTGCACCGGCCAAAGCGGTCTCAGCCCGGCCTGCGACCGTGCGCGCCTTAGCCTCGGCGGCTTCGGCCTCGGTCACTTTCCGCTTGAGATCGGCCAACCGCTCCTCCATCGCGTCAATATCGACGGCCTCACCAAGCTCGGCGACAGTGCCTTCCAGCCGTACGATTTCAGATTCGAGTTCCGCCAACGTGCGCTCAGGTCGTTCCTGTTCGTCCAGTGTCCGTTTCTTTTCGTCGAGCCGCGTTCGGCAATTGCCGAGTTCGCTTTCTGCCCGAACCCTGGCTTCGGTTGCGGTTCTCGCCTGAGCCTGCGCGTTACGAAACGCTTCGGTCAAACCAGATTGTTCGGGCGTGCCATGGGCCGGCGTAGGATGATCGTGGGAACCACAGACCGGGCAGGGCACCCCTTCGATCAACTTTTCGGCCAGAATGATCGCCTGCGTGCGCGAAAGCCGTGCCTCGGCCTCAATCAGGGCCGCATCGGCGGCTTCCGCCACTTCGGTCTTTGTCGCCAGTTCGCTCGATGCGGCTTCGACCTTTTCTTCGGCATCCGCGACGGCTCCCTGCGCCTTTGCATGCGCCGCTGCCTTGACCAGTTCCCGATTGACCTCAGCCAGTTCGCCAGTCAGCTTACCTCGCTCCGCCTCGGTCTTTCGCGCCTGTTCAAGCTCCAAATCGGTCGCGTCGCGCTTAGACTGGAGCCATTCGCGTGCTTCTACGGCCTCGGTCAGCGCCTTCTTGGCCGACGTTTCCTCCTTCGCGGCTTCATCAAGCGCTTTCTGTAGCTCCGCTGCCTGCCCGACCTGGTTCTCGATCGCCTCCAGCTTTGTCAGGTCGGCCTGAACCTGCTGCCGTCGCTCCTCGCCCGACTGCACCTCAATCAGTTTTTGCGCCGCTTCCTCCTTCGCCCCAGTGGCGGTGTTGAGTTCCGCTTCGGCCTCGGTGACGGCATTTTCCGCAATCCGTCTGTCGTACTCCGCATCGTGCAAAGCCGTCTCAAGATCACGGGCTTGCAAGGCATTCTTGACTACCTCAACTCGCATGGCCAGAGCATCGATCTCACCCGATTTCGCTTCTAGATCGTCAAGTGCCTTACGCGCCGTGTCGACGGCAGCAAAAGCCTTTTCGATCTGTTCGCCTTCGATCAGAGCCTTGCGCGCGGCTTCGTTCGCTGCCTCTGCGATCTGCTGAATTCCCTGTTTCTCCTCGACCTTGGCTTCCGCCGCCGAAATTCCTAGCTCCAGTGCCTCGGCGCTCTCGAATCCACGTTCCTCAAGCCGGGCCACATAGAGTGCACGCTGGTCGCGTAACGCTCGTTCTGCCTCTGAGGCTTCTTCCTTTAGCCCGGCAGCGAGATCGCGATAGATCTTCACGTCGAAGAGATCTCGCAATATCTCGACCCGTGCATCAGTTTTTGCGGCAAGAAACGTCTCGAACTTGCCTTGCGGCAAGAGCACGATCTGGCGAAACTGGTCTGCCCCGTAACCCAGCAGCGCCTCGACCTGTTGACCAACGACCGTGACCTTCTTTTCAACAATGACACGGCCAGACTGACTTGAGTCCAGTGTATCCACCGGGATTCCGGTGACGTCGAAAAGCGAAGCTTCCGCCGCGTCTTCTGTCATCCCTTCGCCTCGCGCTTTCGGGCGCTCTTGCGCCGGACGACGACGGATCAGGTAGGTCTTGGCACCCAATTCAAAAACAAATTCGACTTCAGTGGGTAGATCGGGCGCAGAGTGATCCGAACGCAGCGAACGTGGCTCCTGATCGGTCTTGGTTGGTGCCCCGAAAAGCGCGAAAGACATCGCCGAGAACAACGTCGACTTCCCAGCCCCTGTCTGGCCGTAGATTCCGAACAGCCCTGTCTCCAGCGCGGAGCGAAAATCTACTACCTCGGTTGTCGCGAACGGCCCAAAGGCCTGAAGCGATAGGCGAATGGGTCTCATGTCTGTTCCTCCCCGGAGGCTGAGGCGTGGAGCTTGTCCGCGACGATCTCGACTTCGGCAGCACTTGGTTCCCGGCCGCGTACAATCTTCATGAAATCGCCGACCATCTCGATCGGCGTGACCGCGACCCGCCCACTGCTAAGCATTTTGGTCTCTGGGGCGCGACCCTGTCGGTCGTAGGCCAGATGGCAGGCATTGGGGTAGGTCGCGCGCAACCGCTTCATCGGATCTATCAGAGGGTTTTCATCCGTTAGATTGGCTTGGATGAAGTCTTCAGACGGCGTTCCTGCCAGAAGATCCGAGAATGCCCCGGTCAGCGAACGCACTTGCCGGATCGGACGGAAGGCTACGGTACGGATCTCGACTCCTTCAGCTTTGAGATCGACGACAGTCATGGATTTTTCACTTCCCGCCTCGTCGAAACCGAAGGCGAGCGGTGCGCCGGAATACCGAATATGGTTCGCGCCTACTTCCTGCGGCTTGTGCAAATGCCCCAGTGCCACATAATCCGCCCCGTCGAAGACATCAGAGGGCACAGTTTCGATCCCGCCGACCCGTGTCAGGGCGCGCTCGGTCTCACCGACCGCGCCGCCTGCAACGAAGGCATGAGCCACTACGACCCAACGTGCTCCTTCAGGCACCTGACCCCTCGCTGCGGAGATTTGGGCTGCGATGACATCTGCTGGCGTGCTGATACCCTCGTCCCCAAACACTTCCCGCGCGGCATATTCATAGGAAAAGGGCAGCGCGGAAAAGGCGATCTCGCCATGCTCGTCACTCAGCACAAGCGGAGTCTCCACCGCGTCGGCGATTCCGCGAACCAGCACCCTCGACGCGGTGGAGAAAACAGACATTGCCTCGATCCGGTCACCGGAATCGTGGTTTCCCGAGATCATCACCACCTCGGCTTCTGTCTCTTCTGTCACACGCTTAAGGAAGCGGTTGAACTGCCGGATAGACGAGTTGGGCGGTGAGGCACGATCAAAAACGTCCCCAGCGATCACAAGAACATCGACCCGTTCGACCAAGAGCGTCTCGAGAATCTGGCCTAGGACGACTTCATGATCCTCCTCGAGGCTCAGCCCCATGAACTGACGCCCCAGGTGCAGATCTGCAGTATGAAGTATTCTCATGTCGCACCATCAATTATTACACATGTAAAAACTATATGGACAATGGCAGGGAGTCAAGATATCCTTCCCCCATGCCCTTCGAAGACCTCAAACATGCCCAGCGTGCGCGCCTGGAATATCTCGACAGACTGTTTTTCTGGGACGGTGCAGCGACTCGTGCCTCCTTGATCAAGCGTTTTGGTATTTCGAATGCGCAGGCCGCTCTCGATTTTCGGACTTACCTCGCCGAAGCGCCAAAAGACGCACTGCACTATGATGCGTCGTCGCGCCAATACCTTGCCCATGACAGCTTTGAACGGCTCAGTGGCAAAGCGTCCTCGATGGAGTTGGAGCAACTCCTGGTCGGCGCACCATCTCCCGCATTCGATAGATTGCCAGATTTGCAACGCACACAGGACCTGCGTGTCTTACGGCCGCTCTACCGTGCCTTCAGGGCGAAAGAGGCAACGAGGATCGTCTATCAATCGATGAAGGACCCAGAACCGATGACACGCTGGATCGCGCCTGTGCGATTCGCTTCCGATGGGGTGAGACTGCATGTGCGTGCTTGGTGCTTTGAGCGTGAGGGTTTCCGTGATTTCCACCCCGCACGTATAGACCCAGATGGTTCATTTATGGCAACCAAGCCAGCCGATGGGGTCCCGCGAGATGATGACTGGTTTACCTGGGCCATCCTGAAACTCAAACCGCATTCAAGATTGACTGAGGCGCAGCAACGCGTGGTCCGCATTGAATTTGGGTTCACCTCAGATGTGCTTGTGGCCAGAACCCGGAAAGCACTTGAGTTCTACACGGAACGCCGGTGGGGTCTTGAGCAAAAGGAACCTCGTCTTGAACGAGTCTCTATCGACTATGTTCCAATGAGCGAGGAAGAGATCGATGCAAATTAATATGCGCCGTATTGATCCCTCCCTTAATATGAACCGGTTCTATTCCATGGAGCTGACCAAAGACCTCTTCGGCCAACACGGCGTCCATCGGCAATGGGGTCGCTTTGGGACTTGGGGGCGGCATCGCCATGATTGGTATGCGACAGAACCCGAGGCTGAATCTGCCCTTACCGATCTGGTCAAACAGAAGCTGACGCGCGGCTATCTTATTCAGCCGCCTCCGTCCAACGGTTAGGATAGCGCGTTGGAAGCACTGATCAGCTTTGACTTCCAACCGCTGAGCCTGACCGCAGCACATGGTAAAGCTGAAAAGCTTCAGTTCGGCAGAAAAATTTTCCGGTTTTGCCTAACTGCAAACGATTAACGGGAAGAAGGCACACAAACACGCGCGACGGGACATCGGGCAAATCTTGAGGGGGCAGTATGGCAATACCGCTGACAAAAAGGAAAAAACCTGACAAAGCGGGAGAGCTTGGTGAGCTCTATGTTCGGTTGCATCAGGTCGAATGCCAAATCGACGATGTGATTGACCTTGAACTGGGGGATCTAAGGACACGCCTGAACGTCTTCAATTGGAAGGATACAGCGTATCTGGCATCGGAGACCTTGGTCCACTTGATCCGCAAAGCCCGCAGGGAAAAGAACAGACCGGTCCTCGATGCTGCTGTCAAAGCCCTGTTCAGGAGATGTGAAGCCAACCTGCTCAGGACGGTCGATAACTCTCTGCCTAATGCTGGCAAAATACGCGAAGACACCTTGGCAGAACTTGGCAAACTGTTGGCGCGCGATGGAACCGGAAAGGTGCCGGATCGTCTCGATCTCTTTGAATGGCGCTTCAATTTGCAGTTCCAATCGCTACGGATCGACGCGATCCGGCGCGAGACAAATGCCGTCAATCGCAATGCCTCTCTTCCAAGCGATGCTACCGCGGTTGATGTTGCCGATTTGGAAGCCGCCTTCGACAAAGTCGCCAGTTGCCAGACAACGTCTGACGCAAATGGCATATATGTGCCATCTCCCGAAGACCAGATGATGGCACGAGACATCTACAGACAACTCTACACGCTGCCAAAGGATGAACGAAACGCATTGATTGAAACCAAGATCATTGGCCTGACCGAAGAGGAGGCTGGGAACAAACTAGGCGTTTCGTCTCGTACCATCAGAACGCGCAAAAAAAATGCGATAGCAAGACTGAAAAGCCTAAAGGAAAGCACATGACCCCGAACACAGCCCAATCCGAATTGTTCCTGCAGGATGCCATCCTTGAATTGATGGAGGCGAACAGACTTCCTGACGCGCAACTTGTTGAAGATATCGTCAGCGAATATCCAGATTTCGCTGCAGAAATCACCGAGTTCGCCGTAGAGCTGGCAATCGACATGCTCGTTAACTCTGATCGTGATGAAGACGCTGTAGTTGTTCAAGACGATGTGTCGCCACTGGTTTCCCGCGCACTCAGCAACTTCGAAAACGAACTCTTTTTGCGTGACAATTCATCGAAATCAGATGACGTCATCGCACGGGTAGCTCCGGAGGTAGACTCGATTGACCCCTTCGCAGACATGGATCGGAAGAGTTTTGGCCAGTTTGCACGTTCCATTCATGCGAATAAGGTATTTGCTCTGAAATTGAGAGACCGGCAGATCCGGCCTGATACGATTCCGCATAGGTATTTGGAACTCATTTCTGAATTTTTGAAAATCAGACTTGATCAGCTGTTCACCTACCTCAACGGGCAAGACCGCCGACGAGCTATGGGCACACAGTTTTTCAAGGCAGATGACAGACCAAATCATGACCTTCAACAGAGGTTCGATGAAGCGGTTGAAAGCTCTGGTCTGACCGATGATCAGAAACGATATCTAAAGAGCTTGAAATAGAATGGACGGCTTCGAACTGATACGCCGGGCAGCGCAAGAACTGCACAGGGCAACACTGGATACAGGGGGTGATCCGCTCAATCCGCTTGCATTTGTGACGCATGCGATTGAGGCACTAGATGACCTTGACCTGGATCTAGTCTGGCTTGAACCGGATGACCCTGGGTTGAAAGGGGCGAAAGCTCGATTTGATGACCAAGCCGGCCTAATCAGCTGCGAGAATGCGGGTGAGCCTGCAAGCCGCGCTCTTCTCGTTGCACACGAAATCGGACACGATCAGCTGCATGCGGGTTCCCTGAACTGCAACTCGGCAGATGTGGATGCCTCGCAAACGACAGAGGCGGCTGCGGTCGGATTGCAGCGTGTCGAGAGCTATGGCGTGCGGGAACGGCAGGAACTGCAGGCCAATGTCTTTGCAAGGGAGTTTGTATTTCCCCGCCAATTTGCTCGCCACCTCTTCGTCGAGGAAAAAATGTCTGCTGTGGCCATCGTCGAAGCAACTGGTCTTCCTCTCGCGGTTGTCCGTCAACAATTGTTCGACGCGCTCTTGCTCCCTCCCGATCAGCTGGTAGACGAGAATAACTCTGCAGGCTACAATCCTAAGCCGGACAAATCACAAGACAGGGCCGTCGCGCATAGCGATTCACCTTATCTTCTTCAGGCTGGCCCCGGCACGGGTAAGACGAGAACGCTGATCAAGCGAATTGTTGCCTTGATCGAAGATGGTGTCGATCCTGCCTCCATTTTGGTTCTTACATTCTCGAACCGAGCCGCGGGAGAATTGTCAGAGCGTCTTGAGCAGGCTGTTCCTAAAGGCGCGGCCAAGGTCTGGGTCGGAACCTTTCACGCTTTTGGACTGGATGTGGTGCGGCGGTTTTATCGCGAGTTAAACCTTCCAGCTACGCCCATTCTCTTCGATCGAAGTGATGCGATCGAGGTCTTGGAAGAACTTCTACCAACCCTTCCATTGGTGCACTATCGTAATCTGTGGGATCCAACTCTTGTATTGCGCGATATTCTGGACGCGATTTCGCGCGCCAAGGATGAGTTGGTCACGCCCGATCGCTACCGCGTGCTCTCAGACGACATGCTCAGTAAAGCGAAGGCCGCAGGCGATGAGGAGAAGATTGAGGCCGCCGAAAAATGCCTTGAAGTGGCGGATGTCTACGATCTTTATGCAAAGACGCTCTCCGAGCGAGGCGCGATAGATTTCGGTGATCTGGTCATGCGGCCAGCACTGTTGCTCGACACCAATGCGGCCGTGAATGCCGAGCTACAGCTTCGGCATAGGCACGTACTCGTCGACGAGTACCAGGACGTAAACCGGGCCAGCGCAAAGCTCGTTAAGCTCATCTCAGGGGATGCAAAACGGCTGTGGGTCGTCGGTGATGCAAGACAGTCCATCTATCGATTTCGTGGCGCGTCTTCGGCGAACATGGTGAAGTTTGCCGAAGACTACGATAAGCCAGTGATCGACAAACTCGAAATCAACTATCGGTCCAGTGAACAGATAGTCGATAGCTTCGTGGCTACAGCCCCTAAAATGGGCGCTTCACAGGGCATGTTGCCCTTAAGTCTTTTTGCGAGCAACGGGCCCGGACCGGCGGCCACGGAAATCCGTCGATTTGAAAAGCCCCACGACGAAATTGAAGGGATCGCTGCCTGCATCGAAGACCTGAAGACCTCAGGAATCACCTATCGCGATCAAGCAGTGCTTTGCCGGACAAACAAAAGGTTAAACGAAATCGCGGCCGGTCTGGAAGCACGCGGTATACCGGTCCTTCACCTTGGAAGCCTTTTTGAGCGCGAAGAAGTTCGCGACCTCCTGGCTTTGCTCAACCTTGCGATAGACCCTTTTGGCGACGCCATGGTGCGCGTTGGTGCCTTGCCTCGCTATGCGTTGACACTTCAGGACGTCTATCAGATTGCCAAAACCATCAGAGATGACGATATTTCCACACTCGAAGGTCTTGCGGCACTTCAGGCTGACGTTGCGCTCTCCGTTTATGGTCGTGCCGGGTTAGCACAGCTTGTTGAAGATCTGACTGATCTTAAAAACACCAGCACGGCTTGGGAGTTTCTCGCATCATATCTGCTCGATAAAACAAACCACGCCCGCGATATCGCAACCTCGAAGACGATTTCAGGACAGATGAAGGGTGTCGCGATCTGGCAGTTTCTGAACTTTTTGCGGGACGAAGTCCCCATTAAGGACGGGTTGCCAATCGAGCGAACGCTCGCCCGAATCCGACAGATGGTTTTACTTGCCGAGGAACGGGACCTCCGGCAAGTTCCCGATGCCGCATTGCACATGAATGCCGTTCGATTGATGACGGTCCACGGCAGTAAAGGTCTTGAATTTGAGGCCGTCCATGTTCCCGGGCTGACGGTCGCCAGTTTTCCATCCAGCAATCGCGGCCAACGCTGTCCGCCACCGGATGGCATGGTTGAAGGGTCTGATATTCTGTCCGCAAAAGAGTTCGCCAAACAAGCCCATGCCACAGAAGAAGAGTGCTTGTTTTTTGTCGCGATTTCGCGCGCTCAAAAATACCTCAATCTCTATTTGCCGAAAAAGCAGCCGAACGGAAACAATCGCAGTGAATCCAGATTTCTCAGCTGGCTTCCGCCGCATCTGGTAGCCCAAATAGATAACCCGGACCAAATGAGCGGCCCATCTATCGCCGACGATCCACACAGGATCGAGGTCGGTTGGTCGGATACTTGGAGAATGACGGAAAGCCGTTTGACGGCCTATGAGCGATGTCCGCGCCGTTTCTTCTACACGCATGTGATGGGCCTTGGCAGCGCCCGAAAAATGACAGCGTTTTCAAAAACACATGACTGTATCTACGATCTAATACGCTGGCTCAAGGTGGAACGTCTGTCAGGGGCACCTTCGCTTGCAACGGCAGAGAGCGCATTTGATGACATCTGGCAGCAACGAGGTCCAGTCGACCACGCCTATGCAGCCGCGTACCGTCAGCTTGCATCCCGCTTCATTCGTAATCTACTCGCCGCCGGTGACGGAAGAGAGTTTCTTGAAGCCAAGCGCTTGCCGGTTGAACTTTCCAGTGGAACGGTAATTGTCGAGCCAAGCGAAATATCCAGGCAACAAGATGGAACCATTTCAGTTCGCAGAGTGCGCACTGGCTATTGTCGTAGTGATGAATACTCCCGCCTGGAGTACGCCCTCTACAAATTGGCAGCGCAAGCTGAATTTGGTGCAGGTGTGCTCGTCGAGGCGTTACATCTCACCGACAACGTTAGCGAGCCAGTTCCAACAACCGACCGCGTCATTTCAAACCGCTCCAAATCTTCCAATAAGATGCTGGATCAGATCGCTGCGGGACTGTTTCCTGCAGACACAGATCCGATTTCCTGTCCAAGGTGTCCTCACTTTTTCATATGCGCTGCGACACCGGGCGGACCATTGAACCAATCTTAACTTTTTTGGGTCCGCGCTTCCGGTTTGGACCACCAGCAAACGATTAACCATTCGAAGGGACGTAGGTGGGCAATGGTGCCTCACTCTTCAGTTCCCCGGAGAATGAGTAATGACCCAAATTGATATTTTCTATCAAGGTGAAGACCTTGACGACATCCAGCACTTGGAGCTTGAAGACGCGGCAACTATCGGCGACTTCAAAAAACTGATCAGCGAGAGCCTTGGCTTCACCAGTGACATCCACGTGTTCATCGAAGATGCCGCAGATCCGTCTTCTGATGATGCTTGCCTGGCTGATCTTGGAAATCCGGCCGGCCTCAAACTTCACTTTCATCGGCAGCGCAAGATCGAAGTGTGTGTCACGTATAACGGTGAAGATGAAGGGCGCTGGTTCCCGCCCTCGGCCACGATCAAACGTGTCAAACGCTGGTTCGCCAAAAACAAGTTTGGCATGGCCAAGGAAGAGGCGGGTGAACATCTGCTTCAGATTTCCGGCACCCACGAACGGCCTCACCCCGGCACCCATATCGGCGCGCTTGCCAAATGTGGCTGTACCAAGCTGGAGTTTGATCTCGTCCCCGATCAGCGTGTCAACGGCCACACCGGGTCGGCTCAATGAGCAGTCCTGATGAACGGGCATTGTCCGCCGATCTCGCCAAGCCGTCCTTCAAGCTCGCTGCACTTGAAGGGCGGTGGCGTCTCGCCGAGATGAGTTGGCCTTATGTCTTCATCGCTGTCACCGCGTCGGACGCCCAAGAATATGTCCTTCGATTTCATTGCGCAGGTTATCCAGAGCGCGCGCCGACAGCCGGCCTTTGGGACATGTCCAAGAACACTCAACTGGGCTTGGATATGTGGCCACGGGGCAGGGGCGGTCGACTGTCATCGGTCTTCAGGACCGACTGGAAGAACGGTTCGGCGCTTTACCTGCCTTGCGATCGTACAAGCTTTGAAGGCCACGAAAACTGGCGCCAGGAAATGCCGTCGAAAATCTGGAACCCGAAAATCGGGATCAACCAATATCTGGAGCTGGTTCATGAACTTCTCAATTGCGCGGACTATACGCCACCTGTTCGCACCGCGGCATGAATTGTCATGCTCATGGTTTCTTTGGCGCAAGCTGATGGCCGGCTTGCGCCAACGGGGCGCTAACGGCAGCCGCGAAAGCGGCGCCTTTCTTCTTGGCTATAAGGTGGGCAGCCAGGCCCGGATTGTAGAATTCGTTCTCTATGACGATCTTGATCCGCATTGTCTGGATTCAGGCATCGTGCGCTTCGACGGACGGTATTTCAGTGATCTATGGGCAATCTGCAAAGCGCGAAAACTGACCGTCGTGGCGGATGTGCACGTCCATCCAGGTGGAGAGCAGCAAAGCAAGTCAGACCGCGCATATCCAATGATTTCCCGATCAGGGCACCTGGCACTGATCGTCCCGAATTTTGCAAACCGCGCAAAACGTTCGACCGTTGGGATCTATCGCTACCTTGGAAACAAGGATTGGGAAAGTGTTCCGAAGTCGAAGCGCAAATCGTTCTTTCATGTCGGATTCTAGAGAGGTCCCTATGGACAAACCCATAAATGGTGACACCCTTCACCGCCTGATGAAACAAGCCCTGGACAGCGGCACTGTTGAAACAGTCGAGGCCGCCGAACGTCTGTTTGAAGGCTACCGGCTTTCTGTTGCAATTGATCCAGCCGATGCTGACAACCCAGAACATCAAACCGCTTTGCTCACGGTCGTTGCTTTAGCAAGCCGAGTGTTTCTGGGAGGGGTTCACGTTTCAGGCGTCTCGGCGGCCCGACTGTTGATAGGCCAAGTGGGCAGCAAGTCGTTGGCTGATGAGGTCATTCAGCACGGTGGTGCTATCACGCCAGACCTGGGTGAGGATCCCGTCATTTTCATCGGGGGAGGCGCGCGTCCAAGGCGCGACGGGTTTGCCATTCGCACGCAAGCTGCGGGGTGGCGAGGCGGTATTATGCCAGCGCATTCTGAACTTGGAGTTCCCCAAAAAGCTCCCATTGCGACCGCGGCAACTTTGAGTGCTGCCCTCGCCGTGGCCGAAGCATATTTTCACGTAAGTAAAGCCTTGCCAATCGCTGGTCGGCGCACCCTAGGGCTGTCTCTTTGGAAGCTCAATCCAGACATCGATTGGCGCGCTGAAGATCCGTCCGAACCCACGCTCAAGTATTTGCCAAATCGACTTTGGCTGATCGGTCTCGGCCACTTAGGACAGGCTTATCTTTGGAATGTGGGCCTGTTACCTTATGCAGACCCCTCGGCTCTGTCCCTCGTTCTGCAGGATATCGACGACGTCACCACCTCGACACACAGCACCTCTATTTTGACCGCACCGTCCATGGTCGGCCAGAAAAAAACCCGTGTTCTCGCCGATTGGGCAGAAGACCGGGGACATTCGGTCTCACTGATGGAGCGGTATTTTGCAGACGACTTTATGCGTCAGCCTACGGAACCCGCCATCGCCTTGTGCGGCCTCGACAATGCACTTGGGCGCAGAGCACTCGACAAAGCCGGCTTTGACTTGGTTGTTGAGGCCGGGCTGGGGCGGGGTCACCACGACTTCCAGAAAATCAGAATGCACGTCTTACCAGGTCTCCGGCCGGCCGATGATATTTGGCTAGCTGCAGATTATTCAACTGGCCACGCCATGCCCGTTGCCTATGAAAAACTGGTGAAAGCCAGGACGCTTGATCAATGTGGTGCCACGCTCCTGGCGGGAAAAGCTGTCGGAGCCCCCTTCGTTGGAATGGTAGCCTCCTGCCTCGCGGTTAGCGAAATTCTGCGCCTTCTGCACGGTGGGCGCCGGTGTCAACTCGCCGATCTAGATCTTTTGAGCATAGATCATCGTCACATTGTGGAGAGCGGACAAAATGGTGAGCCTGCACACATGAATCCCGGCTTCACTGATGCATTGATCGGTTAGGCTTGGGGAAGGGAAGTCGAAGGGCGCCAGCGGGTTGTTGTGGTATCTTTGATCAAGCGATTTCACGTCGAAGCATCGTTCATCGAAGCAGCTGTCCTAAACCTTTCGGTCCAAACGCCAAAACTTGTTGACCGTGACGCTTCCAAGGCGCGAAGCTGTCCGAACAACTGATCAATCCTGAGGAAGTAATGGCCAGAAATCAGCAAGTTGATGAGCAGGTCTTTATCCCCAAGTCGAAGATTGGCATTGAAAACGTCGAAGGTTCTGCGTTTCGGCAGAGTCGTGTGGTTGCCGTCGCGGACAGGACAATCACGATCGACTTGGTGGACAATGATGGCAACAATGTCTCCGTGGGTTCTTCTGCAGCTCACCGAGGCCTTGGATTCTTGATCGTAAGGATTGGAGATTTCAGGACGGAAGACAGCCTTCTAGACCCTCTTGCAAAATCAGTCCTGCAGTTTTCAAGAATTTTGGTGACAGACGAGTTTGTCAGGCGGATTGACATTAGAACAATCGACGAACTCGGCAGTTACTGGGCTTTGAACCATGCGGTCTACAGTCACCTAATTTTCATTGGCCACGGCTCGCCTGATTCTATTACATTTGGCCTCGGAGAACCCGCAAATGCCGAACGGCTTTTAGCAGTATTGGAAGTCGAAGGAGTGCAACCAAAGACGATACTGTTCCTCGCCTGTGAAACAGGAAAGGCGCCCATCGCAAGAGAGATATCAGCCAGCCCTGTTTGTGAATCCTACATAGCTCCATTTTCGGCGGTTCACGGCGCAGACTCTTCACTGTTTGTACAAATGTTCTTGAACAAGCACCTTTTAGACGGACGAACTACGACGGTTGCGTTTAAACGTGCTTACGCAGCGATCGCGCGATGTCCATTTCGCATTTGGGAAAACGGGAACCTGAAATCTGGATATCACGCTAGGTGACTTTCCATTTATTAACATAATAAACCTTACGCGACTGAGAGTTGTACGCGGGTGCGCGCTACTTTGAAGTGCGACTCCTATTAGAAAACAACGCGTTATCTAATGGGAGAAATATCGCATGGGAACGGTTTATACGCAACTGAGCTTACAAGAACGCCGCCGGATCGAAGACTGGTGGCTTGCAAAGGTCCCTGTTGCCGAGATGGCGCGGGTTCTGAAGCGCCACAAATCGACGATTTTCCGCGAGATCAAACGCAACTTCTGGGCCGATGATGCCTTCCCGAAGAAGTACGTCGGTTACTTTGGAATGGCCGCGCATCAACGCACTCAGCAACGGCGATCCACGCAACGCAAACTGATCCGGCATCCTGATCTGTGCAAGCGTGTGACCGAGCGCATCAAACAAGGCTGGACGCCTGAGCAAATCGGCAACCGTATGATCTATGAAGGCGCGAAACTGCGGGTCTGCCAGGAAACGATCTATCGCTACATCTATTCCAAGGAAGGCATGGCGCGGGAGCCGTGGTGGTACCTGCCTGAGCACCGCAAGGTCCGCAGGCCGCGCCGCGCCAGAAAGCGCCTGCCGCCCAAATTTGATCGAGATGTCAGCATTCTGTTGCGCCCCGACGATGTCGCGCACCGCCGCCAGTTTGGGCACTGGGAAGGTGATTTGATTCTGTTCAAACAGAAACTTGGGCAGACGAACGTGACGTCTCTGGTCGAGCGCGTTAGCCGGTTCACAGTCATTTTGAAGAACCCGAACAAACGAACTCAGCCGGTCATGGGGAAGATCATGGACACCATTCGTGATCTACCCCACCTCGCGCGGAAGTCGATTACGTTTGACCGTGGCACGGAGTTCGTCAGTTGGCCGCACCTGCAGGCCGAGATCAGGACGCAAACCTGGTTTTGTGACCCGTCTTCACCTTGGCAGAAAGGCACGGTGGAAAACACCAATCGCAGGCTCAGACGATGGCTGCCGCGCAAACGCGACATCCGGCGATGCACAGATCACGACATGAAGGTGATCTGCGATCGCCTCAACAACACCCCCCGCAAATGCCTCGGGTGGAAAACTCCCGCTGAGGTCTTCAAGGAAAAGATATTGGAAGAGATGAGCCAACGCCCCTACCCTCAACACCGATAGGAGTCGCAGTTCAGGTATCGCTCACAGTGTCAAAGAATTAGTCCGTGAGAACGAATTTCAAAAACTGAGTGAAAAACTCCCTTTCGGATGAAATGCCCGCCTTTTGATAGAGGGCAGCCTTGTAATTTTTGACAACCTGATGCCCTATATTTAGTTTTTTCGCTATTGTCGCATTGTCGTATCCCTGAAGCGATAGCTTCGCTACCTCTGTTTCGCTGGGTCTCCAAGCTTCATCAGCGAACTGCGAGAACGCTTCGTCAAAGGAAGCTGGAGCTTGAGTTTCGGTCGGCCTTTCAAGCCTAACGAACCAAAGCCTTGCATTGTCTTGGGTCGAGGACGGGAATCGTCCCGCCGACCACTCGCCACTCGCCATTCTGATCAACCCGCTGCCTAAACCATGGGCGTTTGCATACGCCATTAGGTCAGGCCCTCCCTGCTCGTGCCAGTTCTCGCTTTGATGAAGCAACTCATAGCTGGAGTTCAGTATTGCCCAAGGCAAAGTAGAATCAGCAGATAAGATACGCACATCTGGGTTCACTGCCAGATGCCGTAAATGCTGTTCGTGAAGAACTGAGGAAATCTCGTAAAATTCTCGGAGCCATACGAGCGTTTCGTGAGAGACCCGACCACATTCTTCTTCAAGGTCCCAAGCCAAAACGATTGTGTCGCCACTGGGCAACGAATATAAAGCCGCAAGATTCTCGCAGACACCGCCGCCTGTTACAAAGGCGAAGTAACGCTGATATTCTGGGCCATCATTTGTGAAATCACTCAGCCTGCAAAAGTTGTCTTGGGGGCCTTTCCGGCAGAGTTGATAAACTGGGTCGATTCGATATATACCTGAGAGATAAAGTTCCATACAGGCTAACCCACCACCTTCGAAGTGCAGCATCTGCGGAGCATGGTTGCGTCCCATTTTAAGGATGTATGCATCACATTTGGGTAATATGGTCAGGAAGTTTCGAAGTAGCGCATGATAGAACTCCAAGGTACCGAGTTTCTGGACTGCCTCAACCATCAGCTTCGGAATCTTGAGAGAAAACTCCTTGTCGGTCACGCGCGCGCCTTTCCTTGTTTGGATTGCTAGGTGAAAGTGTTGTAAATGCGACTGGAACTCTAGAGGTTGAAAGAGGCCTTTGACAAGAAGTTGGACAAGTTCATTCGGCCAAACCCAGGATAAAGAGAAAAGCAATGTGCGGGGCAGTTAAGCTGCCCTATTATGGAAATTTTTCATCACGAGAATTGGAAAAATGCAGGGGAGATGTCTCCCCTGCAAGTTAGTAGCCAACCAGCCAACAGGGAGGAACTCACTGGGTGGCGGTAGGGTATCAGTTCGGTTGGGCTTACACACCAACAGAGTAGAAAACCTTACACCATTATATGCACCCACCCAGTGAAGAGCGCAGCATTACTTGAGTAATCTGGAAGGCAGTTTTTCGATCACGAACGAACTCAAGGTAACGCAGGTTACTCCGGTAATCTTGTTATACAGTTGGAAGATCATCAGCATGTTGAAGCCAACGAAAACAGGAGAGGTTCAACATGCGTTACAAACAAGGGCTTCCGGTATCGCTTGCACTTGCCGTTACAATAGGCGGAGTAGCTGTAGCAGAATCCACAGATACGATCAGAATTCCCATGAACGAGTGGACGGGACAGAACTTGTCTGCGCGGATCATGGGTGAACTGTTGACCGATGCTGGATACAGCGTGGAATACGTTACGGCAGGTGCGGTTCCTCAATTCACGGCAATCAGCCAGGGTGAGTTGCATGTGCAACCGGAAAACTGGACTAACAACGTTGGCGACATTTATCAAAAAGCGCTTGATTCCGGTGCGATGAAAATCGTCGGCGATTTGGGGGTCGTAGCCGATGAAGGCTGGATCTATCCTCCCTACATGGAAGAGCGCTGCCCCGGACTTCCCAACTACACCGCTTTGATGAACTGTGCCGAGGCGTTTACAAGCGCCGACACATATCCGAAAGGCCGGTTGATAGATTATCCGGCGGATTGGGGACCGCGTTCGAGGGCCCTCATTGAAAAGTTTGGTCTGCCTTACGTACCCGTGCCAGGAGGCAGTGAAGGTTCTATGGTTGCCGAACTCAAAGGTGCAATTGCTGCGGAAGAACCAATTATCATGATGATGTGGCAACCACATTGGGTCTTCGCCGAAGTGGATTTGAATTGGGTAGAATGGAATCCAATAGAAGGAAACTGCGATGAAAAAAATCAGACTTACGAAGATGCCTGCGGGTTTGAACAAGCTGATGTTGTCAAAGTTGTTTGGTCGGGATTTGAAGAAAAGTGGCCCGATGCCTACGAGTTCGTGGAAAAATTCACCCTCACAAACGAAATTCAAAACAGGTTGATCCTTGAGGTTGATCAGAACGGTCGAAGCGTGGATGAGGTGGCCCGCGAATGGATCGACCATAACGAAAGTGTGTGGCAACCTTGGGTTAGCAGCATCGACAGTTGATCCACAGATCTGCACCTTAACTCGTGGCGCAATTTGACTGCGCCACGTTACTTTTCCCGAATCAAAAAAGTCTAAGCATGAAATTCAGTTCGACCAAAGAGGTGGTCCTGTCTTGCAGAAACGTCTGGAAGATCTACGGGCCCAATCCTGACAAGTTCTTTACAAGGAAATGTGGCAAGCTGTCCGATCCGGATGAAACGATCGCCGAAATTCGCTCAGAGAATCATATTACCGCTGCTGCAAATGTCTCTTTCGATCTGCATAGGGGCGAAATCTTCGTAATAATGGGACTTTCTGGTTCGGGCAAATCAACCGTGGTCCGTTGCCTTTCACGTCTCGTAGAGCCGACCGCAGGAGCGGTTCTGATCGAAGGCCACGATCTGCTTTCTCTGTCTAAAAAGGAACTGATCGATATCCGCCGCAACAAGATGGGCATGGTGTTCCAAGCCTTCGGCCTGCTACCACATCTCAATGTGATTGAAAATATTGCGTTCCCACTGAAACTTCAGGGTATTTCCGAAAAAGAACGTTTCGAACGTGCTAGGCGCGTAATCGATTTGGTCGAACTCAATGGTCGGGAACACAATTTTCCCGATCAACTGTCCGGTGGGCAACAGCAGCGTGTAGGCATCGCGAGGTCCTTGGCTGTTGAACCGGATATCTGGTTCCTGGACGAGCCGTTTTCCGCTCTTGACCCCCTTATCCGCCGCCAGATGCAGGATGAATTTCTGCGCATCCAACAAGTCCTTCACAAAAGCATTGTCTTCATCACTCATGACTTCCTCGAAGCTCTACGCATCGCGGATCGCATCATGATCATGAAAGATGGCGAGGTAGTGCAAATCGGCACACCACTAGATCTGATTCTAAATCCCGCCGACGATTACGTTTTCGAATTCACCAGCGATGTTCCTTGGGAACGGATCCTGCACGCCGAGGACGTCATGCGTCCCATTGAGGATCGGGACAAGATCGTGAAAGGCCGCGTGGCGCACAACACGTCGGTTGAAGACCTTTTGCCCTATCTCGCGGAACACGAAGATGGTGTTCTTGTCGAGGATGAAAACGGGCTGGTTCTAGGCGTTGCGACAGCCCGCGGGGTCGTCAAGGCGCTGGCAACAGGTTCCGAAGACCGTCAGGTCGTCCGAGAAGTGTCCACGGATGATCAATTCGCAGGTCAAGCATGATGACTGCCGCGCTATTCAGAAAGCCATTGTTGCTGCCGACAGCAACCGTCGTCGTTTTTTTTGCACTGGCCATTGTCGGCGCGGTGGCAGAAGATATCGTTCTTCCACCAAGTGCATTGGAAATGCCAATCACAGAGCCGCTGAACGCGGCCATGGCATGGTTCGTCGACACATTCGGGTTTATCTTCAAATCTATTGCTTGGCTTCTAGAATGGCCAGTTTATTGGACGCAGTCCGTTCTGCAGTGGCTACCCTGGAGCGTCACGACCTATGCCGTATGCGTTCTGGCGCTCCGCGCATCCGGGGTCCTGTTGACGATGTTTTGCGCCCTGACATGTGTCTACATCGCCTCTTTTGGGTATTGGGTGCCCACGATGAACTCCCTAGCACTCGTCTTGGTTTCGGTGCCGATGTCGATTGCACTGGGTTTTGCGATTGGAGCGTGGGGATTCTACTCGGATCGAGCACACCGGGTGGTCATCCCCACACTTGACCTGCTGCAGACGATTCCCGCCTTTGCTTATCTGATCCCAATCCTCCTCCTCTTCGGGTTCGGTACAACGGTTGGCCTAATCTCCAGCATCATCTTTGCATTTCCACCCATGGTTAGAAACACGATCGTCGGCCTTCAGAATGTACCAGGGTCGATCGTCGAATCCGGCCAAATGTCTGGCGCGAATGAAAGACAGTTGTTCTGGCAGGTCAGAACACCAGCAGCGTTGCGACAAATCTTGCTGGGTGTGAACCAGTGCACGATGGCGGCGCTGAGCATGGTGATCATTGCCTCAATCATCGGCGGAACAAACGATATCGGGTGGGAAGTGACCCGCACGATGCGCAAGGCACAGTTCGGCGACAGCCTGCTTGCGGGGATTGTAATTGCATTGATCGCAATGATCATGGACCGCATCACATGGGGATTAGCGATCAAAGCCGGCACATCGCAAGTGGAAAAACGCCCGCAAGCAAAACGACGCGCTTTCTGGGCGGCACTTGCGGGCCTTGTCATGATCGTGGGTTTTTCACTGATCTTCCCAGCGTTGAGCACATGGCCGAAGGAAAGTGTCGTGGGTGCAGCCGGAGCCATCAACCAGGCTGTCACCGAGTTCGTCGCGTCATACGGGCACGTTCTCAAGGCCATCAAGAACAACTTTTTCTTCTTCGTCATGCTGCCCATCAAATCTGGGATGCTGGACACTGTTTCGCCGTTCAGTTGGGGCTTTAAACTGATGCCATGGCACATGGCGGTCTATACGGGCCTGATCGCCCTCATTGCCTACGTCAGCGCACGCCGAATTTCGCCCTATGTCACCTTGTTGGTCATGGTTAGCGGTGTCGTTTATTTCTTCGGTTTGACTAACATTCCATGGCTGGCGTTTGTAATCATGTTCGTGCTGCTGGCACACCAATTGGGCGGACGCCGCCTAATCATCGGTGTGGTTGCCGGGCTCGTATTTCTGATCGTGACGGGATCTTGGGAAAAGGCGGTTTTGTCGCTCTACATCGTTTCCCTCGCAGTCATGATCTGTTTCCTGCTGGGTACAACGATCGGGGTACTGGCGGCCGAGCACGACCGGTTTTCTGCCATGGTACGGCCAGTGTCCGATACGCTTCAGACCATGCCCCTTTTTGTGATCCTCATCCCATTCGTGATGTTATTCAAGATCGGAGAATTCACGGCGCTGTTGTCCATATGTGCCTATGCCATCGTCCCAGCTATTCGCTATGCTGAACACGGTCTACGCAACCTTCCGCATCAGGTGGTTGAGGCAGCAGAATCCTTCGGAACTACGCCCTTACAGATGCTTTTTCGGGTCAAGCTGCCTATGGCGCTGCCTGTAATCTTATTGGGACTGAACCAAACCATTATGTACGCCATCGCTATGCTTGTAATAGCGGCACTGGTTGGAACTAACGGCCTGGGACAGCAGGTCTACATTGGTCTTTCAGATGGAGATTTCGGTGTAGGCATCGTTGCGGGCATCGGCATGGCCATTATCGCGATATGCGCTGATCGTATGACCCAGGCACTCAGCCGGCGTGTCAAGGGTGCGCACACTGAAACGACAGCGCTCTAACAAGGATGAGTAAACCGAAAATGCTGACTTTATATGACTGCAAAACAACCGGAGGAGCCTGCGTTCAGGCGACACTTGCGGAGGCCGGTGCCGCTTTTGAAGTGAGAGAAATCGACTATGCCAATGGCGGGACGAAGACCACTGAATTCCTGTCCATTAATCCGCGCGGGCAAATACCAACCTTAATCACGCCGGGCGGTCATGTTCTTACGGAAAGCGCGGCAATCCTTATGTCACTGGCCGACAACTATCCACAAAAGGAACTGATCCCACCTCCTGGACATCCGGAACGCGGCCAGATGACTCGCTGGATGGTATTTATGGCGACCAATATCTATGAGGGATATTTGCGCTGTTATTATCCCCAAGCTTTTACCAACAAAGAGATCGAACCCGTTATGGAAAAGGGTCGCAACCATGTTGACGCGCAATGGGCCATTTTGGAGCAAGAAGCCAGTGCCTCTCCGTATTTTCTGAAAGACCACGGGTTCAGTGTTTTGGATATTTACATCTGGATGCTGTTTCAGTGGGAGGGCGACACAACGCGGCTGGGAGGTCTGACCCCAAAAATCCGCTCGATTGCAGAAAGCGTAATGGAACGCCCGGCGATTTCACCAATCCAAGATTGGCATTTCGGCCCGGGACTTGGATACGAAGACGTCTGATGCAACCCGCCGACCTGAATGCGTCATAAGGATCGGAAAATGGAATATTTTGACCTCGGTACATATTCTTGGCCAGTCACGACAGAATTTCCTGTCGCACAACAGTGGTTCGATCGCGGGCTCGCTTGGATTTACGGATACAACCATGAGGAAGCGATCGTCTGTTTCGAAAACGCTCTAAAAGAAGATCCAAATTGCGCCATGGCACATTGGGGTATCGCTTATGCCATCGGACCGAACTACAATCGCTGGTGGTTTACCTACAGCCCTGAGGAACGCGCTGAGGTTCTGCAACAGGCACATACGGCATTGCGGTCAGCCCGGGCACTAATCTCGGCGGTTTCAACGCTCGAAGCAGCTTTGATCGAAGCCCTACCGGCACGCTACCCAACGTCTCCAGATACGGACGAATTTGGACCTTACAATGACGCCTATGGCAATGAGATGCGCCAAGTCTTTAAGACCTATGGCGACAATCTGAACGTCCGTGCCTTGTATGTTGAGGCACTGATGAACCGGACGCCGTGGAAACTATGGAACTTGCAAACTGGTGAGCCGGCCGAAAATGCGGATACCGAGGAAATCATTGCCGCCATGGATCATGCCTTTGCAACCAATCCAAAGGCATGGGAGCATGCGGGCCTGCTTCACCTATATATTCATGCGTTGGAAATGTCGCCCCATCCCGAGCGTGCCTTGCGCCACGGAGATGCGCTTGGCGGCCTGATACCGGATGCTGGCCACCTTTGGCACATGCCCACGCATATAGATGTGCTATGCGGAAACTACCAGATGGTGGTCGAACGCAATCACCGGGCCACGCTGGCGAATGCAAAATTTTATTCCTATCGTGGGGGCAACAACTTCTACACCTACTACCGGCTTCACGACTATCATTTCAAAGTCTATGGCGCGATGTTTCAGGGACAGCGGTCTGTCGCTCTGAGGACAGCCGATGAGATGACGCAAACTATCCCAGAAAGCGTGATCATCGAACACGGCGATTTTCTGGAGTGCTATCTTTCGATCAAGCAACACGTGCGAATCCGGTTTGGGATGTGGAAAGATATCTTGGCTGAACCTCTACCGGAGAAGCCCGAGGTTTACAGCTATTCCATGGCGACCCTGAGGTATGCGCGTACCGTGGCCTTGGCCAACTTGCGCAGGGTCGAAGAGGCCGAAGCCGAAATGGCTTTGTTTTACGAAGCGCTTGAAAAAGTACCGAAAACGCGACGCGTGGTGAATAATCTGGCGAGCGATGTCTTGGGCATTGCCGAGCAGATGATGCTGGGTGAACTTGAATATCACAAAGGCAATCACGAACTGGCCTTTTCGCACCTACGCGAGTCGATCCGCAGGGACGACACTCTGGAATATGACGAACCCTGGGGCTGGATGCAGCCCACGCGCCACGCGCTTGGCGCATTGTTGATGGAGCAGGGACAGTTGGAAGAGGCTGAGAGCATTTATCGCGCAGACCTCGGATTTGACGACACGCTAAGCCGTGCCTGTCAGCACCCCGGCAATGTCTGGAGCTTGCGTGGCCTTATGGAATGCCTAGAGCGCAGGAGGGAAGCAACCGAACTCCCCCATGTGCGTCATAGCTTTGAAATGGCTGCGGCGCGATCGGAGGTTCCGGTCAAGGTGTCATGTTTTTGTAGGACTGCCGGGATCACCTGACCCGCCCGTCTACCCTGGACCTTTGGAACAGATGTGAAGCAAAGCGAACGCACCAGTAAATTGTCCTGTTTCCATTCGGGAGCCTTTCACGTTCATAAAAGTGATCGGGACGAGTGGTGTGTGCGACAACTCTCGGATGACCCGTCTCCGTCGAGGATACACATCGGGTTGCTTGACGTGGTCAACAGCGATGCACGCGTCAGGCGTCCGGCAGTTCGCGAAGGGTATTTAGACCGCGATGGGCCTGATAGGCGGGAAAAACGTGGTCAGGAGTCCTTCATCGAACTGTCGTGGAATGACGCACTGGATTTGGCCGCCCGCCAACTTGGTGAGATATATGCTAAACACGGACCATCAGCTGTGTTCGGCGGTTCATACGGTTGGGCAAGTGCCGGGCGCTTCCATCATGCGCAAAGCCAGATCCACAGATTTCTGAATTGTCTTGGCGGCTATTCTGGAACTGTCGGCACCTACAGTCATGCTGCTTTGGAGGGCCTGTGTCCGTATGTCGTTGGTGACTTCGAGCGTGATATTCTGAAAGGCGCCACATCTTGGCCGGTTCTTTCAAGACACACGGAGCTGTTTGTACTTTTTGGTGGCGTGGCGATCAAAAACACACAGATTGCAGCGGGTGGTGCCACTCGTCATATCGTCGGACAAAACCTGAACAAGGCGCGTGCCAACGGCGCGGTATTCGTGAATATCAGCCCGCAGAAGTCCGATTGCCCTGATGCCCTCGGTGCCGATTGGCTGGCAATCCGCCCGGGTACTGACACGGCTATGATGCTGGCCCTCGCATTCGTCCTGTGGACGGAAAACCTTGCCGACATCAACTTTCTCAAACGCTACTGCGTGGGATTTGAACAGTTCCTTCCCTATCTGCTTGGGCATACGGACAGGCAACCCAAAAATCCGGGTTGGGCTGCAAGGATCACTGGTATTCCAGCGAATAGGATCAGGACCCTTGCGCGCCGGATGGCACGCAGGCGCTGCCTGATCAACATGGCCTGGTCGCTGCAACGTGCGGATCATGGAGAGCAGCCGGCGTGGATGATCGTTGTCCTTGCTGCGATGCTCGGACAGATCGGATTGCCAGGAGGTGGCTTCGGATTCGGATATGCCTCCGACAATGGCACGGGGCACCCCGTGCGCCGCTTTCGCTATGGCGCACTCCCACAGGGCGAGAACCCGGTCAAGACCCACATCCCGGTAGCGCGTATTGCCGACGCCTTGCTGAACCCCGGAGCGCGTTATCAATTCATGGGTGAAATGCGAAATTACCCCGACATTCGGGCCATTTACTGGGCAGGGGGCAACCCATTTCACCACCACCAGGACTTGAACCGCCTGGTACAGGCTTTCAGGCAACCCGAAACCGTGATCGTGAATGAACCATTCTGGACTTCGACCGCACGACATGCAGATATCGTATTCCCAGCGACGACACCACTTGAACGCCATGACATCGCCATGGGAAGCTGGGACACTAGAATCGTGGCTATGGAACAGGTGATTGAACCCGTTGGTGAAAGCAGGAACGACTTCGATATTTTTAGCGCTATCGCTGAACGGCTCGATGTTGGTCAAAAATTTCACCAAGGGCAAGATGCCGAGGCCTGGATCAAATCGATATGGGCCGAGACCCGGGCCAACGCACATCAAAGCGGCCTCTATCTACCTACCATTGACGAATTGCGCACGAAGGGCATTCACGACAATGCACCCGAAATTGAAGAGAGGGTGCTCCTCGAGGCTTTTCGCGCCGATCCAATCGCGCATCCACTTTCGACTCCGAGCGGCAAGATCGAGATTTTCAGCGAGACGATCGCTGCTATGGTATTGAAAGACTGTGCGGGCCACCCGACTTGGATCAAGCCATCAGAGCGTCTTGGAGCGCCAAATGAGACCGAATTTCCGCTGCATCTAATCTCCAATCAGCCCCCGAACCGTTTGCACAGCCAGTTTGATCCTGGCAAGGTAAGCCTTGAGGGTAAGGTGAACGGGCGCGAAGCTTTGACAATGCACCCGTTGGATGCAAACCAGCGTGGGCTGTCCGATGGCGACATAGTGCTCGTTTTCAATAAGCGCGGCGCTTGCTACGCGGGAGTAGTGCTTTCCAATGCAATCCGTCAGGGATGCGTGCAACTCCCGACCGGCGCCTGGTACGATCCGATACCTTCAGGTCCCGAAGCTGGCTACTGCCGCCATGGAAACCCCAATGTACTTACCAAGGACTTCGGCACATCTGCCTTGGCGCAAGGCCCGACGCCAATGACCGCCATGGTTGAGATAGTGAAAGCCGAAGGCGCTCCAGAACCATCCCCGTTTTCCGCGCCCGTAAAAGTTAAAGCGACGGAAGAGTCTCAGTTACCGCAGTAATCTGCCTTGCCAAAGTTAACTTTGGTACCCTGATTTTCCTAGGTTCAGAAGGAGTCAGGAGGTTTATATGACTGGTGAATGGTATGACGTTGCAGCGGTTGAAGACATCGAAGAAGACGACGTCATTTCTGTCGAGATCGAGGGAAATGAGATTGCCGTCTTCAATGTGGATGGGGCCTTTTATGCCACACACGGCGTGTGCACGCACGAATTTGCGTGCCTAGCAGACGGGTTGCCGTTGGACGGTATCATCGAATGCCCCCTGCACAATGGTCGATTTGACATCAAGACAGGTAAGGCGCTCGGTGCTCCGGTATCGATTGATCTAAAAACCTATCTCACCAAGATCGAAGACGGGCGTGTTTTCGTCAAGTTCTGGCAATAACGAAACAAGGAAGGCCTTCAAATGATTAAATCACAGCCTGCCAAATCCGTTCCCAAAAAATCACAAACCCAGATCAATTGGTACAAATGCTCTATCTCCAGCAAAGAACTGCGAAGCTACATGAAGCGGCAGGACCTTCTGCCGCTCTTGTGGCTGGCCGGGCATTTTGGTTTGATCTTGGCCGCAGGCGTTCTGGCCTATTTATCGTTCGGGGAGTGGTACTTCTGGCCGATTTTCTTTGTATATGCCACTGCCTATTCCTTTCTGGAATGCCTAATGCACGAGAGCCAGCATGGTGCGACATTTCGCACCCGCTGGATCAACGAAGTGGTTTATTATATTTGCTGTTTTGCAGCCGTTCAGGAGCCAACAACAAACCGCTGGGTACATACCGAGCATCACACCCATACTTCCATCCGCGGTGCAGACCACGAATTCCAGACAGGACGTCCGCCGCAGTTGTGGCACATTCTCACCGAAGTGTTCCGCATTCCTGTGGTGATCGATGGATGGATCAAGATGATCCGTCACGCGGTCGGGAGGCCAACGGACACGCTGCGCAGTACTGTTCGGGACGACAACCAATTCGGAAAGATGCGAGTGGTCTCCATTCTTTACCTGTTGGCTTATCTTGGCATATTCATTTGGGCTATTCTGGCTCAGAGTTGGCTGCCCATCCTGTTCACCTTCGGTGCTCGGATTATAGGCGGTCCACTGGTTTGGGTTGTGTTTTTCACTGAGCACCCGGGTCTCGAAGAAGACGTTTATGATCACCGTCGTAATTCTCGAACCGTTTACACCAATCGGGTCATGCGTTTTTTGAGCTGGAACATGAACTATCATATCGAGCACCACATGTACCCGATGGTGCCTTTTCATCAGTTGCCGGACCTACATGAGCGGATAAAGGACGAATTGCCGAATTCCGAACCCTCCTATACGATCGCTCTATTCAAAACGCTCAGGGCTGTTCTAAGACAGATGCGCGATGCCGAGTATTTCGACAGGCCAAGACTTCCCAAGTCTTCTAGTTAACAATGTTGGCGTCGAGGCCCGGCGAAAGTCTCCAGAATTCTGTTCGGTCCGCCACTCCCCATACTAGTAAGGCGAAACTTGAACAGGATGGTCCAGTGCAGTCGATTGATCCCCTTGTTATCCCTAGGTTGCTCTCAATAGCGCTCAGCAATGCGGGCTGCCCTGAGTTTTACACATCCATATTGCGTGCCTTTTCCGAACTGCTCCCTCAGGCTGATCAGTACGTTCTGCGGTACAATTCCTATTACAAACCCGTACTGCTTAATTATGAAGGCGATCACCACTCTGCCGTCGATCTCTATCTTAGCAGCCTGTACAAGATCGACCCGTTTTTCCAGCTTTGTGCCAAAGGAAGCCAACAAGGCGTAGCCCTGCTTCGTGAGTATGAAGGCTCTTCACGGGAATTTCAGAATTATTTCGGTTTCATGTCGGGTGTCGGCATCGTCGAGAATTTAAGCATCATGTACCCGGTGATTGGAGGAACGACCATGGTTCTAGCTTGGGACTTTCTGCAAGAGGACTTTGCCGTATCGGATCAACTGATGTCCGACCTTGGCGATCTTTACCAAATCACTCTTGCTTTTCACGACGCGCATCTTGAGGCCTTGCTCAACCGTCCGGGTCACGGCCTACTTGACCAAAACGCACATATCCCTTGGATGATCCTTTCGAATTCGCAAGATATCACATGCTGGAGCGACAACAGCACAGCAGATGACCGCGCTGCCGCAAGATCTTATTGCATAGCGACAACGATGACGGAAGGATCAACCGTTATTAACGGTGCCACCTGGCATGCTGATCGCATGTCGGACAACAACGCCATTGCGCCATCGGGCTGGTTTATCCAGAAAAAGCCAACACCGAAATTCACCGGACCAAGAACTTTTGATGACGCACTGCAGCCGTTGGTTAACGGCGGTCTCACTCCACGCGAGCAGGATGTCGTGAAATTCACCCTACAGGGATTTAGCAACCAGACAATCGCAAGTAAATTGAGCATTTCGCATCAGGTTGTCAAAAATTACAAGGCTTCGATATATGCTAAGCTAGATGTCACATCCGAACGCGAACTCTTTCGGCGCTTCTTGGGCATAATTCTAGAAGAAGACGCACACAAGATCTGAAAGCTCTATCATATTGCGAAGCCTAGGCGCTTCTTTCCATTGGCAAAAGTGGTGATTTTCCTAACTTGTAGGGGCTTCTCTAATTTATAATTTTCGAATATTGCACATGTGCAGTTTAAGATTGGGTTGTTGCGAGATCGGATCAAGAGCGAGGCCCAACAACTTATTTACCGACGCCGATGGGTGAAATGGTTGGGTTTCGTCCCAGCCGATAGGTATGAAAATTGTGTTTTTGCGAATACCGGCATAAAGCCACGCACGCAGGGTGATTTCTCCGTGTTCCGTGCGAACCTCGACCCTGTCCCCATCTTTGATACCGAGTGAGCGAGCTTTCGACGGATGAATCTGGCAATAAGCCTCGGGCCACATCTCTTGTGCCTCCCAAAAGTAATGGGTCCAAGAATGGAAATGTGGCGCCGGGGGACGACCGGTGACCAATTCGGTTTCAAAAGCACCATCTGCATGTGGATCTGGTGCCACCAAATTTACTGGTGCCGCGTAGGCCTTCGTGTGGAAGAATGAGGAGATCTTGTCGGTTGCTCGGTAGCTAAGGGTAGAAGCTAGGTGGCTTGACGCTTTTTCAGTATAGAACTCCGGCAGGGCAGAAAGACCGAACTCGGCAAACCGCTGATCCAGGAACGCGTTGTAGAACTCCAACTTGCCTGATGGCGTTGGAAAGCGATGCCCCTGCGGCGCCATAAACGCCGTCGTGCCTTCAAGATAGAGCGTTTCAGGCGCAATCTCATCCTCGGTACGCACGGGCATCCGAAGCCAGCGACTCGGCTGCTTCAAAAGACGTTTCGTCGTTAGCCCCCCTAGCTCCGGTGTCGTCGAGCACAGGACCTCGTCCCAAAGAACACGTGGATTCTTGAAGCGCTCTTGTAGGATGTCCTCGAAGCCGAAGCGTTTGCCAAGCTCAATCCAAAACCAGTGGTCCGAACGGGCCTCGCCAGGCGGATCCATCAGTTTGTCGTTCCAAACGATGCGGCGGTCCTCAGCAAAACGCGTGGTGCCGCCCTTTTCAATACCGCTTGCCATCGGCAGGACATAGTCCGCATGCTCTGACGTCGCATTGCGGAAAAGGTCCATGTGAACGATCAGATCAAGCGATTTGACAGCCCGTCGGGCCTTGTTCAGATCAGGCCATTGGCTCATCGGGTTGTTACCGGTGATCAGGGCTTTGATCGGATAATGATCTTCACCCAGCATCGCATCGGCCCAAGCTGCCGGATTCTTTGAGATCGCTGGTTTGCGTGTGGGTTTACGACCCTCTGGCACATGCGGATATTTCCAATCGGGCTCAGAGGAAACGTTGAAAAAGCCGCCACCCTTACGCCCATAATTGCCGGTGATCGCCGCAAGAAACTGATAGACGCGGTTGGTTTGGGCCGAGTTCACATGTTGGTTCACGCCGCGGCTTAGGTAGATCATGCAACCATCGGCCTGAGCAATATCTCGTGCCAGGGTCTTGATGACGTCAACCGGCAGATCGGTGATAGGGGCAGCCCAGTCTGGAGTGTACCCCTTATCGAAAATGAAGCCGCGCCACTCCTCGAACCCCTCAATCCAATTGGCGCAAAAATGCATATCTTGCAGGGCCTGTTCGAGAATATGATGGATCATCGCCAACCCAAGCGCCATATCTGTGCCGGGACGAATGGCTAGCCAGTCATCGGCTTTTGATGCGGTCACCGTCTGGCGTGGATCTACGACTACCATCTTCGCTTTATTGGCCAGCCTCCAGTTGTTAACCAACCCAAAGTTCACGGGACGCGTTTCCGCTTGATTGTCACCAATATAGACATACAATTTAGCGCTGCCGATGTCTTCGGACGTGTAGACATTGGCCAACATGGTAGACCCTTGGGTGAGTTCAAGACTTACGCTCTTGCCCAGATCGCAGAACGGTTCGGTTGCTGCGACATTGTCCGTACCCCACAGATCAGCAAATAGTGGCACCGCGCCCATAATGTTCAAAACCCCGGTGCGAGAACCGGCCTGAATGGCAAGGCTTTCTGGGCCATGGGCGACGCGAATTTCAAGCAATTTGGCGGCGATTTCTTCCAGCGCCTCATTCCAAGAGATTTCCCTAAATTTACCGGAGCCGCGCGCGCCAACCCGTTTGAGCGGTTTCAAAAGCCGATTGGGGTTATCGTACAATTGTAACGTCATTTGTGACTTCGGACAAACCCGCCCTTTGAAAATGGGGTCCTCTTTAGTGCCGTAGATGTTAGTGATTTGACCATCGCGCATCTCATAGGTCAGGGGGCAAGCGTTGAAACAGATATTACATCCGCCGCGATGCTCAGTGACGGAAACCTCGGTCTTCGCCTCTCGTATCTTCATGTCATAGGTACCATGAATCACATCCGCTTGGAGATTGCTCCGCGTGGCATCATCAGCCATAAGTTGCGGCACCGTCGCGCCGCTACGATCACGCTCCCCGATTCGTTTGAAATAAACGGTCGCGGGCTTTTGCAGGAATTGATCGGTATCGAGCACCTCGCGTCCTTCGTCTCGGGCCTTAGCGAGATGGTCGTCTCGATAGCCAAACTGGATTGCCGTTGTCGGGCAGACAGAGGCACAGGCCGGCCCGTCCCCTTCGGCACGGCGATGCGCACATAGATCACATTTCACCGCGTGGTGCTTTTCAGCGTTGTACCCGATAGCGCCGTAGGGACAGGCCACGGCGCACTCGCCGCAGCCGGTGCAGCGATCCTCATTGATTTGCACAACACCGGTTTCTGGGTCCTTGCTGATTGCCTTCGGCGTAACCGGACAGGCACGCAGACATGCAGGGCGTTCGCATTGCTGGCAAGTGACCGTCAGAAAATCCATCAGGGCGGGGCGGAAAGGAGCGGACGTTTCAGGATCGTCGCCATACCACATCACCCGGTTGCGATAGGTGTGAGGCCCAAGAGCATTCGATTGTTTACAGGCTGCTTCGCAGCTTTTGCAACCAATGCAGCGTTCAAGATCGATCAGCAGGCTAAGGGGATTGTCTGAACTCATCGTCAACGACCCCAGTCTGCGATATGCCACCAGTAGATTTCATCCCCCTTCGCAGCATATCCCGCAAAGAATAGCATGACCGCGACATGAGCCAGAAGGCCAATGTAGAAAACGAGCGCCACTACCATATGAAGGCGACGGGAATAGGAGAGCAATACACCTGAACGAGACCTGGCACCGATCAATTTGGCCTCTCTAGTCGCAAGACACTCATATTGCAGTGACCTATGCGGCAAGCACACCCAGTGGCGAAGACGTGGCGAGAACGTTGCTTCGTCTGCAAGCGGGTCTAATTTTGTCAACAGTTGTTCTTTTCGGGTTATTATGTCAGCGATGGCAGCCCTGTTTATCGCAAGCGGGCGCCCGTAGTGAAAACTGCTGGCTGATCGGGCAAAGAGGTAAGACAGACGCTTGGTCAGGAAGGCGCGCACCCAAAACCCTTGAGCGACTAAGAACAAGAGGGACGCTAGCGGTACCAATGCGAAGGAAAGAGCAGAGACCGAAGCGACGTGGATTGCTACGAAAACGATCCCTACAAAACCGCTAAGCGCGTGCAGGACGAACCAAAGAGGCGGGCTCGCAGAATAACCGCTGCGCTTGCATAAAAAAAAACCCAACGGCATACACAGGATCAAACTGCCAAGAATGGCGCTGCTTTGACCAATTGGGTCTCCTGGTCGTGAGTCGCGGCCGACAGCGATAATAATCCCTATAAATACAACTGCGCTCAGAGCAAGGTAGATCAATGACTTGCGGCTCAGGTCTGGGCGAGTGGATCTCGCCGGCTTGGCGATTTGCCATGTGTGCTTCTGATCCATTGCTGTGGCCCTCCTAGACACCTGCATCTGCGCCGCGCACGACTTTCTATGCGTCGACCGCAACCGCTCCCTTTGGCCGAGCGCAACAGGCCAGGACATATCCAGCCTCGGCCTCACAGGGCATTAGGCCGCCCATATCGTGCATGTCGACTTCGCCCTGCGTAAGCATGACCTTGCAATTCCCGCACACGCCCTGCTGGCAAGCGCTGTCGATCCAGACGCCCGCGTTTAGCGCGGCTTGCAACAGGGTCTCCCCCTCGTCACAATGGCCGTTCAGCCCTGACATGGAAAAATAGACCTCCCCCCCGGTGCCGGAAGCCTCTTCGATCTGGATCGTTTCACCGAAACTCTCTTGGTACATGGCGGCGAAGGGCATGTTTTCGGCGGCATCGCGCGCGGCCCTCATGAAGCCTTCGGGGCCGCACATGAACACGGAACGCTCCGCGTGGTCGGGCACAAGGCGCTGCATCAACTCTGGGGAGAGACGGCCGATATCGCCGTCAAAATCCGGGTCATCGCTGGCTTCGACAACCAGATGCACCGTGACATTGCTGAACCTCTTGGCCATGAACGCCAGTTGATCGCGAAAGATGATATCTTCGGGTGTGCGGGCAAAATGCAGGAACACCACATCGCGCGGGATGGTAATATCGGTGATATATTGCAGCATCGACATCACCGGCGTAACCCCGGAGCCGCCGGACAGGAACAGCGGCTTATCACAGGGCAGGTCCACCCAGTTGAACCGGCCCGAGATATCGGCAATCTCGACCTCCACGCCGGGGCGCAGCCTGTCGTTGAGATAGTTCGAGACCACCCCCCCGGGCGTGCGCTTGACCGTCACCTGAAGGTTATGCGGGCGGGTAGGGGTGGAGGAAATCGAATAGGCCCGCACATGGGCTTTGCCGTCGATCTCGAGGCGGAAGGTCACGTATTGCCCCGGTTTGAAGTCAAAGCTGCGCCCCTGCTTGTCTTCAAAGACTAAGGTCTTACTGTCGTGGGTCTCGGCGATCGCCGCCTTGCAGATCAAAGTGGCCGGGCCACCCGCATAGCAGGGCTGCGTGTTGGCGGTGCTCAGGGAAAACGCGCTTTCGGTTGCGATCAGCATATCGGGACCTCATTTCTTTCAGCCCCCGATGTAGACCGATTTTGGCAACTATTGGAGCGCCCTTAATCTGCGGTATCAATCGCTTTTGCCGATTGTTTCTCCAGAACCTCGCGAAAGGCGGCCAGAGCCATTGTCGTCAACCGATCATGGCGCTTGCGGCTATGCATGATCGAATAAACAGGATGCGGAATCACCGGCGCCCCTTGGACCCGGCGCAGGCTTGGCACCGTTTGCATCAGCCTTGGCACGGCGAGGCCCGGCAAATAGGCGGCGCCGCCCTCGCTTCGGAGGAAATTCACGGCGATATCCTCGCTGCCTACGGTCGTGCGGGATTGCACCTGCTGCGGGAAAAGCGCGTCATGTTGATGCTCGAAATAACTCGTATAAGCGACCTTGATATACCGCCGCCAATCGAGATCTTCATAGGCCTCTCCTTCGGTCGACAACAGGATGAAATGCTCGACCCCGATCTCGGTCATGCTGATATCCGGAAAGGATTTCGGCGAGTAGACAACCCCGAGATCGGTTTCCCCCGACAGGACATCACGCTGAATTTGCTCCGAGAAATTGGTCTCGAGATAGAGGTTGATGCGCGGCTCGCTTTCACGGATCGCCCGCGCCCAATCGACCAGCATGGTCTTGGCGATGCTGAACTGCACCTGCAATCGCAAATTGGGCCGCGGCGTCCCGTCGCTCGAGGACAGATCGCGGCGCGCCATTGTCCACGCCGCAAGAAAGGACCGGCAATGCGGCTCGAACCGGCGCCCTGCGGCCGTAGGGGCCGCCCCGCCGCGCCCGCGCTCAAACAGCCGCACGTCAAGCTCGTCTTCGAGCTGGCGGATACGGGCGCTTACCGTGGATTGGGTGATGTTGAGCCGTTCGGCCGTACGGTTGAAGTTCCGGGTTTCCAGAACATCCATGTAGGTAAGGAGTAATAAGCGATTCATTCAATCGTTTTTGTCGATTGATAGCCAAATTTCAACACCTGTTTCTGCACCCCTCCCCCCTCTATCTCCCGCTCTATTGCCAATAAGCACAGCGAGGGAAATGCCATGTTCATTGTCGATTGCGATTGTCACAACTACTGGTGCAGCGCCACCGTCCTCGAGCCGTATATGGATGGGGTTTTCAAGGACATGTTTGTCCGCGGTGAAAAGACCGGCCCGCGTGGCGCTTTCCCGCACGGCCACCGCCCGTGGTTCCACCCCGAGGGCTTTGCCCGCCATGACGTCAACCCCGTTGAGGAAGACGACAACTACACCATCATGAAAGAGAAGCATCTCGACAAATACAATATTGATGTCGCGATCCTGACCGGTGACGAAGCGATTGAGGCCTCCACGCTGGCCAACCCGCATTATGCCGATGCGCTTTGCCGGGCGTATAACGACTACATGGTGGATTATTGGCTACCGAAAGATGACCGTTTCTGGGGCTCTATCGTGGTTGCACCGCAAGATCCGCATCTGGCTGCCGCCGAAATCCGGCGCATGGGCCACCATCCCCGCATGGTGCAAGTGCTGGTGAGCCACGGGGCGAACCGGCCCTATGGCGATCCGTTCTACCACCCGATCTATGAGGCCTGCGCCGAAGTCGGCCTGCCCTTTGCCATGCATCTGGGCGGGCAGGGCGGCATCAATTCCGCGCCGATCGGCGCTGGCCCGACAACCTATTTCTGGGAAACCCACGCGATCCTGCCGCAAACCGCCATGACCCATATGGCCAGCTTCATCGCGCAGGGTGTGTTCGAGAAATTCCCCGCGCTCAAGGTGGTGGTGATCGAATGTGGCGTGGCGTGGGTCCCGTCGGTGTTGTGGCGTCTGGATGCCAATTACAAGGCGCTGCGCAAGGAAACCCCGTGGGTCAAGCGCCTGCCGTCCGAGTATTTCCGCGATCATTTCCGCTTCTCCACGCAACCGCTGGAGCAACCGGCCAACATTCAACATCTCTGGTCGACGCTGGAGGCGATGGATGGCGAGAACACGCTGATGTTCGCCTCGGACTATCCGCATTGGGATTATGACGACGTGAACAAGCTGCACGTCCCGCCCACGTGGCGCGAGAAGATCTTTGGCCTGAACGCTCTGGACGTGTTCACACGCCTGCCCCGGCCCGTTGTCCAGGCCGCTGAATAGGAGACCCCGAGATGACCACCAAGCATTTTGCCTGCAAGGCCGACGACGTCCCAAGCGATGCCGCCAAGATTGTCACCGTGTCCAACATGCCCATCGGTGTGTTCAAGCTCGATGACGGGTTTCACGCGCTGCTCAACATCTGCCCTCATAAGGGGGCGGCGCTCTGCGAAGGTCCGGTCTGTGGTACGACCAAAGAAACCGATGGGCGGGATTTCGTTTATGACCGTCCCGGCGAGATTGTCCGCTGTGCCTGGCACGGCTGGGAATTTGACATCCGCTCGGGCGAGTTCCTCGTCGACCCGTCCGTTAGAACCCGCCGTTTCGATGTCACCGTCGAAGGCAACAATCTCTTCGTCCACATCTGATCTACGCGGGAACCCAGAGACATGTCCGATTGTCAATACCAGCCGGTTTCCTCTCATTTTATCGGCGGGCAGTATGTTGAAGATCAAACTGGAACTTCTTTTGATTGCATCAACCCCGCAACCGGCGAAATCATCGCGCGCCTCCATGAAGCCACGCCTGCGTTGATTGATCTGGCAGTTGGCGCCGCATGCGCCGCGCAGGCCATCTGGATGGCAACAGCCCCGGCGGAGCGCGGTCGCGTATTGCGCCGCGCTGCCGACCTCATCCGGGCCTGCAACGAAGAACTGTCGGTTCTCGAAACCCGCAATACCGGCAAACCGATCAGTGAAACCTTGGTCGCCGATGCCGCCAGCGGAGCGGACTGTTTGGAGTATTTCGGCTGTCAAGCAGCGGTTTTGACGGCCGACCAGATCCCACTGGGCGAAGATTGGGCCTATACTGTGCGAGAACCCTTGGGCATTTGTCTGGGGATCGGTGCGTGGAACTATCCGATCCAGATCGCTTGCTGGAAAGCTGCACCCGCGCTGGCCTGTGGCAATGCGATGATCTTCAAGCCGTCCGAACTCACTCCCCTATCGGCGTTAAAGCTCGCCGAGATCCTGACCGAGGCGGGCGTGCCTCCCGGTCTCTTCAACGTTGTGCAAGGCGCACGCGGGGTGGGCGAACGACTTACGGCTCACCCTAGGATTGCCAAGGTGTCATTGACTGGTTCCGTGCCGACAGGCCGGGCGGTTGCTGCGGTTGCTGCGGGGCAGATGAAGCACATTACGATGGAACTGGGCGGCAAATCGCCTCTGTTGGTCTTTGACGATGCGGACATCGACGGAGCGATTTCTGGCGCGATATTGGGTAATTTCTATTCAACAGGCCAGATTTGTTCGAATTCAACACGGGTGTTTGTACAGTCTGGGATTAAAGACGACTTCTTGCAGCGTCTGAAAGAACGCGTCGCGAAGATACGCATCGGCGATCCGATGGATCCATCCACGCAGATTGGCCCGATGGTTAGCGCGGAGCATGCCGCAAAGGTCACTTCCTATATTAAAACGGCCCTGGCCGAGGGCGCTACCCGCCTGACGCCACCTTTGACGCTGCCCGACGGAGATGCCTGGGTCAGCCCTGTGGTCTTCACGGACGTACAAGATAACATGACCATCGCCTGTGAAGAAATCTTCGGTCCGGTGATGTCCGTTCTGACCTTCAACGATGAAGACGAGGCCATCGCCCGCGCTAACAGCACGGAATTCGGGCTGGCTGCGGGCGTGTTTTCCCGAGACTTTGCGCGAGGGCATCGGGTTGTTTCGCGGCTCAAAGCGGGGACTTGTTGGATCAATGCCTACAACCTTACACCGATCGAAATGCCGTTTGGCGGCGTAGGTCAATCCGGTGTCGGCCGCGAGAATGCTCGCGCGGCAATTGAGCATTTCTCGCAACTCAAATCCGTCTATGTCGCGATGTCGGCGTTCGAGAACGATTACTGACCGCTCTGTCAAAACACCATCGGCGTTTAGGCACTCTTTCTGTTCATGGACCCGAGGAATTGGACAATGCAGCACAAAGCGCTTCGAACACATTTGGGCTTTCTTTGTCCGGGAGTTCTTGTTTCGACCATCATCGCGATCGCAGCCCAGTTTCTAGCAGATCACTATGGCGCGCCAGCCATGTTAATGGCCCTTTTACTGGGTATTGCCTTTCATTTTCTGAGTGAAGATGGACGCTGTGTTAAAGGGATTGCTTTCACATCCAAATCGGTTTTGCGGATCGGAGTTGCGCTGCTTGGCGTCAGAATTAGTGCAGGTTTGTTGATTGATCTCGGAATTGGCCTAATTGGGCTGATTGTCGGTGCTGCTATTCTCACAATCCTTTTTGGCGTTTTGGGTGCATGGGTAATCAATCGCGGGTGGCGATTTGGTCTTCTGACAGGCGGTGCTGTCGCGATTTGCGGTGCGTCGGCTGCAATGGCCATTGCAGCCATCCTGCCAAAGAACGAACACTCTGACGACAATCTGATCTTCACGGTTTTGAGCGTCACCGTCTTATCGACACTGGCGATGATCGGGTATCCTGTTCTCGCACAGTTTTTCGCTTTGGATGATCGCTTGATCGGTGTGTTCTTGGGGGCGACCATCCACGATGTGGCGCAGGTTGTTGGAGCCGGATTTACCGTGTCGCAAGAGGCAGGAGACACTGCAACACTGGTCAAACTGATCCGAGTGACGCTGCTGGCACCCGTGGTCATCGTCTTTGCCTTCATCATTCAGTGTTTTTCAACTGACGAAGAAGAACAATTGAAAGACCGACCGCCTCTGATACCTGCCTTCGTTATCGCGTTCCTGTTGCTCGCAGGCTTGAACTCGATCGGATTGGTTCCGTCCAAAGCCCAGACGGCCATCAGCGATCTGTCACGTTGGTGCTTGCTCCTTGCAATTGCCGCCGTAGGGATGAAGACTTCTCTCAAAACAATCATGAAAGTTGGCAGCCAAGCGACCATTCTAATCATTACCGAAACTGCCTTTATAGCGGGCTTCGTTCTTTGCGGACTGCTTTACTTTAAATCTTAAGCAAGTCAAAGCAAGGAAAGACAAGGGGGCTTCTCATCTGCAATTTCGCATTAAATAGATATCCTGTAGCGACATTTCGCTCGCCGTTTCTGTTTCGCGGGCATGAAAGCGCGAGACCGTTTAGCACTGAACACCCAGGAAGTGAGACGCGCCTGCGGCCTCCGCCGTTGGTAGCTTGCTCATCAGGCCATCCTGAGTCGCAGCCAGATGGACGAGGTCGAATACGCCAAGTTCATCGCCTCCCTCGACCTTTTCAAAAGCACCTCGGAGGCCCTCACAGTCGCTGCCGAAAGGTTTCTTTCAAAACGCTAGCGCCTAGTTGTCAGCCCTTGCTTCGCACTCAATCGGAGCATCACATTAGCTAGTCAATCGGACCGTAATGAGCTCAATGGGCAAACGAAAAATAGCCTGGCCTTTTAAGGAAGGGTTTCTGAACGACGGCACACAAGAGTTTCACTTGTTCACCGATTACCGTTGGAATGATGGCTCGGTGAGCCGCCGCTGGCATGTCGATCCGGAACGTTTTGATGCAGACCTTGTCGACCTGCGCCCGTTCTCCCTGAAGGCATCAGGCACTCCGGATCAGTAAAAGAACCAATCCGAGTGGCCCATGTTGCCCACGTAGTCACCGTATTCGACCATAATGCTGCGGGAATAGAAGTGCCAAAGCCCTCCACTGGTCGGATAGGCGATCTCCTGTCCACTTTCGGAAACAAATGTCGCAGGCCAGGGCGTGTGGGATCCGTAGACCCGCTGAATGTAGCGACAGGTCCGGTTCTCGCGGTCGCAGGAGCGAATGGTCCAAGCCCAACGGCGCCCGTCATCCCTCGATTCATATGACCATCCGGTGAACCAGATCACATGAGTGCGGTTCAACCATTCATACTCCGGCAGGTTCGTGTCGAGCTCGCCTTCCCCACCCGGCCCGCCCAGTTCGACCGGCACATGGGCAAAGGTGCAGAACCCGAAGGGCGGCAGGCTGGGCCATGGCGTGATACGGCGGATCATGGTGCGGTAGGCGCGTGCACAGACGGCGCTCGGGGGGAAGCCGCCGGCCATGCAGAGCATGATGGCGCAGTCGATATCATAGGCCTGCGCCTTCTCCGGCGCTCCGAACACCGCCATTACCCCCAAAGCTGCCGCCATCGCCTGTCGTCTCATGCCACTCTCCCGCAAAAGTTGCGGCAACTATCCTACAATATGTATTTATCTGCAATATGTCGTATTGACTCCATATGACTTTATGGCCTTAGTGTCGTGAAGTAGAAGGGCTCTCGTGGGGAGAGTCCGAACATGCCGATAGCGCGCAACCAGATCCTGATCACCATCGATGGTGTCAAAGACTTGTCCGAGAAGGGCATCGCGTTCCGCTGCCGGTATGAACTCGTGGGGTTCACGGACGATGGCAAGCCGCGCTACCAGTGCATCTACCTGCGCGAGAGCCAGCCGGAAGCCATTCTGGTTTCGACCCGGATCACCCCACACGGGCCAGAGCCGCGGTATTTCAACATATGGCCGGGTCTCTTCAAACATCATCTCGAATTCGGTGACGGGCGCGATCTGCGCTTTGGTCCTGACTACAGTATCACCCTCGAGGAGCGCGGCTGACGTCATCGCCTTCGGCCGAGATGGCACCGCCCGGACCTCTGGCTGGACGTTTCATGGTGAGCGGCCTGCCTGGGCGGGGCTGGGTGATGGCGCTGAGGACAATGTTGTGCTGGCCTCGCTGGACGCCACAGCGCCGTCCGGTCGCGTCGACATCCTCGCGCTGATCCATGCCACTGCAGGTCGGCACGCGGGCAATCGCGCCCTGCGTCAAGTTGGGCTGGGTGCTAACGACTGGAAAGTCCTGTTCCACGCCCTGGTCGAGGCGGAAAGCAGCTACAATCCGTCTGCCGTCAGCCCCAAGGGCGCCTACGGCCTGGGCCAGCTGATGCCGGACACGGCTCGCGCCTTGGGGGTTGATCCGCGCGATCCCACTCAGAACCTCGACGGCGCCGCACGCTACCTGCTCGCGCAGCTCGCCACGTTCAAGGACATCGACCTGGCGCTGGCAGCCTACAATGCCGGGCCGCACCGCGTGGTCGAGTATTCCGGCATCCCGCCCTTCGCCGAGACCCGCGACTACATCGCGCGCATCCATCGGATCCGGTCACGGCTGGCAGGCACGCCTATTTCCACGCCGGACATCCGTGTCGCAGAGCGGGTGCCGGCCCGCGCGCCGGTCCTCATCGAACTTCAGTAAAACAAGGGAACTTCGCATGCTCAGACATCGCCTCAGCCGCCTCTTGCCTGTCGCCACAACCCTGACGGCCTTCGCAACGCCAGTCTTCGCGCAGGACTTGTCGCCGATCCAGACTATGCTGGAAACCGTCGAGGCCGCGCTGACCGGCCCCATCGGGATCGCGGTTGCCACGCTCGCGGTCATCGGCACCGGCTTCATGTGCATGATGGGACGGCTGAACTGGGGCTGGTTCGCCTCGGTCATCATCGGAATCGTGCTGATTTTCTCGGCCGGCACCATCGTCGACGGATTCTCCTGAGAACCGAGTAGAGCATTGGCAGAACGATCCCCCCTCTTTCTGGGCCTCGCCCGTCCGCCCAAGTATCTGGGCCTCCCCGTCGGATACCTCGTGGTGCTGGCGACGGGGGTCGTTCTGCCGTTCATCTGGACGAAGTCGATGGTCTTTTTCCTGATCGGCCTTGTCGCCTATCCGGTCCTCTGGTTCGTCGCCGACCGGGAGCCGCATTTCTTCGAGGTCCTGCGCGTCTCCTATGGATCGGTGCGCCCGACGAAGAACCGGGCCCTGTACGGAGGCGACAGCTTTGGCGCTTGATGCAGGCACTCTTTCCACTCACGGAACGGCACTCCTTCAAGCGGGCGGCGGGGAGTTCGCGCGGGAGAGCTATCTCGCGGAGCACCTGCCGTATTTCGCTCTGGCGGATGACGATGTGATGGTGCTGCGCGAGGGCGACCTCTTGGCGACCCTGCGCCTTGATGGTCTGAACCCGATGACCAGCGAGGACGCCCGGCTCGACGCGCTCAAACGCGCAGTCGCGGCCATCGTCGCCCAAACCGGCAATGCCTTCGGTTTCTACATCCACCGGATCTCCGTGCCGCAGGATCTCGGGATGCGCCCCATCGAAGGGGACAGCTTCGCCGCCGCGATCGATGCCCGTTGGCAAGCCCATGTCAAAGAGCTGCGCCCGGCCAAGCGCCAGCTCTATCTCAGCGTCATCCGGCGGCCTGATATCTCCGCACGTATTCCGCTCCTGCGGACGCTGGCCCGCAAGGCCTGGGTCAAGGACCGCGCGACGCGCCTGCAGGAACTGAACGAGGTCATGGGCTTCTTCGAGGTGGCGCTTGCCTCGGCCAATCCCTTGAGGCTCACAAAGTCGGGCGGGGAGTGGTTGGGCTATCTCAACACGCTGAACGCTGGGGTATTCTCCCCCATTGCCTTCGGGCAAAGCGCCCTGCCTCTGTCGCACTCCCTGAGCAACTGCCGCGCAACCTTTGACGGCGACGTCGTCACCCTGACGGACGCCGTGACCGGTCAGGTCAAATACGGCGCGCTTTTCTCGATGAAGACCTATCCGGCGCTGACAGATGTGACGCTGCTCGACGCCCTCGACCTGCCGCTCGACATCGTGCTGACGAACTCCTTCAGCCCGATTCCGAACAACATCATGGCCGAGCGCATCCAGCGCATCATCCGCCAGATGCATGCCTCTGACGATGCCGCCGTCTCCCTGCGCGAGCAGCTCGGCCAGGCCGCCGATGACCAGGAGGCGGGCCGCATCGCCTTTGGGGATCATCACCTCTCCATCGCGGTCTATGCGCCGGACCGCGACACGCTCGAAGGCGCTGCCGCCCAGATCAAGCGCGTCGGACAGGAGATCATGTCCGTGATCGTGCGCGAGAGCATGGCGCTGAAAGCCACCTACTTCGCGCAATCGCCCGGCAACTTCGGCTACCGCGCGCGCAAGACGCCCATCTCCTCGATCAACTTCGCCGACTTCGCGGCCCTGCATGGCAGCGTCGAAGGGCGCGGCCCGGATCAGTCGCCCTGGGGTCAGACCATCTCGGTCCTGCCCACGGTCGGCACCTCTGGCTATCGCTTCAATTTTCACGAGGCAGGCAGCCCCGGCAAGGAACCCACCGTCGGTCATACGCTGGTTTTGGGACGCACAGGCACAGGTAAGACACTGACCACTGCCTTCCTCGCGGCGCAAGCGCAGAGGGTCGGCGCTCGGCTCTTTTTCTTCGACAAGGATCGCGGCCTCGAAATGGCGGTCCGCGCCCTTGGTGGGCGCTACAACGAGATCCGGGCCGGCGTGCCCACGGGCCTCAATCCGCTCGCCACCGAGACTGATGAGCGTGGCCGCGCCTGGCTCTCGGACTGGCTTGCGACACTTCTCACGCGCAATGGCACGCTCTCGGGCGAGCAGTCGCGCCATATCCAGAGTGCGGTCGGCCAGAACGCCGATGCGGGCGCGGCGCTACAGCGTTTCGCCAGTTTCGAGACCCTGTTCCAGTCGCTCGATGACGATGGCGAGTTGCAATCCCGCGTCGCCGAATGGGCCCCGGGCGGGCGCTATGGCTGGGTCTTCGACGAACCCGAGCGCGGCGCGGGCCTCAAGCTCACGGGCGATATCGTCGGGTTCGACATGACCGAGATCCTCGACATGACGACCGAGCGGATGGCGGTGCTCTCCTACATCTTCCGCCAGATCGAACGCGTGGTCGAGGATCGCCGCCCCACCATCATCGTGCTCGACGAAGCCTGGAAGCTTCTCGACGATCCATATTTCGGGGCGCGGCTGGAAAACTGGCTGGTGACGCTTCGCAAGATGAACTGCGTCGTGATCATGATGACGCAATATCCGAGCCAGCTGCGGGATAGCCGCGTCGGCAAGACCATTGTCGAGACTGTGCCGACCCAGATCCTCTTCCCAAATGACCGCGCCACAATCTCCGACTACGACTTTCTGCGCGTGAACGCCAAGGAAGCCGCACTTCTCGTGCAGCCGACCATCGGCCAGCGTATCGCGCTTGTCCGCTCGGCGGGCGACAGCGTCTTCGTCGATGCGGACCTCTCCGCACTTGGCAACATCCTCCCCATCCTTGGTGGCGGCGCCACTGGCGAGGCCCGCGTGCCCGCCGATTGGCGCGCCAATCCCGACTTCTGGAGAAATGTGATATGAGTTCGAAACTCCTCCTTATGCTTTGCGCCGCCGCGGGGCTTCTCTCAGCTTGCGAGAAATACACCGAGAAAACCTCGCCCTGCTTCGGACGCAACGGCGCGCCGCAGGTGACGCGCGCCGCCCTGTCCTTCTCGACCATGGGCGCACCGGTTCAGCAGGCAGCCAAGCCGGGCTGCACTTTCGAGCCCCTGCCGCGTCCGGAATGAGCCGCGCCGCAATCATATCCGCCGGGCTCTGCCTCGGCCTTATCGCCCTGCCCGCCCAAGCCCAGGGCGTGCCGACGCAGGACAATTCCGCGATCGGCCGCGCCATCGCGCGGGTGACAGCGCTCGCCGAGGATCTGGGCGTCCAGCAGGACAAGGATCGGACCGAATCCACGCTGGCCGATGTGCAGGCCGACCAGCTGCGCGTCCTCGAGGAGATGACGGCAGCCATCACCGGTCGCGGCTTCGATATCCGCGCACTCGAGGGCAATGCGGATTTCGGGGTGGCGGCGGTCTATCCCAATACCGATCCAAACCCGATGAACAGCCGCCTCTTCGGCGAGGGCCGCGAGACTGTCGAGATGATGATCGTCGAGGTGGCCGGCGAATTCGCAGGCGCCCCCGGCGTGGCCCGCGCGGGTCTTTCGGCCACCCAGTGGCGCTGCCTTTTCCAGGCGCTGATCAAGCAGGAAAGCCGCTTCAACGTCGCCGCCGAAAGCCCGGTCGGAGCCTATGGCTGACCCAGCTCATGCCCGGCACCGCGTCCGATCTCGGCGTCGACCGCTATGATGTGAAGGACAACCTGCGCGGCGGCGCGCGTTACATCACGACGCAGCTCAACCGCTTCGGCAAAATCCCCCATGCGCTTGCGGCCTATAACGCAGGTCCCGGCCGGGTGATCGAATACGGCGGCGTGCCGCCCTTTGCCGAGACCCAAGGCTATGTCCGCAACATCTCGAAGTTCTACAACGAATACATAGCCGTGGTGGGCGGTGCCGACGCGCTCGGTACGCTCTCGCCCTCGGATTTTGCGCTCGCCGAGTATGCCAGCATCTCCGAGGCGGGCGTCTATTACGCCGCTGACAGTTCTGCCACAACCGAACAGGTCATCAACCGCCTGCGCGCGATCATCTTGCAGATCGATGCGCAACCCAATGCCAAGGCGGCTGGGAGCTCAACACCTACGCCAAGGCCGAGATCGGCCGCATCCTCAATCTCCGCGTCCGGCTGATGGCGCCAACCAGCAGCGCGAGGCGGCCTATGCGCAGCACCTCGTTGCCGACCGGCTGGCCGAGCGCGACTTCATGCAGATGGGAGTTCCCGAATGAGACACCTTCTCCTGACCGTCGCGGCGGTCACAACACTCGGGTTGCTTCGCCCGCCTCGGCCCAGGGTGTGCCGACCTTTGACGGATCGGCGCTTCAGCAGTTCGTGGCACAACTCGAGCACATGGCCGAGGATCTGAATGTCCAAATGCAGCAACTCGCCACCATGCGGCTGGAATTGGAAACCCAGCTGTCGCAGCTCACAAACCTCGAGGCGCAACTGACCTCGCTCATCGAAGGCAGCGGGCTGGGCGAACTCTTCGCCACTGTCGAAGAGTTCCGCGCGCTCCGCGGCAAGCTGGTCGCGCCCCTCAACACCGCGCAATCGCTTGGCGAGCGGTGATTTTCTGAGCGGCTTCAATCCGGCGCAGAACTGTCAGCCTCGGTCGAACGCGTGCTCTCGGGCAGCGGCTTTCCTCGGAACGTCTGAGCACTCTTCGGCTCCGATCAGCCCGCCGACAACCGCATCGCCGCCTCCGCCGGGGCCAGCGCATGCTCTCAGTCGCGGCGCAGGAAAGCCATGAAGAGGCGGGCAAAGTCTCGAACGGCTCGAGACCATGGTCGGGCTCATCGACGATCAGGACGGGCTGAAAGCCGCCGTCGATCTCAACACCCGCGTCACCGCCGAACTTGGCATCATCCTGACCCAGATCTGGCGGCTCGAAGCGCGCAAGGCGTCAGCGCCGGCCAGCTCGGCGTCGTCGATGCCGCAACCCTCGCGGATGAGCGCAAGTTCCGGTTCGATGGCGGTGGATCCATGAGCGACCATGACCTACAGCTTGGTTTCAGTTCAGGCGCTTGGTCTCGCAGCACTTGTCTTGGCTGCCCTGCACTGTAGCGCGCTGGCCCAGACCCCGAACACGGAATCCGTTCGGCGATACACCCTTCAGCTCGATGGCCATCGCGCGGGACGAAGCCGACGCATGCCGCGTTCCGAAACCCCCGCCGATCTGGCCGAGACCGCCTATCTGCGCAACGGCTACCGCGCGATCCTGCGCATCCTGATCGCCGAGGAAGCACTCGCTTCAGAGAACCTGCACCTGCCTGCTGGATCAGTTCACCTGGGATCAGGCGCACACCGCCCTGCCCCGGTTCAGACCTCGGATAACCCACACTGCCGTTCAAGGTGCTCGATCTCTACGCGCAAGGCCGACGCGCTGGAGCTCAGGTTACGGAGGCCTGTGCGAGTAAATGGGGATCATTCGTGACATTCTGGGACAGGTCGATGCCGCGGTGGATACCGTGGCACAGGACGGCTTTGTCTCTTCGGCAGGTGCTGTCGGTGACGTGATCTCCGCCGGGCTGCACTCCTCGTCGTGCTGCTCGGGATAAACGCGGTGATGCAACTCCGCCCCCTGCCCTTCGGCACGGCTTTGCCTTCGGCATGAAAGTGGCGCTGGTGGGATATTCGCGCAGAGCTGGGACAATTTCAGCGAAATCTATGACATCGTCACGCGGGTGCCCGACTCCGTCGGCGCCTCGATCCTCGCACTCACCGGCTCGGGCGACGAGGCCGGGGTCTATGAGAGCCTCGACAACATGGTCGCCCGCATCACCGCCTATGGCGACACGATCGGCGACCGGGCGGGTTGGGTCTTCGGCGCGGTCCTGGGCGCCATCTTCTTCGTCCTTCTGCCGTCTTTGCCGCCGTCACCGCCGGGATTATCGCCTTCGCCCGCATCGTCTTCGCGCTGATGATCGTGATCGCCCCCTTCATGATCGTGACCTCGCTCTTCAAGCCGACCCAATCCCTCTTCGAGGCCTGGACGCGCGCCACCATCGGCTATGCGCTCATGCCGGTCGCCGCCGCAGGCGCGGCGGGCATCATCGTGGCGATCGCCGAAGCCATCGGCGATGCCTCCGCCGATCCGGGCGATGTCGAGACCGTCAGCCTCATCCTGCCCTTTCTCGTGATCCTGATCCTCAGCGCCGGGATCATGGCCTCGGTCCCCTATATCGCCTCCAACCTCACCGGTGTCGTGGGCATTGCCTCGAATGCCGTGGGCCTGACCGGCCTCGCACGTCAGGGCTTCGTGAACACGCGGGAGTATGGCACGGGCGCGACCGCGCGCCTCGTCACAGGCAAATCCCCGCATGAGCTGAACCAGATGGCCAATGTGGGCGTGGTGAAGACCGGCGAGATGATCCGGCAAAGCCCCGGCGCGCTTCTCTCCGCCGCCAAGGCTTTCCGCAAACCCTGATGTGAAAGACAACGACTTTGAAGAAGTTTGTGACCAGTTCCCCCGCGCCTGACCGCGACGCGTTTGAAGCGGATTTCATCTACGGGCCGCGTCGGCGCGAGCGCTTCGCCTGGTTCGTAGCAGCGGCCGGCGTGTTGGTCGGCGTCGCTGGCATGGTCGCAGGCGCGAGCCTCTTTCCGCTCAAATCGACCGAGACCTTCGTGGTCGTGGTCGACAAGGAAACCGGCGAGATGGACCGGGTCGCGCCGTCCAGGCGCTGACCCTGTCTGAAAGCGACGCCATCATCCAGGCCAATCTCGTCGCTTACGTCGACGACCGAGAAACCTATGACCTGACCGATGGCGAGCAACGCATCAACTCGGTGCTCGACCGTTCGGATGGCGACGCCGCCCGCACATTGCGCGATCTCTGGTCCTCCACCAACGAGGACTACCCGATCACGGTCTATGGCCGTGACGCCAAGATCGAGGTGGTGATCAAGTCGGTGAACCAGATCGAGCGCGGCGTGGCCCAGGTCCGCTTCACCCGCACGCTGCGCCGTCCCCGCGACACGCGCACCGTCACGCGGTCCTATGTCGCCACCGTCGGCTACGACTTCCAACCCGAAACCCGCCAGCGCCTTCAGGACGTCTGGGCCAACCCCTTGGGCTTCGTGGTGACCTCCTACCGCGTCGACGCCGAGACCCTGGAGAACTGACGAAGATGAAATCCTGCCCGCGCTCCCACCATGCTTCTCGTCGCGCTTGTCTTCCCTGTTGCCGCTTTGGCCGAGGCCACGCCGCAAGGCGGCCCACTTGACATCCGCATCCGCACCGCCGTCTATAATGAAAACCAGGTTACCGGCATCGAGACTGATCTGAGGCATTCGACCACGATTCATTTCGGGGCGGGCGAGCGGTTTGATGCGGTAATCGTCGGCGACACCGAGAGCTTCCAGGTCGATCCGATCCCCGAGCTCGGCAATGTGCTGACGATCAAACCACATGTGGCCAATGCTTCCACCAACATGACGGTGATCACCAACCGACGCACCTATTCCTTCCACCTGCGTGAGGACTCGATCCCGAACCGCACCGGCATGTTCTTCGAGGTCCGCTTCCGCTACCCCGACGAGGAACGCCGCACGACAGGTGCCACCCAGCCCAAGGGCTTTGAAGCCACGCGCAATTACAACTACCGCGTCTCGGGAGAGGGCGACTTCCGTCCCAGCCATATCTACGACGACGGGCGGTATACGTATTTCGTCTTCCCGGAGAACGGTCGTCAGCCCGCCCTCTTCAAGGCCGATGACCAGGGCCGTGAGCGCACGGTCAACTGGACCCAGCAAGGCAACACCGTCCGGGTCCTCGGAGTGAACACCTATTGGACGCTGCGCATTGGTGATGAGGCGATCTGCGCCTGGCGCGACGAGAGCGCCATCTACGTGAGCAACTGAACATGGCCGATCAAACCCCTCCTGACCTTCAGGACCGCCTCGATCACTTCAGCCAGCGCGGCAAATCCAAGCGCCGCGGCAACAGTCTCGGGGTCGGTGCCCTCGCTGCCGCCCTCGCCCTTGGCGGCGCCGGGGTCGCATACTTCCTGGCGACCGGTTGCAAGAAGGTGACAGCGCACTCGAGACCTCCGATGTCGAGACCTTTCAGGACCGCCGCCCCGGCACTGGCGGGCGGCTGGAGTTTCCACCCGACGAAACAGATCAGCGGGTCAATGACGCGCTAATCGCGCGTCGAGGAGGCACTCGACGTGCCGCCGCCCCTGCCCCGGAACCAAGCGCTGAGGTGCTGGCCGAGATCGCCAAGCTCCGCGAGGCCCTCGCCGCCAGCCAGGCCGCGCGGAATTCGGAAATCCAGTCCGCCGTTTCTGACCTGCGCGAAGCCTTCGACGAACAGAAGACAGCATTGGAAGCACTTATCGGGAGAAAGAAGCCGAGCTTGCCAACCTGCAGCGCCAGACCGAGACCCGCATCGAGGGTCTGCAGGCCATGCTCGACGCCGAGCGTGCACAGCGTGAGGGGCTTGAGGCAGAGTTGGACCGCGAAGGTTGATCGCCGACCAGCGCCTTCTCGAAGAGCGCCGGCGTCAGGAAGAAGAGCAGCGCCAGCGCGAGGCCGAACGGATCGCCGAGGAGCTTTTGACCGCGCAGATCAAATCCCCCGCGGTTGTTTATGCCGACGATCCGCGGGGTGGCCAAAGTGGCGCGGCGGTGGCCGATCCGGCGGTCGCTGGCACTGGCGGGCCGGTCCTCTCGGCAATGAGCAGTTCCTGCAAAGCGCGTCGCCCACTCGAGGTGCAGGAGGCCGCCCGCCTCACCCATCCCGAGCGCACGCTGACCCAAGGCTCCGTCATCCAGGCGGCGCTTCAGACCGCCATCAACAGCGATCTCCCCGGGTCTGTCGTGGCGGTTGTCTCCGAACCGGTTCCGGCGTTTTCCGGGGAACGGATCCTGATCCCCCGGGGCTCCCGCCTTTTCGGCCAATACCGCTCCGGCATCGACATGCACCAGAAGCGTATCCTGATCCTCTGGACCCGCGTCCTGACGCCGGATGGCACCTCGATGGAAGTCGCCGCCGTGGGCGGAGACCAACTCGGCCGCTCAGGCCTCACCGGTCTCGTCGACACCAAGTTTGCCGAGCGCTTCGGCGGTGCTGCGCTGATTTCCGTGATCGGGGCGGCACCAGCCGTCGCGGCTGAAAGTGCCAACAATGAAACCACCAGCATCGTCCTGGGCGATGTCGGCAGCGACCTGCAGGATGCGGTCGGGTCCGTCATCGCCGATCAGGTTTCGATCGCCCCGACGATCTATGTCGATCAGGGAGCCTCGGTCACCGTGCTCGTGGATCGGGATGTGGTGATTTATTGACCGGACAGAAAGCCCAGCCTCATACCTCGAGCGCTATCTCGATCCGTTCCGCGATCTGCTGAGGCGTGACGACGTGGTCGAGATCGCGATCAACCCGGACGGCAAGGTCTGGCTCGAGGTCGCAGGCGACGCCACCATGCGCCACGAGGGCCAGACCGTGGACCGGACCACAGCCCTCAACATGGCCCAGACCATCGTTGGCGACGCCAAGGCCCGCGTCTCTGAAAAGAACCCGCTCGTCTCCGGCAAGGTGGAATATGCGGGCCGCCCCTCCGGGTCCAGGTCGCCGTGCCGCCCGCCATCGATCGCGGCGCCTCGATCACCATCCGCCTCTTCGCCTCGGGCAGCATCCAAGATTACGCCCCGGCCTATCTCTTCGGCAAGGCTGTCTCGCTCGATGCCTCCGCGCCGAGAAGATGAAGAACATCGCCAGTCTCGCAGAAGAGCACCTTGAAGCAGCACTTCAGACCCTGGTCGAGGCGCGGCTCAACGTCCTGATCAGCGGCGGCACCTCGACCGGCAAGACCACCTTCGCCCGCCACCTTCTGACGCACATCAACGAACACGAGCGGCTGATCACCATCGAGGACGCCTTTGAGCTTTTCCCCGGCCAGCCGAACACTGTTGCCCTCCTGGCCGACCGAGGTTCCGGCTCGCAACGCAGCGCCAACGCCCTTCTCCAGGCCTCCCTCCGAATGCGCCCCGACCGGATTATCGTCGGCGAGTTGCGCGGGGCCGAGGCCCTGACCTATCTCGAAGCCATCAACACCGGTCATGGTGGGTCGGTTTCCACCATCCACGCAGAAACCGCGGAACTCGCCATCGACCGGCTTGCGATCATGGTGCTGCAGGCTGGCACACCGCTGACCTTCGCCGAGGTGCGGGAATATATCCGGAAGTCCATCGATGTCATCGTGCAGCTGGGGCGGGCCGAGGGGAAGCGGGGGATTACGGAGTTCTATCTGCCGGGTGGAGACAAAGGCCGCAGCGATCACTCTTTTCCAAGTTAGGCCCATCGCACTACAAATTGCAGATTGATCACCGAGGAACGCTTGATATTGTGACAACACTTTTAGGTAGAGAAATCTGATAATTGGTCTCCATGATCGAGTTCGAATGCGCAATTAAGGAACTTCCCCACGATACGACCCTCTCCGCCGCAGGCTTTGAGGACGGCCCAAAGATCGATCCTTTAAGGCTGATCTTCACTTACGACTCCGATGAGTGGGAAACATTCGTCGATGAGTGGGTTCATTCGCTGAAGGAGATCTATGCCGATGTGGTTCGTCCGACCGGTTCCGGCGACAAAGGGATCGACGTGGCGGGTTTCATGGATGCCGACTGCTTCTTGGGTGACTGGGACAACTATCAGTGCAAGCACTATGCACGTCCACTTGGATTCACCGACATCGCGCCAGAGATCGGGAAGATTCTCTGGTACTCGTTCTGCGGCGACTACAAAGCACCAAAGGCCTGCTTCTTCATCGCCCCAAAAGGCACAACACCCACTCTCGATCTGCTTTTGGGCAATGCATCCAAGCTAAAGGAAAAAGTCATCGAAGGGTGGGAAAGATCCATTTCCAAAAGGGTGACTGACAAGCAGGTTATCGAACTTGTCGGCGACTTTTCGAAATACGTGAACAACTTCGATTTCCGTGTCTTCAAGGCTCCTGCAGCACGAAAAGTGATCGAGCAGCATGGAAAGACTCGATATCACCAAAGGCGGTTTGGTAGCGGACTTCCGCCTCGGCCGAAGTCGGAAATGCCTCCCGAGGAAGTCGAAGCCCACGAAAGGAACTACGTAGACCGGTTGCTCGAGGCCTATGCGGACCATGCCGGCGAAGCGCAGATATCCTTGTCCGAGATCACAAAGTGGAAGCCTCTCAACGACCATCTCAAACGCTCTCGTGAAGCGTTTTTTCACGCTGAATCCCTACGTGTGTTCGTTCGCGACAAAACCGAACCCGGCACATTCGAGTCGCTGCAGGATGAAATCCACGATGGCGTCGCTGACACGCATGACAAGTCGCATCCGGACGGCTACGCGAGAGTTGTCGCAGTGACAGACATGGCTCAGACCTTGGCTCTTGATGCGCATCCCCTTAATAGAGCCGCTCGGCCGGCGGACAGAAGAGGCGTTTGCCATCAACTCGCCAACGATGGAAGGCTGACATGGAAAAAGTAGACAGCCTGAACCGATCACCATTCAAACGGCGCGCTTGAGACCGGGTTACGGGCAGTTATGGCCCTGCACGCAAGTTTTCCGCGGGAGCTCGACATTCAGCGGCTCACTGCTCTCGACTACCTGGTCGTCAGAACAAGTTTGCTGGATGGTCCCGAAGATCTGCATCCATCGACGCCGATCACCACACCGGTGACACAGGTTAGGAGAAAGGCGGTTTACGCGGCACTGGATCTACTCATGTCTCGCGAACTTGTTGAGCGTTCAATTACCGACCAAGGGATCTACTACCGTGCAGGGGAGTATTCCTCCTTCTTTGTTGAAGCACTGACCACATCGTACGCGCAGCGCTTGCTCGATCGTGCCAAATGGGTCGCCCAGTACTTCGAAGAGTACAATGAAACTCAATTCGACACGTTGATGTCTGAGCTCTTGGATGACTGGGTCGCCGAATTCCAAGACGATTTCACAGGTCCCGAATGACCTATCGCGGGATTC
>NZ_CP049041.1 GCF_011040495.1 Pseudohalocynthiibacter aestuariivivens | reverse complement strand
TGGAGAGGCTATGCTGCCGAAATGACCGCCTGACAGGCAGAGGTCTCGCTCCTCTCAAATAGGCGAAAACAAGTTGGCAATCCCGCTGGTTCGGCTTCACCCCGTAACGCACCGCCACCGCGTTGACTGACGTGCCCGGTTCCAGCGTCTCTGCAACGGCCCGCGCCTTCACGGCCTCAGGCCACCGCCGATGCCCGCTGTCGAAAATCTCCACGCCGAGCGATCTGAGAAACGCAGTCTGAGCCTCCATTGCGAAACGCACTCCCCATCATGAGATGGGTATCAAATCGCAGCCAACGCCGGGGACAGCAACGTGTGCCTCAGCCGTCGCTTACCTTATCTCGCTACACGGCGCAGGTGTCGGCCTGCTGTTCCTCGGGGGTCCGGATGCCGGTGATCTTGGCGCCGGGGAAGGCGGAGAAGACGGCCTGCACCATGGGGTGTGTCTTGGCCTCGTCCTCGAGCGCGAGGCGGGCGGCGTCACGGGTGGCGGCGATGGTGGGCTTGCCGCCTTCGCTGACGCGCGGGCAGGAGGAGGGCGGCGATCAGTCCTCCTCGAAGGGGTCCCATTCTTCGTCCACTTCGGGCAGGGCTTCGGCCTGAGCCCGCCGCAACTTCATGCGCAGGACGGCGCGGCCAGTGCCATCGGCCCCATGCACCTGAAATACATTCTTCGCCAGATCGAGCCCTACCGTGATAACCTCCGACATGATTGTCCTTTTTTGTGGATCATCGCAGACCCACCTTGGCACATCGAGGCCGTCGAGGGGCGGTCACATCATCAGAACCATAATGATAACGGATACTTTCGAATTATTTTTTTGAATCCAAACCACATAACTGCAATCAAACTATTTTGGCCCAATTTCCTCTCCCCAGCGACGAACAATCTTCGTTTTGATTCCAAACAGATCCAATGCGCGACCAACGGTGTGATCAACTATTTCGTCGATACTTTGCGGGCGGGCGTAGAAGGCAGGGACCGGTGGCATTGCAATAGCCCCCATCTCCACTACTTGCTCCAAACTGCGAAGGTGGCCCAGATGCAAGGGTGTCTCACGCACCATCAAAACCAATTTGCGTCGTTCTTTGAGGACGACATCGGCGGCACGAGACAGCAACCCCGAGGTGACGCCGCTGGCGATTTCCGAGAGGCTTCGGATGGAACAGGGCGCAACCAGCATTCCCATCGTTTTGAACGAACCACTGGAGATCGCCGCTCCAATGTCTTCGGGCTTGTAAACTTTGTCAGCGAGGCCATGGACCTCGCTGACCTTCAGTTTCATTTCATGCGCAAGCGTCACCTGCGCCGATTGCGTCATCACGAGATGGGTCTCGATATTAAGGTCGCGCAGCACTCTGAGAGCGCGCACGCCGTATACAATGCCCGAAGCACCGCTTATGCCGATGATCAAACGTTGTGGATGAGGTTGCGACATGAAATGCGACCTTTTTAACTATGCTTCGGGCAGAAACTCATTGGTGTAGTAGACCGAAACATCGTCAACGGTCTGATTCAATCCACCGAACTCATTCATAAGCGCCTGAGCGTTTTCCCAGCGTTCCTTGGATGAATAGCCAACGCCTTTTTCAGTTCCATTCGTGCCCTCGAGAAGGCTCGCCGTTGCTTGCAGCTTCAGAATCTCCACGTCAGCCTTGCGACTTGATGCGCGGCTTACGAGAGATTCAATCGCCTCCTCGGGATGTTCCAAAGCATAGTCATATGACTTGAGAGTGGCCCGGACAAACCCCGCAACAACCTCTGGCGAGTTTTCGATCGTGTCGGTGTGTGCCGCGATCCCGTCACCCATCGTGTCAACGCCAAAACTGGAATAGAGGAAGTAGTCGACATTGTCCTCGGTTGCGTCACGGAACCCCATGTAGGAATCGTTGTAGAAGCCGGTGACAGCCTCGGCGCGCTTACCAAGGAAGGTCTGGTTGCGCGTCCCGCCATCGGCGGCAACGATGTTCAGGTCATTGCGGTTGATGCCATTCTTGGCAAGCAGAGCGTACAACATGGTTGTTGTCGTATCGCCCTGCAGGCTGGTGATCGTCTTGCCGACCAGATCGGCGGGCCCCTTGATGTTGTGCTCTTTCCAACTGATCAGGGCGTTGGGGCTGATCTGGTAGAGCTGCGCCACCTGGCGAAGCGGCATGCCTTGCGCCACGCCCAGCATCAGAGAGGGTGGATCAACGATATTGAAGGTATCGTCACCGTTTGCAACCAGTTGCATGGAAGAGGTGACGCCCTTGCCCTCGAGGACTTCCACTTCCAGGCCTTCTTCCTGGTAGAACCCCTTGTCGACGCCGAGGAGATAGGGAGAACGGTGGCCATTGTAGGAAAAGGCGAGTCGTACGGTGACTTTGGTCAGATCCTGCGCCCAGGCTGGCATGATGCCGCCGGCAAGAGCGCCGCCAAATAACGAGCCGGTGACTCCCAGCATCTTTCTTCTTGTAAATTTCATAGTACTTCCTCCTTCTGTTGATATTTTTTCAGCACGCCATGCTCTTCGAACACGTGCCGGACGTATTGAGCCAGTTCGATAAACCGTTTGGTTTGCATGATTTCCGGGGTCCGCGGGTGCGGTAGATCCACGTCCAGTATCTCTGCGATACAGCCTGGGCGCGGCGTCATGACGATGACCCTGTCAGCCAGGATAATCGCCTCTTGTATGTCGTGGGTAACGAACAGGACGCTCTTGCGCGACTTTTGCCAGATGTCATGCAGATCGACGACCATCTGCTCTCGGGTGAGAGCGTCGAGTGCGCCGAATGGCTCGTCCATCAGCAAAAGTGGCGGATTGTGCACCAGTGCGCGGCAAATCGAAACGCGCTGGCGCATGCCGCCGGACAGTTCATAGGGATACTTTTTCTCGAAACCGGCAAGCCCGACATTGGCGAGCAGTTGCCTTGACTTTTGCCCGTATTCTTCACGGTCAAGGCCGCGCATTTCCGCCTGGATAACGACGTTATCAAGTACCCGCCGCCAATCCAGCAAAACATCGGACTGAAAGACGATGCCGACATCGGTGACCGGCCTTTCAATCCGCTTGCCGGAAAGCGTAACGTCACCCCTGTCTGGAAACTCCAGCCCCGACGCGAGTGACAAAAGCGTGCTCTTGCCACAGCCGCTGGGGCCAACGATCGCGATGAATTCGCCGGATTCAACTTTGAGGTCGATATTTTTCAGCGCGTGGATCGGGCCGCTTGAAGTCTCGTAAATCTTGTCTACGCCTGAGAATTCCAAAGTATGTGCCATTGTTTAACCCACTATCTTTTGTGATTGATGCGTTGAGAAACGTGCCAAGGCAGCATCAGGCGTTCCGCGAGATCAACAATTGCGAACAAGGCGATACCAAGAAGGCTGAGAACCACGAGAACGGCGAATGACAGGCTGACATCCAGCGTGCCGTTGGCGAGGATCAACTGGTACCCAAGCCCCCGGTCCGCGGCGACAAATTCGCCGACCACCGCCCCTACGACCGCCAGGGTGCTGGCAACCTTCAGCCCGGCAAAGATATTCGGAAGGGCGCCAGGCACCTGGAAATTCAGAAATATCCTCCTGCGCGAGGCTCCCATGGAACGGGCCAGCCATATGACTTCCTTGGGTGTTGACCGGAAGCCGATCAGCGCATCGACCACGATCGGAAAGAAACAGATCAGAAAGGCGATGAGAATTTTGGGAAGCGGCCCAAACCCGAACCAGACGACGATCAGCGGGGCGATCGCGACCTTCGGGATGGTCTGGGATGCGACCAGGATGGGATACAGCGCCCGCTCAAGCGAGCGAAACTGCGACAGTACGGCCGCCAGAGGAATACTGACAATGATGGATAATCCGAAACCGACGACCACTTCGATGGTCGTGATCGAGGTATGGTAGAGTATTTCGTCGAATTCGCTTACCATTCGGGAAAAGATCACCGAAGGCGGCGGCAACAGATACGCCGGAACATCGCCAACCCGAACACCGAATTCCCAGCCCAGTATGAGCAAGGCGCTCAGCAGAATGCTGTTTGCGGAACCCGGCCAGGACCAGTTTCTTCTCTTTCGTAGTTTTCCGGCATTTGATTGATCGGTCATACGATTGCTCCTAGTGCGTTTAAAAGGACCAAATTTTCCTCTCGACTGCGTAGCGACACGCGCAACAGGTTGCTCTGCTCCAGGCCGCGAAACGAAGTTGCGTCGGCGACAACGACACCCGCCGCTGCAAGCGCTTCCGCGACCTCGCCCGGGTTTCGATCTCCCAGATCCAGCAAGAGCATGTTGGCGGCGGCAGTTTTTACCGAGATTTGATCAAGGGCTCCAAGCGCGACGGTGAACCATTCGCGTTCTTTCGCAAAAACGGCTTTGCAGCGGTCCAGAAATTCAGTTTCCTGAAGTGCCGTCACCGCGGCCTGGACGCTGGGCCCGGTCATGTTGAACGGCGGCCGTCCGGTTTCGGCAATGCGCACCAGTTCAGGGTCAGCGATGGCATAGCCAATCCGTAGACCGGCGAGGCCGTAGTATTTCGAGAATGTGCGCAATACGACAACGTTCGGGTATTCATGAACCAGCGGAACCGCACCCTCTTCCAACGGGTAGATCAGGGCTTCGTCCACGATGAACAGCGTGTCTGGGTGCCGCCTGGCGAAATCGACCACATCCGCGTTCGAAATGCGTGCGCCGGTTGGATTGTTCGGTGTGCACAGGAAGGTAAGTGCAATCGCATGTTCGTTCAGCGCCGCGTGCATTTTTTGCAGGTTGACGGAGTCAATGGCGTCATTTTCAACGGCAATGGTTTCAGCGCCTCGTAAGGTCGCCTCCAGTTCGTAACGGGGGAAGGTCGGAACGTGGATGAGGACCTTGTCGTTTTCCGTCGTCCACGCATGAATGATGAGTTTCAGGGCGTCGTCCAGACCCGCGCCGAAGAACAGGCTGCTTTCATCGACAGAGTGGCGCTCGGCCAGCGCGGTGCGAAGTTTCAGGAACCTGATATCCGGATACAGATTTGTGAGCTCCAATGCACCCGTTGCCGCAGCGATTGCTTGCGGCGGTGGGCCGAACGGATTGACGTTCAGGGAGAAGTCCAAAATGGAGCACGGATCGAGGTGATATTTCTCTGCGATCATCTCGATCGAGGTTTCGCCCTCGTAGAGGCGAACAGAGGCCATGCTGAGATTGCGCGGATTATATGTCATGCCAGCAATCTCCCGTAGCCGGAAAGTGTCGTTGGCATGCAGAGGGCGCGGAGAATGCCCCAAAGCGTGACCTGGTTGCTGGTCAGGACCGGCTTGCCCAGCTTTGCCTCCAATGTGTCGACGACTTCGAGTGCCCGGTAATCCGTGCAACTGACAAACACGGCATCGCTTGCTTGCGTGTCGGCCCTTTGGACCTGATCGGCAATCTCGCGCGGGTCGACGTCGCGGATGGCCTTGCCTGACAGGCCAAGCCCGTCCGTGGCCACGACGTCAAAACCGGAACTGCGAAGAAATTCAATTTCGGTTTCATTCACGCTGTCGAGATAGGGGGTGACGAGCGTGACGCGGTGGACATTCAGCGCTTTCAAGGCGGCGATCATGCATTCCGACGTCGCAACGACGGGACAGCCCACCACGTCTGCGATGGAGGCAACCAGCTGGTTCATGCCATCGACGCCGTCGATGAATGAGCCGCTGGTGCAGGCATACACCACGACATCCGGCGTCACCTGGGCAATCAGGTCGGCGGCAGAGGCAACCCCGGCGTTCATCGCACGCAATCCGTCGGGTGTGGTGTCGTGCAGCATGACCCGGGTTGAAAAGAAGGACAGCCCCGCAGGTGCGGCCCACCGCAAATCCGGCTCGATCACCGTATTGGGGGACGGAATGATCAATCCCACCTTCCGTCCCACCTCTCTTTTGCTGATGTCGGGCGTCATCACTTAGTCCAGGACTCTTGGTAGTTGTTGATATTGGCTGCTTCGCGCTGGCTGAGCAGGACCAGAGACTGAAGCAGGTCCACCATGGCCGCGTTGGTTCTCGCGTCGGTTCCATCGACGAAATTGCGCAGCTGGCCGCCGACTGGGTCGATTGCACCGGCGCGGACGCAGGCATCAATCAGGCGAATTTCCTGCTCGCCGTCATGGAATGCGGCCGGGTTTCCGGCCATCGCAGCAATGCAGGCGGCGACGCCGTAGGCGCCCCAATTCGAGATATTGGCAACGACCGCAACATCGGATTCCAGTTCTGCGGCAATCACATCGCCGAGCGGAACATCCGTCTTGACGATATCTGCCACGTTGCCCATCCCAAGCTCATTGCCGAGATCGCCGATGCCGATGGTCGCGATACCCTGCGCGCGGGCCTCGGCGAACAGAGCGTCGGTCTTGGCGGTAAAGGACGATATCTCGAAGCCGCCACCGCCATGATATTCTCCGTCACTGCCTGCGCCGGGGCGCTCTACAGCGATAACAGCGGTCGGCTTCAGGCGTGCCAGCATGTCACGGGCGGCCTTCTGGGCTTTGGCGGGATCGACGGGAAAGGACAGCAAAGCGCACCTGTTGCGCCCTGAATCCAGATCCTCGACATCGGCAGGTATCAGCCCGGCCGTGGAAAAGCATGTTTTCATGCAATCTACCACGGAGTCCTCCGAAACACCGACCGGCACCGCGCCGAACCCCAGCGCGAGTGCGCGCGCCAGAACCGCCGCACCGATCGGGCCGTCCGTTTCGGGCAGACCGTACCCGCGCATCAGAAAGCCGCTGAGCACGAGCACCCGGTCCCCCGGCGCAATGCGCTCTTGCAGCAGGTTTGCCGCAGCAAGGGTCAGGGGACCGCCGGCCATCGCGCGGGAGGCCGCGTACAGCTTCATCAGCGGCAGGCCCTTGAGTATCGTCCAGTTGGAAATCGGTGCCGTTACCAGGTGATCGACCGCTTCTCCGATCCTATCAATGCTAATCCCGGTCATTGATGTAGTCCTCCAGTTTGATTGATTCTTCCCCGGGGAACCGGCGACGTTCAAAGAGTGGTTTCATGGAAAGTGGCGCAGTGGCATCTATGCCGAGCTTGCCACTATGTACTTCGCGTACGTCTTCCCGCGTGTAGCTTGAGACGCGAGGGATCGTGTAAACGTCGGTGTCCGGCGTCGAGCGCGTCTGTATCGCCCACAAGACGTCAGCCGCGTTGAACGGATCAACATCCTCGTCCACAACAACGACAATCTTGGTCCAGGAATATCCGCCAAGTGCCGCGAGCACCGCGTTGCGCGCCTGATCTTCGTTTTGCTTGTTGATGGAGATCACGCAGCCGAAGACATAGCCGGGTGTCGCGATATCCTTGATCTGGGGGACGAAGGAGGAAACCTTTTTGTAAATTTCCGTCTGGATGGGCACGCCGACCAGGTTCAGGTCTTCGGTCCCGCCAGCGAGAATGGTGTGGTAGATTGCGTCACTGCGGCGTGTGATCGCCGTCACTTTGAAGACGTGGTTCTTCATCACCGGCACGTAGCTGTCGGTAAATTCTCCGAACGGGCCTTCATCCTCCCGAATGTCGGCAATGACTTCGCCCTCAATGACCATTTCGGCATCTGCGGGTACATCGACGGGAATCGTCTTGCAGCGAGTCACGCGCAGCGGTTTTCCCTGCCACGCCCCCGCGACTTCCAGCTCGTCGGCGTCATAGGGGACCTTGGATGCCGCGGAGAACATGAGGCCCGGAGGGGCGCCAATGACGATGGCACAGGGCAGGTTCTGGCCTTTTGCCTCGGCTTCGGCGTGGTAACGGCCAAGATGTTGCGGCGGCATCATTCGCACGCGAAGCTTGTCCTTGCCGACCAGCTGGCATCTGTTCCAGGACGCGTTATATGCGCCCGTTTCGGGATGTGGAGCAATCAGGACACCGGCGGTGATATAGGCGCCTGCATCGTGTTCGGAAAACACCACTTGAGGGATGTCGCGTGCCACGTCGATATCGGGTGCAAGCGTTACCACCTCCTGAGCGGGGGCGCTGTCAACGCGATCGACAGGCAGCCCGCGTGCCTCCTGGGAGACCAGCGTTCGCAGCAGGTCCTTTTCTTCCAGCCCAAGGGCGGCAGCAACCGTGCGGCGATAGCCGAACACATTGGTAACGACGGGGATGTCTGATCCCGCGACATTCCGAAACATCAGCGCATTGTTGGGTCCCGCCTGCATGTGCCGCATGACGGCGGTCAGTTCGTGTTTCGGATTCACTTGCCTGTCAACAACCGCCAGCTCCTGGCGCTCATCGAGATAGTGGATCAGCTCTCTGAAAGTTTCCACTGCCCCCCCCTTTCCATCATTTGCATTCGTCGTATGGTTGGCTATTGACCAACGATGTTGGTTAGACTATACTTGGGAGAAATTACATGCCTGTCAATACTAATTTTGGAGGGAGGAGACCGTTGGTGAATTCAGAGCGGAAAGCCGACAGCGCGACGAAGCCCCGCCGGACAATCCGGGCGGCAGTGCATGTCGTTGAAATATTGAGATGTCTGTCCAAATCCCGCCCGCCATTGGGCATCAACGAAATCGCGCGGCGGACCGGCCTGGACAAAAGTTCGATTTCCCGACTCGTCGCAACGCTAGAAGAGGAACGTATGGTCGAGCGTCTGGCGGATTCTGCGAAGTTCCAGTTAGGACTCGGGCTGATAGCGCTGTCGGCGCCACTGCTGACGAGCCTAAACCTGACAACGCTGGTTCGGCCAAAATTAGAAGAATTGGCGCAGAAACTCTCTGAAACGGTGAACCTGAGCATCTGGGATGGCAATGAATCCGTGAGCATCACCCAAGCTCTGGGCCCCAATGCAATCACCCATTTCGCCACGCCCGGTCAGCGCAATCCCGCACATTGTACCGCGTCCGGAAAGGTACTATTGGCGGAGTGTTCAGACGACGAGATCGAAGAGTTCCTCACGCACCCCCTTAAAGCATATACTGACATGACAATCACCGACCCCAACGTCCTACGGCGTCAATTGAAAACCATTCGCCAGAATGGATACGCGACAAATAACGGAGAATTCGCGGCGGATGTGGGTGCCACCGCAGTAATTGTGCGTGGTGACCGAAGCCGCGCTATTGGAGCATTGACCATCACTGCACCTATCTACCGCTTTGATTCCAAAAGACAGAAGGATGTCGTTTCTGTACTGAAGGTAGCAGCCGAGTATTTGTCGGACGATATCAAAACTAGACAGGATACGTGATGTAAGCCCCAGCAGCGACCCGCGCGCCTGTCGGCACAACCTTGCAAAAAGGAGTGATGTCGGCCGAGGCATACGTACATGCGTGAAATCTGCGCATTGCGGCTTCGACGCTCCCAATGGAAATGAAGGTTGAAGAGTGCTTGAACTTGAAAGCCCCATTTGGAAATTCGCACTGGATTTCTATCATCGACCGGGCGTCTCAGACGCGTGTCTGACACTTCAGGACGACGCCAATGTGGATGTCATTGAGTTGCTCGTTGTCCTGTTTGCCGGACATGGCCTCTGCAGGGACCTATCGACCGATGAACTAGCTGAGATGCGCCGGAACGTGGCGAGTTGGCGCGAAATGACCGTGTTGCCACTTCGCGAGATACGCCGCGCACTGAAGCCGCAACGGCTAGAGTTCCCGCGGCATGAGAAGGAAATCCTTCGGGCCAAGGTCAAGTCGATCGAGTTGTTGGCCGAGCAAATTCAGATTGCCATAGCGTACCAATGGCTGACGAACAGGCCCCCGGCACCTGTCGGCCTGACACTGGAAGGGGCTCTGGAAACGCTTCTGGGAGTCGAAAATTTCGAGGAATGTCCACAATCGTGCCGTGATGCGCTTGTGCATATCATCATGACCGTTACGAGTATGGATGATGGTCCGCGTTGATACCCGTCACATAAGGTACGCGCAGACCGACCGGAGGGATCTGCGCCCCCAGAATATGATCCCGCCGTTTCACGAAGCACCGCGGAGGCATTGCCAACTTGTTTTGGCAAGTTTGAACTGATGGTCCGGCTCGCTTTTCAGGCGACCATTTCGAGCGAATAGTGGTGCCATAGATCGAAGGCATCGGTACGAGCGTGACGGTAGGATTTGGCGGAAAGGCGATAGCGGCGGGGTCTGAACATCGTGTTGATTTGATCGTGGGCGGAGAGGAACCGCTGCGCCTGCCTTGGCGATTTGAAACGCCCCATGAGTTTCTCTCGCTTTCGGGTCGGCCGATGTGACCCTTCGACCCGATTGTTCAGCCCCTTGTGCGCCCGGTGGTCTGCGCTCGGAGCAAGCGACTTGATCGGTTTGATATAACTGCGCAATTTATCTGTTATGACAACCCGCGGTTCACCGAAACGGTCAGCCAACCGTTGAAAGAAACGCCGAGCGGCCTTCGCATTTCGCTGCGATTGAACAAGGATATCCAGGAAGTCCCCGTTGGCATCGACTGCCCGCCACAGCCAGAATTTTCGTCCATTGATCGGGATCACGACCTCATCAAGATGCCATTTGTCGTTGGCAGCGGGCCGGTCCCGCTTCACGCAAGTGGCGAAGTGTGAACCGAACCGGTTCACCCATTTGCGAACGGTTTCGCGACTGACCATCACGCCACGCTCGGCAAGCAGATCCTCAACATCCGCGGTACTGAGAGCAAACCGGTGGTAGGCCCAGACAGCATAGGAAATGATCCCACGTGGGTAACGGAAGCCCTTCAGGCGCGGCATGTCGGTCGGCATCTTCATCCACGTCGCCTATGCAAAGCGCCGCGAACAAACAAGTTGGCAATGCCCGGACGTGTTGTTTGGCAAACCTGTTCGGCAAACGGTGCGGTACCGTCGGCGTCGTGCCGGGTTCTAGTGTTCGGTTTCCATCAGGTTCAACTGACACAGATCTTTTTGGGACCGCAGACCCTCAGGCCTTTGCGGACAAACCTGCATCCTCCATCTGCTCGCGGTCCGGCAGGTCCTGCAGGGAAGGCAGGTCGAAGGCAATCAGGAACTGTTCTGTCGTCACGAAGGTGTAGGGCGCCCCTCGCCGAGGAGACCGCGGACCGGTCCCGATCAAGTTGCGCGCGTGCAGCCGGCCGATCAGGTCCCGGCTGATCTCCTTGCCGAAAATGTCCTTGAGCCCGTCGCGGGTGATCGGCTGGTGATAGGCGATGGCGGCCAGAACGGCGATGTCGAATTCATTCAGATCGACGCGCTGATCGCCCAGATCCGCCGCCGCGCGGATCGCGGGGGCATAGGCCGCCCGCGTCCGCAACATCCAGGCGTCAGCGACGCAGGCAATTTCATAAGGACGATCGGTCAATACCTCCGCCAGATCCCCGATGAGCAGATCGACCGACACCCCCTGCCCCACCACCCGCGCCAGATCCTCGCGCGACACCGGCGCGGCAGAGGCAAAGAGCACCGCTTCGATCCGCCGCATCCATTCGCGCCACCGAAGTTCGGCCGGGAGGTTCTCCAGCTCGCGGTCCAGATCGGATTCGGGGTGATCCTTGGCCATCATCACACCCCGTAGAGCCGGAATGTGTCGCGCCCGGTCAGCTCGCGCACGGCGCCGAGATCGACCAGCCGGTCACAGAGCCGCCGCGCGGCCCGATCCGGCAGGGGCAAGGCCCCCGGCGCGACCGCATCACGGGTCAGGAAGATCGCGACCGCCTCCCCGGCCCCCTTGGCGCGCAGCTTGGGTGCCACCGCCTTCAGATGCGCCGCCCGGCGCGCGAGATCACCGGCAAGGCGCAGGGCCTCGCTGGCCGAGAGGCGTGCCGCGCGATGACAGGCCAGATGCAGATCCTCGCCGCCCTTGCGCAGATCGGCGCGTTTGAGGCCCGCGGCCAAGAGCGGCAGGCAGTGATCCCAACCGAGGGCTTGGGCCAGCGCCGCTTCGGCGAGGATCAACGCTGGCACTTCGGCACGGGGTGCCTCGCTCAGTACAGCCTCCAACACCATCGCGGCCCGGGTCACCGGCGCCCCTTTCCCCGCATCAAGCCACGCGGCAATCTGGCCCGGCTCGAGGGTCGGCAAGGCTCGGTCCAGAGCCTTGATCGACACCGGCCGCTCCACAGCGCGCCGCCAGGCCAGGTAGGTTTCACCGGCAGGTCCGGCCAGATCGCCGGGGCGTAAGAGGTGTACGGCATCGCGCAGCTCCGCCTCTCGCTCCGGCCGCCCAGAGAACGCGCCACAAGCGGCAGCCGCGCGCAACGCGAGCCGGTCCCGCAACAAGGCGTGGGGGAGGTCAACGCGGCTCAACACAAGATGCAGGTGGTTCAACGCCGCGCCCGACAAAAACGCAACATCTTCAAGGGTTTCAGCACGCGTGGAGGTGATCCAGGCGGGCATCCGGAGTAACGTGTCGAGGTCGCTGATGTGATCCGGCCGGGCAAATGTCATGCTTAAAGCCTACACCTGCGCGGCGCTTTCTGCCAGAGAATAGCGCGAAAACCGCCCCACCTTTCAGTTCGTCGATATGTCCAATAAGTTTGCATTATCGGACATAAAGAAATATACTCGGCAATATGACGATGTCGTTTTAATTTCATGGGTGGACTGGCCCGAAATCGGCCCTCTCGTCGAGGAAATTCCCATTCAATGGGTGGACCGGGCTCTTGCTCAATCTGTGGACTCTTCCCGTCGCGCGGTCAAGAGGGTTCTTTACCTTGCCGGATGTTGACCACCGGCTCTGACGGCGAGGAATGATTGGCGCGGCTCGACCGAACAGCCAACACGCCCTCTCGGGCATCTCAGCGTCGAAAACCAGCGCCGCGCCGAACAGGTCGCCCAGAATGACCAAGGTCAGGGCGCGCCAACGCGCCGGTAGGTGTTGTAGAGGCGCGTCCCTGCTCACGGCCACCCGCGCCTCGAAGGGGCAATGCCATCCCGGCTGATCGAACCAGAGTGCCAGAACCGGCCGGGCCGCACCCACCCGGTCAAGCGGCGCCCACAGGGCGCGGATCGCGTGTTCCAGGCGCGCGCGATGGTCTGAGTCCCCCCGAACAATCCCCTGAACTTGATGTTGAAGCTTGAGAATAGCTGCGGCGAATTCTACGTCCATGGGGCGCTCCGCCTCCCCTCCTTTGCCGGTGACCAGAGTATCGCAGTTGCGGCAAAACGGGCGCAGCAAGCCACCTCGCATCCGAAAGGACACCCGTAAATTTCCGCTGCAAACAGGGCAGCGGTCGCGCAGCATCTCGCCATGGGTTGGGCAGGCGACGTGCTCCGCCAGCCGCCAATCTGAACGCAGGTAGCTGTCGCATCCGGCTGTGACATCGGCATCGAAACAGGCAAGGCAGACCGGCACCCTTGGCCTCTCCAGAAACCAGGTCAGTGGACGATCTGAAAATCGGGACGTCAGAGAAAGTCGCATGAGACGCACGGGATCAACCCGGCAGGCCCGCGCCCAGAGCCTGAGAAGCTCTGGATCTGGGGCGATATCGTTCACTGGACGCGAGGGCTGCACGCCCCTCCCCTGCCCCGCCAACCAGGCGCTCATCCCCGGGGTTTCCAACCCGTACTGGGCCGCAACCCGGACCATCCAGGAAGAGAGCAACTCGTCACGGAAGGGCCGCGGCGCAACCGGCAACCGCAGCGGTGTGGTCATGCGCCGACCGGTTGTGGTGCCCGTTTCCGGCGCTTTCGCGCGGTCTCCGTCATCGACACCAGCGGCAGCACCAGATCGTCGCCGAAGCTCTCCACATCGAGGCGTTCCTTGCCACTGCGGATCGCCTCTTCCGCCGCGGTCTCGATCAGGCGAAATATCCGTGCCGTCACACCTGAAGTGAGCTTGTGGATCCGATTTCTGGCCTCCGGGCTCATCAGATCTGAGGGCGCGTGCAGCGGCAGAATGCGCTCGAAGCTCTTCAGGAGCCCTGCAAAGGCGGCATCGTTCCGCCAGGGCTTCAGATGAAACGCCTCGAACCGCTCGGCCAGCTGCGCATCGGTCAGCAAGGCCTGGCGCGCCAGATCCGTTCCGGCGCAAACCAGCGGGATCCGCAGATCATTGGCCAGAAACCTGATCGCATTGAGAAAAATGCGTTGCTGCCGGAAGGTGCCGGCCAGCATGCCGTTTACCTCGTCGAGGATGATCATCTTCGCGCCCACGGTTCGCAGGAGCGACCGGCAAACGTCCTTTTCGCGGGCGAGCGTGCCACCGGCCATCGCAGGCGCGCCCATGCTGGCCAGAAGCTCACGGTAGAGATCGCGCTCGATCGGCTCCGATGGCACTTGCGCCACCACCACTGGGCGATGATCAACCCCGGTGACTTGGCAGAACTTCGGCGGATGATTACGCTCAAACTTTCGGAGGATCTTGGTCTTTCCCATGCCGGTATCGCCGTAGATCAGCAGGCATGGCATCCGGTCGCGCGGCGGGTAGGTCAGCAGATTTTCCAACCGCGCAAGCGCCAGGCCCGCCTGATCGAATCCGATCCAGCGATCGGCCCGGATCCAGGCGATGCGCTCCTCATCCGGCAGGTTCGCAAAGCGCCGATAGGCCGCGTCGAGATGCGCAAACGCGTTCTTCGTGCCCTCCATTACGACCATTCCTCCACCTCGAAACCCGGATGGTCCTTGAGCGCATTCCTGCTGGTCTCGGGCTCCGGAGCGGTGTCTTCGACCTCGTACGCCCCGGCGCCATCAAGCGCCCGATCACGGCGTTCGGCAAACCGCCTGGCCTCCCGCGTCTTCCCGGATGCGGCATCGACCAGGGCCCGCTGCTCCTCAATCACTTGAAAAATCAGTTCTTCGTCCTCCAACGATCGTCCGCGTTCCCTGAGTAGCGCCTGCGCGCGGCGGTGCTCGGCAAGAGTGATCGGCGGGTGCCGCAAATCGGCGAACCGCACAGGGTATCGCTGGCCCTCGGGGCTGCGCACGAAGACCGTCGAGAGATCGCGCGGATCGTAGGACACGCGCAATTGCCGGCCCTGCCGACCCGCCCAAACGCTCAGGATATCGTCCCAATACCGCAGTCCGAAGAGGTGGATGCCATCACGGCGCACCATGCGTTCCGTGCTCGGCAGGAAGTCGATCCTGAACCCCTCCGAGTCATGAGGAAGGCGCAAAGGTATCTCGCACCGACCATAGGCCTCGTGCCAGGCGGCAAGCGGCGGAATCCCGAGCGTGCGGTGCCGTTCCGCATGATAGCGGGTGATTTCCAGGGCCAGCCAGCGCTCCAGCTCATCGAGCGTCATCGCCGAGTTCGAGACAGAATCGTAGTCGCCGCGGTCCTTGATGCTGCTGAAGGTCGATCCGGGCAACAGGTGCACCGCGCCCATCATCGTGCCGATCAGCCGCTCGATATGACCGCCGTAATGCGGGGCGCCAATCGGGCGGTACTGCAGCGAAATCCCATGTTCCTCAGCCCCACGCTTGATCGCCCTGGAGCGGAACTCCTTGGCGTTATCGACATGGATGGTCTCGGGCAGACCCTCCGTGGGCCAGTCGGCGTCAATTCCGAGGGCCTCCAGCCACTCGAATTTGGGTTGCACGACGTGCTGGATGGCCAACGAGACGGACAGGGCCGACGGCGGCTCCAGCGTCAGGTAAAAGCCGGCCACCATGCGGCTGGCGACATCGATGGCGAGCGTCAGCCAAGGGCGTTGCAACGGCCTGCGGTGAACGCGGTCCACGACAATCACGTCGACCAGCGTGTGATCGATCTGGACCACCTCATAGGCTCGATCGACCTGGTAGGAGCCGGGAACCGGGCGATACTGGCTGCGCGCGGCCTTTGCCCCCTCCCGCGCTGCCATGAGCTCGGCCGGATCCATCGCAGCGACGCGATCACGTACTGTGGCCCAGCACGGTGCACGCAGGTCCTGCATCCGGCACCGCCTGCGCACCTCCTTTTGCAACGCGTTGATGCTGGGATTCTGGGGCGATTTGAAGAACGCCTCGATCGCCTCGGAAATCACCGTCTCGACATCGTCCGGCAGGCGCCGGCTTCCAGGTTGGCTTCCTACGGCGGAGGGCAAAAGCGAACTGGTGAGTGGGCGCGCCTTGTAGGCTCTTATCAGCTGGTAGAGCCGGGATCGCTTGATCCCCAGATCCCGGCAGGCGGAGAGGAATTCGGCGCGGCGGATTCGGGGTTGTGCGGCCAGTCGGCGGACCACAGCCTCCCGCTCGACCGCCTGTTCCCAGGCTTCGTCCTCTGCCGCAATGATGTCAGATCGGTCCACCATGGCCAAACCACGAAAAAGGTATCAAAAGTCCAGCGATTCACCTAGAATCCAAAAATGAACCATGAACTTGAATCTCACAGAGTCAATAGCTTAGAGTCCAGTGGTGAAACTAAAACGACATGAGCGAAACACCCGAAAACCAAACCCCAAACGCTGAGAAATCGGGCTCAGCGTCACATGATGCGCTAAACCATGACGAGCGCGACGAGAGAGAGAGTGCTGAAGACAGCACGATCGCCCTTCCCTCACATGTCGCTGCGTCCGGCACACTCGATCGGCTGGTCGAGAATGCACGAGCTTACGCCAAAGCCTCGACCGCCGAAAACACCAACAAAGCCTACGCAGCGGACTGGAAGCATTTCGCGCGCTGGTGCAGGCTGAAGGGAACGGATCCTCTGCCCCCGTCCCCAGAAATGATTGGCCTTTACCTGACCGATCTCGCCGCGCCGACTGGCAACTCCCCTGCCCTGTCGGTCAGCACCATTGACCGCCGCCTCTCTGGCCTTGCCTGGAACTTTGCGCAGCGCGGGTTTTCCCTCGACCGCAAGGAGCGCCACATCGCCACGGTGCTGGCCGGCATCAAACGCAAACATGCGCGCCCACCCGTACAGAAGGAAGCCATCCTGCCAGAGGACATCCTCGCGATGGTCGCCACCCTCCCCTTCGATCTGCGCGGGCTTAGGGACCGAACAATCTTGCTCCTGGGATATGCCGGCGGTCTCAGACGTTCTGAGATCGTCAGCCTTGATATCGGGAAGGACGATACCCCCGGTTCTGGCGGCTGGATCGAGATTTTCGAGGAAGGTGCAGTGCTGACCCTGAACGCCAAGACAGGATGGCGCGAGGTCGAGATCGGGCGCGGATCGTCGGAACAGACCTGCCCGGTGCATGCGCTGAAACAATGGCTGCAATTTGCCAAAATCGACTTCGGGCCAGTCTTCGTGCGCACCACGCGCGATGGCAAAAAGGCTCTGGAAGCGCGTCTTAGCGACAAACATGTCGCCCGTCTCATCAAGACCACCGTCCTGAAATCCGACATCCGCGCTGAGCTACCCGAAAAAGACCGCCTCGCCTTGTTCTCAGGTCACTCCCTGCGCGCCGGTCTCGCCAGCTCGGCCGAGGTCGATGAACGCTACATCCAGAAACAGCTTGGACATGCCTCGGCTGAGATGACCCGCCGCTACCAGCGCCGCCGCGACCGCTTCCGCGTGAACCTGACCAAGGCTGCGGGGCTTTGAATATTATTATCCTTTATTGCTTCTAAGCGTTGTGAGCGCAGCAATGTGGCGCGGCAGATCGCTGCGGGAATGCAGGATATCGACGATGATGACTTCCTCCGGCCGCTCCAGAAACACGAGGAAGTGCTCCCCTGCCCTGAGGTATCTCAGTTCTTCGGCATCATCGACCACGATTGAACAGCTTCTGCTGTGTGCCCGGCCGCTTACAATGGCATCGCAACGGGAAAGGAGTTCCGCCTCGTAGATATCCGCCTGACGCGGTCCGAAGGTTTCGATGGTCCAGCGTGCAATCTCGACGAGGCTTTCTTCCGCACGGCGTGTGAGCCGGAAAGTTCGGCTCATGATGTGGTCCGCGCCCTCGCAAAAGCCCGAAGAACCGCATCCACCCCACTTCCTTCGGCCAAGTCGCCGCGTTCCGCCTGCTGAAGTCCTTCCAAAAGGCCGCCCCGAATGCCGGTCAGCTGAGCCTCTTCCTGCTCAAGCAGTCGCAAACCCGCCCGCATGGCCTCGCTTACATTCTGGTATCGGCCAGACGCTACCAATGCCTGAACCAACTGGTCTTGGGTTTCGGTAAGAACAACGTTGCGTGTCACCATGGAACAAATCTCCTTGTTGGCAATATATGCCAATACGAGGTTTAGGTCAATGTTGGGGAGCCTTGCATCGCCGTTTCCAAAGGGTCGTTTAATAGCGATACCTTAAATTGCAAACGGCCCGATTTCATGCCCCTGATAGGCTATGCGCGCGTCTCAACCGAGGATCAGACCCCCCTGCCCCAGTCTGAAGCCCTGCAAACCGCGGGATGCGTCGAGATCTTTGAAGAGCACGCCTCTGGCGGCAATCGCGCGCGGCCGGTGCTTGCGCGTGTTCTCGAGCGTGTCCAGACCGGCGACACGCTGGTCGTCGTGCGGATCGACAGGCTTGCGCGATCTCTGTCGCACTTGCTGGAGGTGATCGAGCGGCTGGAGGCCAAGGGCGCTTTCTTCCGGTCCCTCCAGGACCCGATCGACACGGCATCGCCACAGGGCAAGTTCACACTGCAGGTTCTGGGCGCCGCGGCCGAGTTCGAACGCGCGCTAATCCGCGAACGCACCAAGGCGGGGCTGGCGTCGGCACGCGCCAAAGGGCGCGTAGGCGGCAACCCTGGACTTCGCACCAAGGATCCTGCTGCGCTGCGCAAGGTCCGGCTGGCGCGACAGGACGGCTACATGGAGCGCCTGAACGAGACCGCGCAGGATTGGGTGCCCCATGTGCGCCGCTTGCGCCCCGATATGGCTTGGGAAGACGTGCTGCGGATTATCAATGGCCCCCTGCCCCCAGATCGCCATTGGACCCAAAGCCGCCTGCTCCGCGCCGTGAAAGCATATGTGCGCGACGGCTTTCTGCCCGATGAAGTGCTTGGCCGCGCCGGACGCCGCGAAACCGACGATCGACTGCCTGCCATCGTTGCGGCCATCAAGGGGGCAGACCCGGACATCACGCTTCAGGCGATCTGTGATCGGCTGGAGTCGATGCGTGAGCGCACCCCTCGGGGTCGTGCCAGCTGGCAGCCGTCTTCGGTCAAGATGTTGCTCGAACGAGCGGAGCGGCTTGGACTAATTTCATCAGAATCGGCTCACTCCCAAATGTAACTAGCAGAGGCTCAAACAGCTGAATCTATCGCTCCAAGCACCGTCAGAAGGTCAATTGTGCCATTGGTTGCATGGATTTAGCCAATACCGTCCAAACAATTCTCATGAGTGGCTTGAAACACGAGCTCGTAGACTTAATGCAATAAAATCAAAGTCTTGCGCTTATCTTGATGTGACTGTACGTATTGGTGCTGTGGATAACTTTCACACTACATCTAGATTCTTCTTGCCGGACTCACTGGATCGTGGCATTCCCGTTCTGACGGTAAAACGCGTCAGACACGCTGTACACCGTCAGAATGACCAAGAGCCTCAACAGAGGCCGAGAATGGGCGGCAGGACATGGATGATCGTAACGTTGGATACACGCAAGGCATAGGCTCTTCCGACATCGGAGCATTTGCAGACAATCTGGCGGAATCTTTGGATCGCCAGATGAAGATCGCTTTCGAACCCGAAGAACGAAAGTCCCTGCGCCGTTTCAGTTCTACCGAAGTTGCCAGCCTCCTGCGCGTAAGCACATCTAATATGCGCAACCGGCACAAAGACGGCAGCTTCCCGGAAGTGCACACAGACAACCGCGGGCACAGGTTCTACACAGCCCAAGAGATTGATTACTTGCGCGATATTCTGGGGCGCACTGGAAAGAACGCAGAAAGCTACCGCCCAGGTCGACGTGATGGCGATCGTCTCCAGGTGATATCTGTCGTCAATTTCAAAGGCGGATCGTCAAAAACGACAGCAACGATCCATCTTGCACAACGGTATGCCTTGCGAGGCTACCGAGTGTTGGTCTTGGATCTCGATCCGCAGGCAAGTTTGACCACCTTTTTCGGCTTTCGGCCTGAGCTCGAGTTCGCCGAAGGCGGCACAATCTATGATGCTCTGAGATATGAGGATCAAGTTCCGCTCTCAAACGTCATCCAAAAGACATACTTCCATAAACTCGACATGGTGCCAGCCGGTTTGATGCTCTCGGAGTACGAAACCGAGACCGCAAACGCACTCGCCCGTCGCGTACAACCCATCTTTGCAGAGCGCCTCGCTTTGGCGCTGGAAGAGGTTGAGGCAAACTACGACATCGTTTTGATCGACTGCCCGCCTCAACTTGGTTTTTTGACCCTTACGGCGTTGGCAGCCTCGACGGGGCTTTTGGTAACCGTGGTACCTGGCATGCTCGACATCGCTTCCATGAGCCAATTCCTGAAACTTGCTTCGGAAACGGTCAAGGCCGTGGAAGAAGCCATCGGTCGGCGTGTTACCTGGGATTTTGTCAAGTTCCTGATTACCAGATATGAACCGTCTGACGGGCCGCAGACCCAAATGGCAGGCTACCTGAGATCGATTCTGGCAGGTCAGGTCATGACAGAGCCAATGCTGAAGTCTACGGCAATCTCCGACGCGGGGATGACCCAGCAGACCGTCTACGAAGTAGATCCAAGCCAGTTCATCAGAAAGACAATTGATCGCGCCCTGACTAGCGTAAACGGCGTTGGCGATGAACTGGAGCAGACGATCCAAATGGCATGGGGGCGTCGCTGATGGCCCGAAACATCTTCAACCAGCCTCCAAAGGATGAGACGGGGAGCGCAGTCCCCTCCCCTACCCCGCCAAAAGCGGCAAAGCTACCGGGATCTGTTGGTGGATTGCGCGACTCTTTGCGCGAGATCACAGCAAACTCGATCCGCGACATCGAGCCCGACCAGATTGACATGGATGGTCTGCGCGATCGGTTGGTGCTGGAAGATTCCAGCATCGATGAGTTGGCCGAGAGCATTCGCAAGCATGGCCAACAAGTGCCCATCATGGTTCGCCCATCAACCCAACCGGACAGATACCGCATCATCTACGGTCGCCGCAGGCTTGCGGCGATCCGTAAGGTTGGTGGAACGGTCAAGGCGATCGTTCGAACCTTGGATGATGACGCATCTCTGATCGCTCAGGGCCAGGAGAACAACCTCAGGCTAGATCCGTCTTTCATCGAGAAGTCATTATTTATCAAAGAGATGCAGGAATCCGGGTACAAACCCGGCGTCATTCAGGATGCTCTAGGCCTGACCCGGCAAGGCGTATCCAACCACAGGGTTGTTATTGAGCAACTGCCTGACGGGCTTGTTCAACTCATCGGGCCAGCACATGGCATCGGACGACGGCAGTGGGGTGATCTGGCTGCCTTATCGGTGAAGGTAGATTTGGTGGACATCGCCAAAGAGACAATCGCCGCCCTGCCCGACGACACTCCAAGTTCCGAAAAGTTCCAGGCGGTCTACTCGGCTTGCGCAAGCAAAACGCGTAACGACGAAAAGCCTCCCAATCGTGGTCTGACATCGGTCATCAAAAATGAGCACGGCAGTTCTTTGGGCACGCTGACTGTCGATGAGAAAGCAATCGCTATCAAGGTCGCCAAAAAGGACAACCCAGAATTCGGCCAATGGTTCGAAGAGCGCGCGGAAGCAACGCTTTTGCAGCTCTTCGAACAGTGGCGGAATGAGAGCGGCTCTGGGTCCTAACCCAAGCCACACAGAGTAACGCGAGCAGAGGAGAAAAGCGAAGACCAGAAAGAAAAGAGCCCCCCAAAGTTTCCCCTGGAGAGCCCTCATCATTCGATTAGCACTCATGATGTAGCAACCTCCAGCAAACCGGTCAAGAGTCACCGATTCGGTGGACGTGTTTTTATTGCCTTTTTCTGAGCGAAATCTCGGGAAGAGACGGGAAAGTTGTGGGCCAAACGGTCGTCGTAAACAAACCATGGCATTTATAAAACTGTCGATCGAAGCCGCAGGTGCTGATGCAGCCCCCGGCTCATTTCCCCCATCTGAAACCGACGTCTGGACCATCTTCAGAGCCCTGAGAGACGCGCGCAGCGTGTTTGGTCTACGTCCTGGCCACATACAGACACTTCAAGCCATGCTCAGTTTTCTGAAGCCTGGCCATGGTGAAACGGTTTTTGCGTCGAACAATTCCATCTGCCAGCGCGTTGGCGGAATCGACGAACGGACACTCCGCAGGCACATCAACCGCTTCGTTGAACTCGGTTTCATCAAGCGCAATGACAGCTCGAACCGAAAGCGCTACCGCGTTCGCTCATCCGGCGGAGAGTGCATCAGTTATGGATTGTCTCTCGCCCCCCTGCTCCGACGTGCGAGCGAGCTTATCGCCATCGCGCAAGAGATGGAGAATAACCGGCGCGATCGGATATTTGTCCGCAAACAGATCCTTACAAAGCTCGCCCATTTGGAAGAGCACGATCCCAGCAACGCATTCATCAACCACGCACGGAGATCTCTACGCAGGAAGCTGAGCCTCCCCGAATACCACGCACTGCTCGCCAATACAGATGCAGAATGCCAGAGTTTGTCTGCCCCGGATGACCCACCAGAAACTTTGAAATTGCCCGCCAATGACGGACAAACTGTCCGGCACCAATCTAAGTCTGAAGAAGAAAAAAAAGATTTAGATAGCAAACTAGGCGATGAAGCACTGAAACCAGACTTGCTAACCTCAGTCTGCGATCAGGCGACATCGTTCTCCACAGAGAGACTTAGAAACTGGTTGGACATTGAAAACCATGCTCGAACACTTGCACCCATGATGGGCATTCACCCAGAAACATTCGAGAAAGCCAAGAATGCTGTAGGAGCTCAGAAAGCGTCATGCGCGATCTTCATCATGCTACAGCTTGGAAAACGCATCAGGGACTTTGGAGCGTATTTTCACAGTATCACCCTGGGTCAAAGGCAAAACCAATTTGATCCATTAGCTTTGATCAAGCGACTGTCCGAAACCAATGAGCGAACCGTCTAATGTCCACCGCGGTGGACTTCTAACGTGATGCGGCGCTTATGGCGGCGACAACTGTCTAAACGCTCCGAAGCGGCAAAGCCACACCGCCTCTGGCGACGCGTGTCGGTCGTTCAGTTTATCAAGGACCAGCAGATGTCCACCGCGGTGGACAAGTGACACACGAGTGAGCCTTAGTGGAAATCTCGCCACCCAAGAAAGAAGTCGGCGGCCAGGCATTTCTCCCTGAATCCCTAACGTTATTGTGGCAGGTCACCATCTCCAAAGAGGTTTGGAAAGAGCCGCTCTCGATAGTCCAACGGAAACGCCAACCGAACGGGCGTCTTCGGCGAGGCGGAAGTCAGGTATCCAGCGGTGGTCAGTTTGCTCAGCGTATTGCGTCCCGTGCGCTCGGACGTCTTGAGCACAATTTGCGCGTCGCCACGTTCCAGTGCGCCATGCCGAAGAACCGCCGAAACCAGTTCCGGCGCTCGCTTGTCATCGATGGTATCTGCAACAAGACGACGATACCGTTGGTCCAGTCCGCCGAGATCGAACAGCTTCGCGGAGAACGTGATCTGGTCGAGCGTCACTTTCAGAAACCATTCGCTGAACGTCTTTAGTGCCGCCTCTGACAGGTTGCCGCGCCCGTCTCGGTCTCCGCGGCGTGGGCTGTCGGCCAGATCCATCATCCGTTTGTACTCGCCCCGATCGGTCAGTCCGCGAGCCAGCCCACGCGAAACGGACCAGAGCCCCTGGCCACCGATCCCTGCTGTGAGGGCCATGGCATGAGACATCAATCTGCTGACACGACCGTTGCCATCCGGGAAAGGGTGGATGTAGTTCAGCCGGTGATGTGCAGACGCGATCGCGATGATCCGTCCGCTCGAAGACCGCGCCGCAATTTGAAACCGTTTGTCAAAGTGATCCATGAACGCCGCAACGCGCGACGATGATGGAGGTAGGTGGCGCCCGACCGCAACTTCCCGATCGCCTTCCTGGCGCATACGTCCCGGAACGATGGGCTCCTGTGTGCCGTCGGGATGTTCGATGACCCGAAACTCGTCAGGCATCTCGTCGTAGAAGCTCTTATGGACCCAAGTCAGGAATTCGACAGATGTGGGGCGGGGCAGGGTGCCCTTGCGATGCATCTCATCGATGGCCCGTTGAACGATGACGTGCGCCCGGGCCTCAAGGGCGAGAGGGCGAGTTTCTTCCTCAAGCTCGGCGCCAGCTAGCGCCCTTTCGATGTCGCGGGGCCGTGTGTTGTGTCCTTCGATCAGGTTGGAGTAGTAGCAGTTCATCACGCGGACGAGATCGGCAAGCTCGGCTGCGCTGTCAGGATGCAGCCCTTGTCCCAGCCCGGTGGCTTCCCTCTGGATGTCGACCGAAAGGTCTGCCAATTCTGTAGGAATATGCTCCTCGAAGAAGCAGGGTTCGATTCTGGCGGGTGTTTCCAGCATTTTTGCCGATCTTCTATGTTTGCAAAGCAACTGAAAAATATACACATTTCGGGTTTAGAGGCAAGGTTTTGCCGATATGCGTTGCCGATCTTGTCTGCCGATCTGAATTTGCTGTTCCAAATCAAGGGCTTCTGGAGACGGCCCGGTATTGAGCCGTTTGTTGAGGACCCGTTGGTTTTTGAGAAGGACAGGGTCCGTACCCGGGAAAAGTGAAAGTGTCCTTCGGGTTTTGTGACTGACGGATGAGGGCCTTTGGGGCCCCTCAGATGGGTCCGGGCCGGATTCCGGTCTGTTTTTCCTGATGAAGGGCATTCCCATGCAAACAGGTGTCTTGCGCGTGTTGCGCGCGACCGCCGCCTCGTGGTGGCGACACAAGGAACTGCGCCGAACCGGCCAGACGGAGCTGGCGCAGCGGCTCGAACGCGAGACTGTGTTGCGCAATCTCGGATATCTCAGGCAGGCTGAAACATTGCCGAATGCCCATGTGATCTGTGGCGATGGCGGGACGTTTGTCCAGCTCGGCTGGACCACCGTGTCGACTTTCGCGCCAATCGAGCGCTTTCACTTGGCCGCTCTAGCGGTCGCACGTGGGACGCCGTTCATCGATATCCGACCCGTCAACAATGTCATCGCATTCGCGAACCTGCCCCGCGTGACACGAGACGGATCGGTCGACCCTGAACCTTGGGGTCCTGGCCGGGCCGTCTCTCTAACCACCTACATCGACATGGTCGAAGAGCTTGGTGCCAGGATCGTCAACGATCCACGTGCCAGTCGGCCAGCCTGATCACTATCCCCTCACACCAACACTCGAAAGGAGGCCAGCCATGGCCCGTTCCCGCACGCCCAAATTCGATGCCTCCGAGGTCATCACAAACGAAATCATCCGCATTATCGAGCGCGGCGTCCTGCCATGGCGCAAGCCCTGGACCGCCGGTGGCAGTTCCCGCCCGCTCCGTCACAACGGCGAGGCCTACCAGGGCGTCAACAACTTCCTTCTGACCATGCGGACGCTGATGGCGGGCTACAGCTCGCCCTTCTGGATGACCATCCCGCAGGCTAATGGCCTAGACGCCAAGGTGCGCAAGGGCGAGAAGTCCTCCGTGGTGGTTTACTATGGCCAAAGCCGGAGGCAGGGTGAGGGCGACGAGGCGCGAGACGATGGTGAGGCAGATGGTGACGAGGCCCGCGTCTGCCGTTTCCAGAAATCCTATCGCGTGTTCAACGCCTGCCAGATCGAGGGGTTGCCGGATAGCTTCCATCCCGAGCCGGACCCGGTGCCTGAGCATCCGCCCGCTGAACCCATTCCCCATATGCAGGCTTTTTTTGATGCCATCGATATCACCACCGTCTTCACGGGTAGCGATGCCTACTATCTGCCGCCGGTAGACAAGGTCTACATGCCGCCGATTACGCGGTTTCAAAATTCGCCAAATTTTTATGGGGTTTGGGCCCATGAACTGGGCCATGCCACAAAGGCGCGCCATCGCTTGAACCGCGACTACGGTCTTTCGCGGTTCGGCAACACAGCCTATGCCCGCGAGGAGATCGTGGCCGAGCTCACGTCGTGCTTTCTGGGGCAGGAACTTGGGTTCACCGCGCATACGCTCGAGATGAACGCGGCGTATCTCTACAATTGGCTGCGCGTTCTGCGCTCGGACAAGGGCGCCATCTTCAAGCACGCCGCTGACGCGCAGCGCGCCTGTGATTACCTTATCGCGCGATCGGAGGCGGGCAGGGCAGGGGAGGTCGACCAGGCCGCTTGAGGGGGTGTGTGTCGGCAAAGGGAAAGCAGGCTTTGGGAAGGGTGTTTCAAACTTCTCAAAGGACAGACCCATGACCAACGCAGCACAGCCTCTGACAGACCGCCCAGACCCCGCCGTAATCGCCGCTCAGAATGACGCTTTCCGCAAGCTCGCCTGCCTCGGGATAGCACCAGAGGCGCCTATCCAAGGCCGGATGCACATCACCCGATCGCTCATGGAGGCGGGGGATGGTTTCATGGCCGAGGCGGTGAATGTCACGGGGGCGTTCGACACGTTCGAACCCGAAAACGACCCGGAGGGCTGGCATGATTTCGGGGCGGTCGAGATCCGGGGCGAAACGGTGTTCTGGAAACTGGATTTGTACGAAGCGGATTCCGATTTCCGCTACGGGGCCGAGACCCCGGACAATCCCGCCACCACCATGCGCGTGCTGACCATCATGCTGGCGCGCGACTGGTAGGGAAGGGGACTCCTCCCCCTGACATCTCAAACTCAAGGCCTGCTGCCCCCAAAAGGGAGAGTGGGCCTTTTGTCCTTTTGATTCCCGAAGCCGGGGATTGGTCGCGCGGAGGATCGCGGCGGCCGCACCATACCCATCGAAAAGGACATACCATGACCGCAAGCTTCAAACCCGTTTCTGTCGCCATTGGCGATCTGACTGCCCATCCAGCCAATGTGCGCAGCAACTCCCCGGAAACCTATGACTCCGAGAACATCGCGCATCTGAAGGCCAGCATTGCCGTCCTGGGCCTGCTCCAACCGCTCCTCGTCCAGAAGATCGACGGCAAGTACGCAGTGCTGGCCGGTGGCCGGCGCCATGCCGCGCTTAAGGAGCTGATCGCCGACAAGGCCACCAAGGGGTTCACCGCGAAAACCAAGGTCGACTGCCGCCTTGTGCCGGAGGAGTGCGACGTGACGACGGCGCTATCCCTCGCCGAGAACATCACCCAAGCCCCTATGAACGCAATCGACGAGTTCGAGGCCTTCGCCCGGATGATGGAGATCGACGGCCAGTCGCCCGAGACGATCGCCAAGACATTCGGCACCACCGTCACCGCCGTGAAAGGCCGGTTGCGCTACGGGCTGATCCACCCCGATATCCGCGCCGCAGCCCGGGCCAAGACGATCACGCTCGACACGATGAAGGCCTTTGCGGAGCACCCAAGCCAGGAGGTGCAGCGCGAGGTCTATGAGGCGCTCACCAAGGAAGACAGCTATCTGCAGGCCTATACCGTCCGTCAGGCGCTCAAGTCTCGCGGCGTGCAGGTCAGTGACGATATCGGGGCCTTCGTGCGTGAGGACTACGAGGCCCGCGGCGGAGCGATCGCGGCCGACCTTCTGGACGAGCATTCGGTGCTGGAAGATGCCGCGCTGGTCGAGACCATCCTGCTCGAGAAGCTCAGGGCCGCCGCCGATGAGGCCTGCGCGAAACTGGGCTTTGTCTGGGCGGATGCGATGGTCCGCTACGATTACGCGGCCATGGCCGACTACGGTCGCGTCTATCCCGGCCCGATCGATCCGGATGAGGCCGCACAGAAGCGCATCGATGAGATCACCGCGCAACTCGAGCAACTCCAGCTCGAGATGGAGGATGAGGGGTTAGCGAATGATGCCTACAACGCCCTTTACGACCGCGTCGACGCTCTGGAGGAGGAAGCTCGCGACCTGCAGGAGGCCTACAGCGCCGAAGACCTTGCCCGTGCCGGTGTGATTGCCTCGTGGTCGAACGGGCAGGTGACGCTCCATCTGGGCCTCGTGCACCCGGAGGACATCGTGAAAGAGGAGGGCGCGCGCCGCGCCTCGGCCAACACGAGTGGGGAAGAAGCCCCGGACGCTGGCGAAATCGCCTACCCGGCGTCCGTGGCCGAGGATCTCAAGACCGAGCGGGCCATGGCACTGGGGGCCGCGATGGCGCTGCATCCCGAGGCCACGCTCGATCTGACCCTCTTCAAGCTGGTGAGCGACGTCCTGGGCAGCGGCATGAGCGTCACGCAGGCGATCAAGGTCGACGCCCGCAAGGAATACCGCAGCCATGCCAAGATGGACGAGATCGATGAAACTTCGCTTGAGCAGGTGGCGGCAGCGCATGATGTGCTCAATCTGTCCTGGCTCGATGATACCCGCCCGCCCGCCGATCAGTTCGCGGCGTTTCGCGCGCTGCAGGCAGAAGAGAAGGCCAAGCTCGTCGCCTTTGCAACCGCCAGCACCACGCAGTCCTGTTTTGCCCGGGACCGGCAGCGTGACAGCCTGATGCATGACTTCGAGATCGAGATCATGCCGGATATCCGCACGCATTGGACGCCGAACGCGGCGCTCTTCAATCGCTTCAAGAAGGCCTGGCTCCTGAAAATCCTCGGCGAGGATCTGGGCCTCGCCCAAGAGGCGGTGACGCTGGCCTCGTCGAGCAAGAAGGAGATCGTCGCCTTCTGCGACAAGCTCTTCGCCGAGCCCTTCGCTACGCTCACGGACGCGCAGCGCGCTGCCGTGGCCGCCTGGTGCCCGCCGATGATGCAGACCGCCGGTGTCGCCTTTGATGAGGTGGCGCCCATTGCGGAAACCCCGGAGCCTGACAGCGAGGTCGCGCAGGCGGCCTGAACGACCCTCTCGACCCGCGCAAGGCTCAAACACCGCGCGGGTCGACCCTTTCCCACACCGAACAGAAAGACATTCCCATGGCTATTCTCAAATTCTCCGCGTCCGCTGTCGCAGCGCAGATCGCCCATTCGCGCGGCTGCAAGACATTCCTGCCCAACTGGAACGGCCCGGTGGACAGGCCCGCCCTGATTCTGATCGTCGGCAATGGCGTGCATCTGCGCTCGAACGGCATTGACGGCACGACCACTCGAATCGTCACGACCGAGCAGGCCGACCCCTCCTTTGCCTTCGCCGACGGCATGAACCCGTTTCGGGATGCCGATTGGATGGCGCAGCGGCGCATGGCGTTCCGCGACCTGACCGGTCAGTTCTACACCGACATCCTGGACGATGTGCAGGCGCTGATTGACAGGGGGCAGGGGGCTATCCGGCTCGCCACCGATGGCCACAGAATCCGCGTCTTCGTGCGCCGCGCCTCGGACTATCTCATCGGCGGAACCTATGAGGTGCCCTCGGGTCTTGGGGGCACGTTCCGGGTCATCCTCAAGGATGCCTGCGATACCTTCGCGATCGTCCAGAACTGCGGCAATTGCGAAGATTTCGACGCCATGCAGCCCTATCGCGTGCCGCTCGATGCGCTGATGGAGATCGATGACCGGAGGGCAGCATAGTGGGTTGGCTCTTCTACACCGACGGCCGCGTCCAGACCTACGCGGATGAGAAAGCGGAAATCACCCGGCTCTGCAGCTTTGAGACCGATACCCGCAAAACCGAACTGATCAAGGCTTGCAAAGTCGGTTCGATCTGGTACGCGGCGGCCAAGGTCATCAACTTCGACGGAACCCCGGTCGAGGACGCGACCTATGTCACGGATGCGGACGGCTCGATCACCTTCGGGGCGGTCTTCCTCACGCGCTATGACGATGGCTGTTGGGGTTACAAGGACATGGAGGAAAGCGCTGGACCTGTCGATTCGCGCGCCCCGCTCAGCCTTCTGTCGCTGCTCTCGGAATTGAAGGACCAAGAGAGCTATGCCCATGCCTGGCGCCAGCGCTGCCGGGACTGGGCCGCGATTCCGGACTATGAGGAAGGTGACAGGATCAAGCTCGCGTCCCCTGTGACGTTGACTGACGGCAGCACCTGCCAGATCGTCACCGCGACCCACTACAGGCGCGGGCAGCAAAAACGCCGTTGCTACCGCATCGAGGAGACCGGCGGCCTCGTGCGCCTGTCGAAAGCTTCGCTTGTGGGCTCAGAGCTGCTCAGTTCCGCGAAGGGCGCGGCGAGCCCGGTCTTGGCGGAGTTTCTGGCGGGGCAGGGTGATTGAACGACAAGACCGCTATTCACTTGCGGTCCGTTACAGCCTGCTCCGCACTCTAAAAGTGTAGAGCAGGCTTTTTGTCCTTTGGAACTCAGACCCTGATCCAAAGGAAAATCCCCATGACCAAGCCAACTCCGGCTCTCTCAGTCTCTCACGCTAACCTCGCTTCTGCCCTTGCGCAAATCGGCGCGGAGCTCGACCACCAACCCCTGCGCACCTCAGTGCTCGCGCGCATTTTGCGCGAGACGTTTCATGGCAGTGATGCCAGCGGCGCCTGGGACTGGCGGATGGCTTATGACCTGATGCAGGCCGCGGCCATCCAGGTGCTGCTGCGCGGAGACGCCGCGGCAGGTGACATTGCCACCGCGAAACTCCTCGCGTTCCGGCTCCTGACGGAAACCCGCCGGTCGGAACAGCAGATCCGACTACAACAATTTTCCACGCCGTTGCCTTTTGCGGCAATGGCGGTGCGGGCGGCAGCCATTCGCAAGGGCGAGACCCTGCTGGAGCCGTCGGCTGGCACCGGTGCCCTGGCCGCTTTCGCCGCCCGGGCCGGTGCGACGCTTTTGCTCAATGAAATCGACCCCTTTCGCCAGCGCCTCCTGCGCGGGGTCTTTGGCGGCGAGGTGACGGGCTATGACGGGGAGCATATCGATGATCTGCTGCAGACCTTGGTTCTGCCCGACGTCGTGGTGATGAATCCGCCCTTCGCCTCCTCGGTCGATCGCTCCCGGGACAAGCACATCGCCGCCAAGCATCTCATCGCGGCTGCCAAGCGCCTGGCACCCGGTGGGCGGATGGTGGCGATCATGCCGCAGGGGTTCACGCCCGAACGCGATGCTGCGCATTGGTCCCGCGCCTGCGGTCTCCTGACGCCGCGACTGGCGCTCACGATGCCGGGACAGGTCTATCGCAAGCTCGGCACCTCTGTGGAAACCCAGCTGATGGTCTTCGACAAGGTCCAGGAGGACGGCGAGATGATCCGCGCAACGGTTCAGGATCTGGAGGAAGCCCTTCCTTTTGTCGACACCGTGGCCGCAAACCGGCCTGAGACGCGCCCCGCCCAACGGGCGGCGAAAAACCCTCATGCGCGATCGGCCGGTCCAGTACCTGTCACGCGCAAGCGCCCAGTTGCCAGAGTTGCGGCGTCCAACGCTCAGACCAACGCCGCCATACCGCTCACTTTCACAAGCCTTGAGGCCCCGCGCGACAACACGCCCGTCTCGGACATCTATGCGCGCTACCGCCCGCAGCGGATCGAGATCGCGGGCGCGCAGGAACATCCCACGCCGCTCGTCGAGAGCATCGCCATGGCCTCTGTGGCCCCGCCCGTGCCCTCAGGCGTGGCCAGTGCGGAACTGCGCCTGCCCGCTCGGTTGATCGAGGAGGGAAACCTTTCCGAGGCGCAGCTCGAGACCATCATCATGGCGCATGATGCCCATGGGCGCGACCTGCCGGGGCGGATGCGCCTAGATGACGACCAATCCAAGCTGACGCGCGCGGATGACGACCCTAAAGCACGGGCCTATCGCCTCGGGTATTTCCTCGGCGACGGCACCGGTTGCGGCAAGGGCCGCGAATGCGCGGGGCTCATTCTCGTGAACTGGCTGGCCGGGCGCAGGAAGGCGATCTGGGTCTCCAAATCCGCCACGCTTATCGAGGACGCGATCCGCGACTGGACCGATCTCGGCGGCTCGCCCGCCGACATCCAGCCGCTCTCCAAATGGAAGTCTGAGCAGCCCATCCCGATGGGCGATGGTATCCTTTTTGTGACCTACGCCACGCTGCGGTCAGCGGGCAAATGCGGCACCTCGCGGCTGAACCAGATCTTTGAGTGGACGGGCGACGACTTCGACGGCGTGCTGGCCTTCGATGAGGCCCATGCCATGCAGAACGCGGCAGGGTCCGAGCAGGGCAGGGGGGTCAAACCCTCCCAGCAGGGCCTCGCAGGCCTGCGGCTGCAACTGGCCGCGCCGCGCGCCCGCGTCTTCTACATCTCGGCCACGGGCGCCACGAGTGTGCACAACCTTGCCTATGCCGCGCGGCTCGGTCTCTGGGGGCAGGGGCCCGAATATCCCTTCCCGAGCCGCGAGAGTTTCGTCTCGGCCATGGAGGCGGGTGGTGTCGCCGCCATGGAGATGGTCGCACGCGATCTCAAGACGCTCGGTCTCTACACGGCCCGTGCTCTCAGCTTCGATGGCGTGGAGTATGACGTGCTGGAACACGCGCTCACCCCGGTCCAGATTGAGATCTACGACGCTTACGCGGGCGCGTTTCGGACGATCCACCACAATCTCGAAGCTGCACTGACCGCGACCGGTGTCAACGATGCCTCGGGGGAGACCAATGCCTCGGCCGCACGCGCCTCTGCCAAGTCCCGCTTCGAGAGTACGAAGCAGCGCTTCTTCAACCATCTCCTGATGGGCATGAAGGCCCCGACCATCATCCGTGCCATCGAGGACGACCTAGTGGCGGGCAACGCCTGCGTCATCCAGGTGGTCTCGACAGGCGAGAGCCTGCTGAAACGCCGGCTTGAGACGATGGATTCCGACGACGAGCTCGTCGAGGGTGCCTTGACGCCGCGCGATTACGTAGTGGGCTATCTTGAGCAGGCCTTTCCGATCCACGCGCAAAAGCTCGTTGAGATTGACGGCAATATGGTAGCGGAACCTTTGCGGGATGAGGCCGGGGCGCTGGTCGTATCGCGCGAGGCGCTCGCTTTGCGCGACGCGGCCATGATGGAGCTGATGACGCTGGCCCCGATCCCTTCGGCGCTCGATCAGATCCTCTGGGCTTTTGGCGACGAGGCTGTCGCTGAAGTCACGGGTCGGTCCATCCGGCCCCTCAAGGCCGCGGACGGCCATCTCTTCATCGAAAAGCGCAGCGCCAGCAGCAATTCCTCCGAGACCCAAGCCTTCATGGATGGTGAGAAGGATATCCTGATCTTCTCCGATGCAGGCGGGACGGGCCGATCCTACCATGCGGCGCAGACGGCGAAGAACCAGAAACGGCGGCGGCACTATCTGATGGAGCCCGGCTGGCGCGCGGATGCGGCCATCCAGGGGCTGGGCCGCACGCATCGCTCGGCCCAGGTCAGCGCACCGTTCTTCCGGGTCTGCACCTCCGATGTACATGGCGAGAAGCGCTTCACCTCGACGATTGCTAAGCGCCTCGACCAGCTGGGGGCGCTCACCAAGGGCCAGCGCGAGACCGGCTCGCAGGGCATGTTCCGCGAGGAGGACAATCTCGAAAGCCCGATTGCGCGGGTGGCTTTGCGGGGATATTTCGCCGATCTTGCCGCCGGGCGGGCCGAGGCGATGAGCTACGAGAGCTTTACCGATTGGACAGCCCTGCGGCTGATCGACAAGGACGGTGTGCTTCTCGAGGAGCTTCCCCCAATCCAGCGGTTTCTCAACCGGGTGCTGGCGCTGCCCATCCACATGCAGAACGCGCTCTTTGCCGAGTTCATGCGCCGGATTGCCGATCAAACAGAACGCGCGCGCGCGGCGGGCACGCTTGATCTCGGCGTGGAAACCCTGCGTGGCGACAAGATAGAACAGGTCTCCACCGAAGATCTCTGGACCTGCCCAAAATCCGGCGCGGTCACGCGGATCATCGGGCTCGAGGTGACGGACCCGGTCCATGTGCTGTCGGCGGATGACGCCCTGTCGCGCAACCCCGACAAGCGGCCGATGGTCAATCGCGCCTCGGGTCGCGCGGCGCTCATCTCGGCGCGGCCCATGCAGATGTATGACGAGGATATCGTCACGCTGATGCGCAAGGCGGTGCGACCCAACGGGTCGAGCTACCTCGAGGAGACGCGATTTGAGGCCTCGGCTTGGGAAGAGATCGGCAAGCCTGAGTTTGCAAGGCTTTGGGATACCGAGGCGGCATCCCTGCCCAAGACCACCATGACCAAGCTCTACCTGCTGACCGGGCTGCTCTTGCCGATCTGGAAGGACATTCCGACCACGAATGAACGCATCTACAGGGTCGCGCCTGACGGAGCGGCCGCGATGATTGGGCGCACGCTGAGCGAGGAAGGGGCGGCCGCGCTGCGCGCCCGCTTCCTCGTCTTCAATCCGCAAACGCCGCAAGAAATGCTGACCGCCGCCCTCGGCACCACAGCGGCGGTCGATCTGGGCCGGGGGATGACCCTGACCCGTCGCCGTGTCGCGGGCGAGATGCGCCTCGAGCTTGGCGGTGCGAATAGGGGCATGATCGACGGCCTGAAGGCCCTCGGCTGCTTCACTGAGATCATCGCCTTCCAGCTGCGGGTGTTCCTGCCGCATGGGGACGGGATCGACACAGTGGGCATTCTGGCTCGGATCGTGGGGCAGAGGCCTGCCAACACGGCAGACCAAGCCGCCTGAAAAGTCAAAGATGCCGTAATGGGGCTGTCGGCGAATCGAGCACGTTTCGCTTGTTTGTCAGCATGATGTGGAGTGCCGTTGCCCTTGATGCGCCTGCAGCGCGTCTACGAGGTCGTATGTTTCCATGCGCCTCAATTCCTTAGAATAGAAGGGCAACGACATGAATGTATTTATCGGATTGGATGTATCTCTGGCAAGCACGGCGATTTGTGTGCTGGGGCCGCAGGGGAAGGTTGTTGAGGAGTTGGAGGCCGCCAGCGAACCTGAGGCGCTGGTGCGTGCGATGGCGTCATTGCCGTACGCGGTCGACGCGATTGGGCTCGAAGCCGGACCACTATCCCAATGGCTGAGTAAGGGCATCGAAGAGGCCGGACTTGACGTGGTCTTGATGGAAACGCGGTTGGTGAAAGCCGCTTTGAAAGCCATGCCGATCAAAACTGACCGGCGCGATGCTCAGGGGATTGCGCGGTTGCTTCAAATGGGATGGTACAGACCCGTACACCGCAAATCCGTGTCCTCTCAGGAAATCCGCGCGTTGCTGACGGCGCGCAAGTCCGTTCAGCAGGGCATCATCAACCTTGAGCTTTCCATGCGGGGTGTTTTGCGGAACTTTGGCCTGAAGCTGGGGCATGTCACCCGGATCAGGTACGAGGCCCGGGTGAGGGAACTGGTTGAGCAAAATGAAATCCTGTCGGCGTCGACAGAGGCCCTTTTGCGCGCGCGTGCGCAGTTGCGCGCCGAGTTGGCTGAATTGGATGCGACAATCGCAGATCTGGCAAAACAAGACGACGTTTGCCGTCTGATGATGACGATGCCGGGCGTCGGTCGGATCGTCGCCCTGACGGTCAAATCCGCGATCGACGATCCGACCCGGTTTGCGCGATCGAAGGATGTTGGTCCGTGGGTGGGGCTGACGCCGAAGCGCACTCAATCCGGAGAGATGGACATCGTCGGGCAAATTACGCGAGCCGGCGACCGGGCCCTTCGAACGGCCTTGTATCAAGCGGCGATGATCTTGATGCACCGTGGGTCACCAAACTGGCTCCAGGCCTGGGCGCTCAGAGTGGCCCATCGGCGTGGATCGAAACGGGCTTTGATTGCACTTGCGCGGCGCATTGGCGTTGTTTTGCACCGCATGTGGCGAGACGGCACACCATTCCGCCATGCGCAGAGCTCCCCGGCAACGGTCTGAGTAAAACAATTCCAGAACTTGATCGGACGGAGGAACGCACTGCACCTGACGACAGGTACGACGAGGTCCCTTGCCGGGACGAGGTTCCTGGAGATGCCGAAAGCCCGCTAGTTATCGGCTAACGCTGAATACGCGTAAAAGATGGGCACCCAGGACCAGATTTGGACCAGGCATAGAGTGGCAGTCATGAGGCTGACTACGGACGGAAGAGCGAAGCCCGTGCAGGGGGTGTCCTTCAGTCCTGACGTGCGGGTGCAGTGAAAAAGAAAAAGTAAGCTTCTGAATTTGTGCCTTAAAACTCGGTGAAGAATGACATCTTCGCCGGGATTTTTGACTTGCCCGAAACCCTTGACAGAGGCCCGCCCCATTACGGAAGCGGGCTTTGGGTGGGGCGTCGCAGATCGGGATTTGACCGGTCTGCGCGTTCCGGGCGCGCGCGGGCCAATGCCGCGCCCGGCCCCAATTGCAGACAAGAGGACAGACCCATGACCAAACCCCAGATCGACTATGCCGCAATGGCGGCTCAGTGGCGCGCAGAGCGTGAAACCACCTTGAAGGCATCCCGAGCGGAGCTGATGGCGCAACTACGTGCGCTTGGCATCAGCGAGATCACTGCCGAGTACGAAGGCTATGGCGACTCCGGCAATGTCGAGGATGTGACCGTGCAGCCTGCGGAGGTCAAACTGCCGGAACCGCTTGCGACAGAGGTGGGCGATTTCGCCTGGTCGCTCGCCTATCACCATCATCCTGGGTTCGAAAACAACGAGGGCGGCTATGGCACGCTGACCTGGGACTTGCGCAACGACAGCATCACGCTCGATCATGCCGACCGCTACGTTGAATGCGCGCACAGCTATGACGAGGGGCTTTGACATGGCGCATCCGCTTCATCACGCTGAAAGCTCTGCCCGGAAATTCGGCGGGGTGCCGTCTGACTATCAGGCTGTGCACGATTGGTTTGACGCCTCGAAAGAGCACCTCGCGCTCTTCACGCACCGCGCCTTGCGTCATCATTCCCAAGGCCTGTTCGAAGCGGAGCGTGTCTTCGGCTTGACCCTGACCAATAGCGCGGGTCGGGACATTCCCGTGCGCTGGATCGGCGAGCAGCATGTCCGCGAAGACTGCCAGGGCCGTATCCCGAGCATGGCGGACTGGCTGCGTCGGATCCAGCCCGAGCCATGGATGGCGAATGGCCATATTGACCGGCATGTCAGCGGGGAGCCTTACGGTGATCCAAGGGCAGCCTGGGTATCCGAGGTCGCCGGCGGCAGGACGGTTCTCGGCCTGAAGGATTGGATGGCGGCGCGCGCAACGCCAACCACGCAAAGCGCCTGATAGGTCCTGGCTCTTCGCCAAATGAATGCCGCACAGAAGCCCGGTTGGAAGATCGGGCTTCTTCCGGCGTTTTCCTACCATTTTTATTCTGGAGGTTCGCATGACATTCGATGAAATCAAGGCCGCCGTCGATGCCGGGCAGACCGTGCATTGGGCCAATACCGGCTACGTTGTCCACAAAGACCGGCTCAGTCAGTACCTGATCACCTATGTGCCGAACGGCAGCTGCATCGGCCTGACAGACCGGAGCGGGCAACGGTTGAACGGAAAAGAGGCAGAGTTCTTCATCGCGCGACCGGAGGGCGGCTCGGAAAATTCGGGCCGCCAATCAAGACCAGACGGGCAGGGGAGGGGCGTAGCACCCGGAGGCGCGGGGGCATTCCCACTCGGAGGGCAGCTCTGACTCGTGGGCGGGGCTGAAAGGAAAGCAGGCTTTCTGGTTTGTGATCCCTCAAGGGGTCGAGAAAGCAATCCCGGATGCGCTGGCAAGAACGTCAGGCACCGGCCAATCTATGAAGGAACTATCCCATGTTCGCAGGAACCCTCACCCGCAACGTCGAGACCGCAGCCGCTCAGTACACCGGCATGATCCATTCGACACGTTTCGATATCGCCATCCAGCTTGAAAACCGCCCGAAGATGTCCGAACGCAGCCCGGATTACGACGTGACGGCAGTCAACAAATCAGGCCGCAAGGTGCGCATCGGCACGGCCTGGAACGAGACCGGCAATACCAGCGGCAATCCCTACATCTCGATGCAGATCGATGTCGGCCTCGGTCCGTTCCGGGTCAACGCGGTGCAGAGGAAAGAGGCGCGCGCGGCCGAGAGCGGCGAATTCGAGATCATCCCGCTGGTCTCGAACGGCCTGATGAAATCCGGCTCGATCTCGGGCGAACTCACCGCGATGGACGCTGACAACGCCTTCGCAGGCTACATCGCAAACATGATGTTCGACCTCGACTTCATGCTGATCGAAAACGAGTTCAAATCCGAGGACACCCACCCCGACTACCGCATCGAGGTCAGTTCGCCCCGCGGCAAGCCGATCCGCGTCGGGTCTGCTTGGATGGCCAAGAGCAGCCGCACGGGCAATGACTACCTGTCGCTGCTGATCAACACGCCCGACGGCGATTTACGGGTCAACGCGGTGCAGAACGAAGAACAGCGCGGCGGTCAGACCTTCTCGATCATCCCGTTCATCGACAGCGGCGATCAGGCGCAGGACGCGGGCGTGGGGCTGTCGCTGGTCGCGTGACTAGCGCGTGAGAGAAGACAATTTGTACCGAAAGGGGAGCCGTGGGACCACGGTTCCCCTTTTTCCATGTCTGGCTGCACGACGCACGCATCTGCTTGCGATCTGCTGAATATGATATACGATAATATATTATTGAAAGGGCGAGGGTAGGCACATGGTGGCGAGACTGGGAAAAGCTCCGTGGTACGAGAGCTTTGATGTAGACGCCGAGGTTGAAGAGCTTCTTGCTCATATCGAGCGTTGCACCGGATTTGCGCTGCCTGAACGACAGCGTGATGTCATCATGACCCATGCAAGGGCAAAGCTCGACAGGACAAGGCAGGCATATCTGGAGGCCAAGGCGGCGGGAAAGCCGGTGTCCACATCGCGCCGCGCCTATCTGACCGACCTGCAGGACACGATCTTCATGGCGATCCCGGAAGAGAACCTCGCGCGGATGCCCCTGAGCGAGCAGGTTCTGAACGATCCATCATTTTATGCGGACGCCATGCACTATGCCGCCACGATCAGCGAGGAAGTGCTCTTCATGGCGCTGTCCTCTTCGCTGAAGGACATGACCGTTCAAGACGCCCAGGCCTTTGTCTCAAAGCTCTGGCACGGCACGATTGACGACAATGCCCGCAAATATGCCGAAGCGTTGAAGCGCCCCGAGCGTGAAATCATGCCGCAGCGGCCTGGCAAAACAGTATGATACTGCGACCAATCGGTTCCTTGTTCTGGCGTTTCGTGACCCGATCTACGTGAGTTGCCGCGCGCATCAAAGGCGCGCTTGCTCCTCGGTTTCTGTTGCCGCTCGAAGTCAATGGGCGACAGCATTTCGTTCCGCGTGAACCCGCAGTTGCCATTCTGTATCACCTTCAGATTTCATCAAAGCGCCACCAATTCCGCAAGCTTTGCGGCCACATTTGTCATGCTATCTTCAGCAGTGCTCAAGCCACTTCGTGAGCCAAGAAGGGGACTAACTTCGCGAAGCTCCTCGTAAGTTGTTTCATGGACGATTGGGACAAGAAGATCGCGTGCCAACAATGCCGAAAGCTCTTTATCGGCAATTCCTTCGCTCTGAAGGCGGCGCAAAAGTGCTGGGGTGACCAAAACAATGCCAACGCGTGACTTCACAAGTCCTTTGTCGATTTCACGCAGAAGGTTGGAACCAAGCAGAACATCCTTCTCGCTGAACCAAACTGAAACGCCAGCTTCTTCCAAGAAATCGTGTAGTTCTTTCGCTGCGCCTCCTCGGTCGTCCCACGCGTGACACAGAAAAACGTCACGAATGTCAGGAATAGATGCCCGCTTTTCCACGTTTTCTCGGACGGGAGTGAGTGTTCGCACTTCGACGGGAGTATAAACCACCGTCGAGCCTGCTTTAGACCAACGCGGCTTTGTGTTGCCGCCAGATCTGGAACCGCCACCGCTTCGTGCACTTCCACTACTTCCCAACGAGGAATAGGATGGGCTGCGATACGGTGAATAAGAAAAATACGACCTGTAGCCACGCGAACCACCTCGACATGCCGGGCAATTTTCGGCCCCACTTGCCGTGCGATGACCATTCACGGGTGCTGTACACTGTGCCATTAGATTAGCTCCTTTGTTCGTGGGCGCGTTGGAAAGGGGTCATATATCGCGACGCTAGTTCAGCCTTTTGGAGGATAGGGGTCGTTGCCGTAACTCCAGGCTTCGCGGAACTGACCATTCCGACCCTGAATTCGGAGCTCTGAGCCCTGATTGCGAGCGATGTCGCGCCCGTGGTCGATAGCTTCGCGCTGAGTGTCAAAGCTGCGGGTAAGACGTTCGTTGCCTTCGCCACGGACGCCCCATTTGTCGCCATTACGAACGACATACTGGTTCTTAGACATTGCTGTCTCCATTTAGCCGGCCCCGTCATTGGCGACCGATAACGTATCATATGATCTTACGGAGCGAGTTGTCAAGTTAGCCGCTACGTGATAATATCATTGCATCTTACGGCGCGTTCCCTTATGGACTGCGCCGCTTTGATTCAGGGAGAGAAACATGACATTTGCGGTCCGTCTGAACGAGCTCCGGGTAAAAAAGAAAAAATCACTGCAGGAAGTTGCAGACGCCCTCGGAGTTTCCAAAACTCATATTTGGGAACTTGAGAAAGGTCGAACGGACAACCCTTCTCTCGAGCTGTTGACCAAAATTGCGGACTATTTCAAGGTGTCGATCCGGCATCTGGTGGGCGAAGATTTTGAGAACGACCAGAACGATGAAATGGCACGTATGTTCAGACAGGTCGGCGATTTAGAAGAGAATGACCGAGCGATCATAGATGATATGATCCAGTCGCTTCGAAACCGCCGAAAGGGGGCAAATGATACAAATTGACCGCATGGAAATTGATGATGCTGGGAGCGATCCGAAGAGGCTCGCAAAGGCAATTCTGGATCAACTTCCAGACGATACCGTGATGGTGCCGGTCAGAGATATCGCGAAGGCTATAGACATCTACGAGATCCGCGAGGAACAGTTGAGCGGTCTTGAGGGAGCTCTCATAGTTCCCAAAGAAAAGTCTGAAGGGGCAATTTTGATCAACAAAGATCGCCACGAAAGCCGAAAGCGCTATACGATTGCCCATGAGCTTGGGCATTATGTACATCCGTTCCATCGGGCCAATAGTCCAGACGGCTTCCGCTGTAAGAAGAGCGATCTGGCGGTCACAAAAGCTAAGCCGAATGATCCGCACTCACGGATGGAGCAGCAAGCAAACGAATTCGCAGCTGAGTTGCTTATGCCAGCACGGGCTGTTGCGTCCTTTGTCCGAGACAATGGCGAAGCCGATCTATCCCATATTCTTGAGCTAGCTCGACGCCATGATGTGAGCAGAGAGGCAGCAGCTCGACGCTACATTCCTCGGATCGGCGACCCCGCAGCCATAATTTTTTCGAATGGTGGCGTCGTCAGGTATGCCCGGTTGAACGAGTTTTTTCCCAAGTTATCAGTTTGCCGCGGCGACCAGGTTCCGCCGCAGAGCGTCTCTGCCCTCTCAACTGCGGATATTGGAGAAGTAACTGGCTGCGTAGAAGTTGCGGCGTACACTTGGCTGCAGAGGCCGGCCGGAGTAACGTTGTTTGAGCAAACGTTGGCGCAACAAAACGGTTTCAGAATGACATTGCTCACGGCTGAAATCGAAGAAGTTGAGGACGAATGGGAAGCTCCATCGTTCTGACGAAGTGCCGCTCTGTCTATCTACACATTGCATTTATTGGTGTCGCCTGCAGCGAATGTAAGCCTTCGGACCTCCCCTGCTCGGCTTCGCGTGTCGCAGGAGAGAACGGCCCTTCGGTCCGTCGCGCATTCGGCCATGCGGCCTCACCGCGGCCTTGCGCTTGGCGTCCCGGTTTGCCCGCCTCGCGAGCACGTCTCTCTCTGGCCGCTCCGCCGGATTGCGCTCTGGTCTGTTTTGCGGGGCAAAACGATCCCGCCGCTTCATCCGTCTCCCGCGTCCGGTCGGGCCGTTTGCCTGCTCGGGTCGGGTAAACCTACCGTCAAAACACACACACATGAGCGTGGAAGCATATCCTCCGGATGGCCCCCAAATCAGCCCGCCTCAAGGATCGCAAAACTTTTCGGCGAGAGCGGGGCCTGTGGCGCGGGGCAGTCCCGTGCGTGAGGGTGCGTATGTGTCGGGTGCTGCGCGCGGAAAACTTTTGCGCCCGGCAAGCCGGCGGCTGCGCCGTCCCTGACCCGGGCAGATTCGGAAACCAGGCATTCGGCCATGCCCCCACACTCACGTGGTGGCCTTGGAAACGAATACTGGAGACCAGACATGGCTTACGACAACGCGAACACTTACGAGACGATCGAGCTTTTCGGGATGACCGAGAAGGACGCATCGCTGCCGATCCCGGAGGATCACGTCCTGACCGACCACATCATCCGCGAAAGCTTCGAGGCTCTGCTCGGTCCGCTGCGTGGGACCGGGCTCGAGGCAGAAATCGAACCGCTGGCCCATGGGTTGGCGACGATACTGCAGCGGCGCAAAGTGGCACTTGGCAAGGAGATCGACCGCACCGCCGACAAAATCGGCGCGCTGGCAAAATCCCATGACGGATCGGAGATCGCCGAGACCGCACTCGAAGAGGCGCAGGCGCGCTTTCTGCAGCTGCGCGAGGTCGTCAGCGCCATCGAGGTGATGAGCGAGGCTGCGGCGGAATGCTACGAGATCGAGACGGGCCACGCCTTCATCCCGGCATCCGGGTCGCGCGCAAGCGTCCGGGCGCAAGAAACCGGGGCGGTCTTCGAGGCGCGGCAGCTCCTGGAGCAGCATGACCGCGAAACCGCTGAAAAGTCGAAAGTCGAGGGGGTGCCCCTGATCGTCTCGGGCGCCACCGACTGGACTGATGTTGATGTGATCTTCAACACGCTCGACAAGGTTCGGGAGCGGATAAGGCAGAACCGCAATCAGGAGATCTTCCTCTGCCACAAGGGTGGCAAGCACGGGGCGGAGATGATCGCGGCTCGGTGGGCTCGCGCACGGGGTGTCGCACAAGCGCGTTTCGATCCGCGCTGGTCCGCGCATGGGCGGGCGGCACCGTTCAAGTGCAACGACGAGATGCTGGACGACAAGTTCGCGGCGACGGGGGTTGTGCTCTTCGGCGGCAACGGGGTCGCGCTGAACCTCGGGCAGAAGGCGGAAGCGAAAGGCCTGACGGTCATGCGGGTTGCGGACCCGGCGAAGAAGGCGTCGCAGGATTGAAGAGAGAGGGTCGCCTTCGGGCGGCCCTTTCGTCGTTTCTTATGGGTGTGGACGTTCTCTAAATCACTTTGCCTAGCAATTTCCTGTTTTGATAGGTATATGTGTGCCAAGCAAAACTTGGAAATGATTGGCATGACTCCACTCAGCAGCATCGCGATGAGCGCCTATACCGATCTGGTACGTCTTTTGAAGGACGACGCTTTGTCCGGTGTCGAAGGTAAGCCCACGCTCAAGGAGCGTGGGGATAAGGCCTATTGGTATGCCGCGCGCCGTGTCGGGACGGAGATGCGGTTCATCTATATCGGCGAAGACAGCGATGAGACGCGCGCGCGCATCGACCGGATCGAAGAGCTGCGCGCAACGGCCAAGGATCGGCAGGCGGAACGGTCGCGGCTTGTCCGCCTCTTGCGCGCCGAAGGCATGACCCCCACCGACCGGGCAACCGGGTCCATCCTGTCGGCCATGGCCGCAGTAGGGACATTCCGGTTGGGTGGCACCATCGTCGGAACCAATGCATTTCGCCTCTATGAAGGCGAGCTTGGTATCCGTCTGCCAATTGGCGGTATGGCCAATACTGGCGACATCGACATCGCGCAGTTCGAGAAGCTCAGCGTTGCGTTGCAGGATCAGGTCGACCCGGGTCTTGCCGAGACGTTCTCGGCGCTCAAATTCGATCCTCTGCCATCTCTTGACCAAGGTCGGACATGGCGATGGGCCCAGGGTGGCAGCGGCCAGTTGGTCGAGTTTCTCACACCGGCGTTCGGAGATGAGACCCTCCGTGATCTGCCAGCCTTGGGCGTGAACGCCCAAGGACTGAACTATCTCAACTTCCTGATCGCTGAGCCGATCCACGCGGCGGCGATCTATAGATCCGGCGTTCTGGTGCAGGTGCCCCGCCCGGAGCGTTATGCAGTCCACAAACTGATCATTGCCGACCGGCGCCGCGATGGGGCAGGGAGCCTGAAATCCGCGAAGGACCGCGAGCAGGCGGCTTTCCTTATCGAAGCGATGGCCCAGGACCGGCCCGATGATCTGGCTCGGGCCTATGCCACCGCAATGGAGGTTGGGCCGCGCTGGCGGGAACACATCGGCAACTCGCTGAAGCGAATGCCTGATACCAGGGGGATGCTCGACAGCTTGGGCGCGTGATGGCCATAAGGGGTCGTCTTCGGGCGGTCCTTTCGTCATATCTCATGGCGCGTGCGATCGGTCACACTTGATCTGCATCTCACGGCGTCCAGCACCGTCATCCCTCTACCCAGCACGTCAGAGTTCGGCCCATCCGCATCGGTTCGGGCAGCGGGATGGTGCGCACCTAGCACCTCGTCAGCAGCGCAAGATGCGAGAGGTCGAGATGTCGCACTTGAGGCTGAAGACCTGCACAACCCTCGGGTGGTGTTGCGGAACATAGCTCCCACGCGGGCGGGCTCCGTCCGCACCCCGGCCAGGCTTGGCGGGACGCGGATGGTGGCGTCGGCGTGATAGCAAGGATCATCCGGATCACTCCTTTTTGCTCATAGATGTGGATCGCACGGGGTCGGCCCAATCGTGCCCTGCGCTTCGCTCCGGCAAGCACAAATACGGCTTCCACGGCGGGGCCGCGGACCCTCCGCATTTGCGCTTGCGACCGGGCCTCTTGCCCCCGTGCTGGCAGATCCCCATCGCAATAAGGAGTAACCCAAATGACCAACCACTACGTCGCCACCGTTCCCGTCAAGTTCACCGATACCGATGGCCAGGAGCGCACCCGTTTTCAGCGCGTGGGTGCGATGTTCCGCAACACCCGCAACGGGGACGGCTCGGAGTTCTTCAGCCTCAAGCTCGACTTTCCCGTCGCGGTCTCGGAGCTGGTGATGTTCCCACCGAGCGCGAAAGATCCCCAGGACTGAATCCTCTGACGAGGATGGGCCGCCCCAGGACGATCTTGGGGCGGCCCGATCCCTGTTCCAGGGATGCCGGATTCGGCGGTCAGATCGCCCAAGGCGACCTTTTGAGGCTGCCGGTCGTTGCGCATTCAAGGGACGCACTTTTCCCCGAATGATCAGGCCGCGACAGACCGGCCAGTCAGCCTCAAGGGGGCCATCCACAAAAACCTATCGGCTAGGGCCTCCCGGTTTTTGCGGCAGAGATTTGGCGGAGCCAAATCTGGCCCTCCTTGACCCTGCCTGTCCGCCCTGTCGGTGGGGTTTGCGCCCGCCCGCGGTTCCGTCCGAACACATGGGTGTTCGGCCAGACCTCGGGCGGTGCTGGGGAAGGGGCCCCATGTGACAAAGTGGGGTTCTTGATGGTGAGGGGGCAGGCCCGCACCCCTGCGGGCCGCGGGGGAAGCGGACACCAAGGCTACCTGAGCCTGAATGCAACATAAGTATATAATTGACAGTTTGGTATATTATCGTAAGGTGGGGCAGCCTTGGTGGAAGGTGGCAGGAAATAGGGGGTCTTTCTTCGCATGTCTCGCTCAAAACGCCTCACAGATGCGGACCGCATGGAGATCGTTCGCCAAGCTGCGGAAGGCGTTTCCACTTCAGTGCTGGCGGAACGCTTTGGCGTGTCGGTGCGGGCGATCCAGTACACGCTCAAAGCCGATGCCGAGCGCCAGACGGATGCCGCGATCCCGGTCTCAGCAGTCAGTGTGAAGGTCACGGCCGCGGAGCTTGCGGCGCTCGACGAGGTGCTGGCGAAGGCGGGGATCGAGAGCCGGGCCGAAGGGCTGCGGCGGCTCATTCAGGCGGCAGGCGGGGTGTTCGTTCCGGACGCGCAGATGGCAGCAGAGATGGCGCGCTACCGCGCCTCGCTGCACGAGGTCGGGAATGGGGTCGGGCAAATCGCCAAGCAGATGACGCGGGCCAACCGGATGGGGCAGGGGGCCGTGGGGGGCACGAGTGCCGAGTTCACCGAATTGCGCCTTGCGCAGATGCGCGGGCTGGCGCGGTTCATCCTGGATTCCGCTGACGAGATCGATCTGCTTCTGCGCCGCCGTCGGGACGCGATGCAACTGCAGGCCACGGCCGCGCTGAGGGAGTTTGCCCATGCGGCTGAATGATGCCGTCCATGCCGTCACGGGCGAGGTCTTTCGGGATGGCTGGAGCCGCGTCCGGGGCTCAATGCAGGGGCTGCACGTGGCCAAGCAGACCCAGCTTACGCGCGCGGCAGCGGGGCATCGGCCAGCGGTCTTCAAGGCGATCCGGGGCGGGGGCACGCATACCAAATCGCAGCTCGCCAATCAGCTCGAGTACCTCACCACCAAGTCCACCCATATCGTCGACAGTAGCGGGTTTCTCGATGGCAAGGCGAAGCTCGAGGCGGGCGACATCAAGGACCTGACCGAGCGCTTCGCCAAGCGGTGGGATGCGGGCTTCAAGCCCAAGCTAGGCCAGACCACCCATATGCTCATGTCCTTCCCCATCGGCACGCGCGGCGAGGATGTGCGCGACATCGCGACGGCTGTGGCCGAGCGGTTCTTCCAGACCGACGCGGGGCATTTCGATTACATCATCGCGGTGCATGAGGATCGCGATCACCCCCATGCGCATCTGGTGCTGAACCGCCGGTCGCAGGAGGGCGAGTTCTTCTACCTGGGGCGCGACCATCGCTTCAACTATGACGACTTCCGCCTCGCCATGGTCGAGGAGGCAGAGAAGTACGGTGTGCGGCTGGAGGCCACGCGCCGGGTGGATCGCGGGGTCGTGCATTACCCGGCCCGCACTAGCGAGGTGTATGCCGCGAAAGAAGAGGGTCGCGCGCCCCGCGAGCGCGAACGCGTGGGGCAGGACCTGACCCGGACGCTGGCGGAGATCGCCAATACCAGAACCGTCTACCATTCGCTTGCCGCGGAAGCCTCCCGGGAGGCCCGCGAGGATATCGCCGCAGCACTTTTTCGCGCGGGTGAGGTGCTCGCGCATGGCGGGCAGGTGGACCGAACAGGAGATGTGTATATGGCCGAGGATCAAAGTTTCGAGGATCTGAGAAGCCTCTATGCGGAAAAGCTCGCGCGGGTGCAGGGCATGATCGCCGAGAAGTCTGACGCGGAACGTCCCGTGCTGGAAAAACGTCTCATCGAGATCCAGACGCAGGTCCAGCACATGCAGCCCTTGGGGCTGCGATCATCCACGCTGTCAGAGACTCCCTCGGAGGGCGGGATCTATTCCGAAGCCAATATCGACGCCAGCCAGCGCGAGCGTCTGGCAGAGCCCGACCTGAGATCGCGCATTGACGCGGCAATACGGGGCACCGGGATCAGCACATCGGAAGTGGTGGCCCGGATCGAGACGGGCGCCTCAAATGCAGCGCTCGAGCATCAATGGATCGCCGACGATCTTGCCAAGGTGGCCGAGGCGCGGGACCTGAACCTTGAACGCCGCGCCGATCTGGAACAGGCCCGCGACATTCTCAACGATGTGCATGTCGAACTTGGCACGCTCTTGGAGCGGGAGAACGTGCTGCGCCGGGATGGCGTCATGGAAGCGGAACCGGTCAGCGAGCAGTTCCATTATCATGAGGGCGCGGTCCGGGCGATGGAAGGGACAATCCGTCAGGAGATGCGCGCAGACGGCCTGACCGCGCAGCAGATCGAAGACCGGGACTGGGAGGTTGTCTCACGGGCGGAGCGCCGGATCGAGACGGAGCAGCGCGCGTATCTCGAGGCACACCCGGACTTGCTTGCACGCCCAAGCGATGTAATCGACCGGTCTGAGCCCTACAGGGAGACCATCACCGATGCGGTCCGCGTCAGAGAGATCAGCCGCGAGGTCGACCGGATCATGGAGGGACGCGACGTCCGCACGCCCGTTGCAGATGCAGTCGCGGATGACTTGCGCGCGCGCTATCCGGACATGCCGGCCCACCTTGCCCGTGGGCTCGGCGCGACTTATGCAGCCGTCGTCGAGATACGCGACACGGAGGCCATCAACCAGGTCCGCCGCGAAACCGAATTGCGCGAGGGGCTTGGGGTTGGCACGCGCGCTGCACTCCTCGCAGCCCGCGGTGAAACTGCGCCGCAGTCGGACCGTGCCGACCGCCTTGCAGACGAGATTACGCGTGTACTGGAGCATGAGCGGGCAGGAGAGTTGTCCGCGCCCTTCGAGACCGAGGCGGAGCGGGACGCTTTCCGCCAGGAGGTCGCGCGGGTGCTGGATGACCGCCAATTGGGCCGGCTCACATCCGGCGATGCAAATGTGCTGGACAAGGTCCTCGAGGACCGCCTCGACCGGCTCTATGTCGCCAAGGTCTATCTGCAATCCGATGCCGCGACGGCTAACACGGACGCCTTGCGCCAGGTGGTCGATGAACTCGCCGACGCTGAATACGAAAAACACCGCCCGACAGACGTGGATGGAGAGACCGAACGGGGTCAGGTCCATTGAGTGCTGGTATGGGAAAAGCGCGGATCGCCACGGGTATCTTGCTGGTGACGCTGGTGACCGCCGCCATAGGTTATACTATCGCCTCGGCGGTGCTGACTTACCAGGATCTCGGCTTCGGGGCCGAGATCGACTTTGCCTATATCGCGCAGAACTACATGGCGATCCTCGATCGCCGCCCGGAGGACGCCCAACTCATCCACCTGATCATCGGCAGCTTCGCCGCCGCCGGCCTCATGCTGAGCCTCGCCCTCTCGGGGTCCGCCCTGACACGCTTTGGCCAGACCCATTGGCAGACCGCGCGCGAGATGAAGGCCAATGGCTTCTTCGGGGCGCCAGGGACCGGGTTCATCCTCGGCAAGCTGGGGGCGCCGGGCTCCCGCGCCAATTACATTTGCTCCAAGGTTTTTCCGCATGCGCTGATCGTGGCCCCCACGGGCCGCGGCAAGACCACGGGCTTCGTCATTCCGAACCTGCTGACCTGGCAGGGCTCCGCCGTGACGCTCGATGTGAAGGGCGAGTGCTTTGAGGCCACGGCTCGGCACCGCGCAGCCCAAGGCGACAAGGTCTATCGCTTTGCCCCCACCGATTGGGAGGGCAAGCGCAAGCATCGCTACAACCCGCTCCTGCGCATCTATGAGTTGAAAGATCCCGCGCGCCAGCAGATGGAATTGCAGCTCCTGGCGACGCTCTTCCTGCAGAGCGACAATGACCGGGTGCAGGGGCTGCTCAAGGGCGGGATCGATCTCTTCGTGGCGGCAGGCCTGTTGGCCTTCCAGCGCAAGCGCCCGACCTTGGGCGAGATCTATCGCATCGCCGCCTCGGGCGGAAACAAGCAGAAGGAGTATTTCGCGCGCGGCCATGAGGTGGACAACCGGGCGGCCAAGCTGATCTTCACCCGGCTGGCGTCCACCAACAACGACACGCTGACCTCCTATGTCTCGCTCCTGATGACCTCGGGGCTCGACCAATGGCAGAACCCGGCGATTGATGAGGCGACTGCGGTGTCGGACTTTGATTTCCGCACGATCCGGAAAAAGCCCTTCTCGGTCTACCTCGTCGTCCAGCCGCTGATGGTGAAGCCGCTGGCACCCCTCATCCGGCTCTTCTTCTCCGATCTCCTCTCCGCCATGCAGGAAAAGGACCCCGGACCGGATGAACCTTGGCCCGTGATGATCATGCTCGATGAATTCAATCGCCTTGGCAAAATGCCGATCGTAGTCGAGAGCATCGAAACCCTGCGGACCTATCGTGGCCATCTGGCCGTAGTGACACAAACCATCCCCGCCCTTGATGAAATCTATGGCGAGAACACCCGCCGCGCCTTGCAGGGGAATGCGGGCGTGAAGCTGTACCTGACGCCTTCGGATGAAAAAACCGTCGAGGAGCTGAGCAAGGCGGTCGGCAAGACCACGAAGACCGTCATCACGCGCTCCCAGTCTATCGGCAAGAACCCCTTTGAAGGGCGCAGCCAGTCGACCCGGACCGAAGAAAGCTCCTTGCTCCCTGAAGACGAGGCGCGCCGCCTGCCGCTCGATGAGATCGTCATGGTGATAGATGCGCAGATGCCGGTCCGTGCAAAGCGGATTCAGTATTTTGACGACCGGCTGTTCAAGGCGATCCACGCGGCGCAGACGGGTGAATTGCCGTTTCCGAAGCCGGGGGGAGGGGGGCCGCAGGGCACGCTGCCGCTGAGTGTGCGCGCCATGCCGATGACGCCGCCTTCGGACGGAGCAGGCGGACCCGACGCCGACGTTGAGGCCGCACGCCACGCTGCTGATGGCCAATCGTCAGGGCAAACCGATGTCACCCCAAAGAAGACTGCGCCTGTCGTTCAAGCCGTAATCGCCGAGGAACAGCGACAGATGGAAATGGATTTTGGGGGCCAGGTTGCGGATGCCGAGACAGTGGGCGTGGATGATGAGGCGCAGATGCGCTCTGCTGTCGATGGATTGGATGAAATGGAAGAGATGCTGCGAGAGGATGATGGTCAAAAGCTGGTTGCTCGTTAGGGTGGCGAGGGTGGTATGTCGGTCGAGCGGGCGGGAAGCTGCCATTCGCTGCAACCGCGAGTCCACACCGATCCGCCGCTAAAGCGGACATGAGTTGCAGCAAAATGGGCTGGCGACACTTTCGACAACACACAAATTCTGCTGCTTCTAGGGTCGCGCGGCTAAACCGAAAACGAATAATGGTGAGACTTGGACCAGAGGTCGCTTCCAATGACTATTTTCTGGTGAAATGCTAGGAAAGTGGAAACTCTATTTCACAGGAATCGATTTAACATGGCAGATCAGCATGAAGAACAGCTTTCACCGACTGTCACCAAGGTGCTAGATGAATTTTTGGCGGTCCTGAAAGCGGATGATGACATAGACGAGAATACCGCAGAGCGACTTGATACGCTTCTGCGCTCCGGAAAGGCACCTAAGGCGGATGACTTTGAGGCGGCACTGTTCCCGGCAACGAAGGGTGACGAGGCGTGATCCGCATCAAAACTATCCATATTGAAGAATTCAGGGGAATCCGGCTTCTCGACCTTGATCTCGAAGGCAAGAATTTCGGAATTTGCGGTCCCAACGGCACGGGCAAGAGCGGTGTCGTTGACGCTATCGAATTCTGTCTGACGGGCAATGTTACCCGCCTGTCAGGACAAGGGGCTGGCGAGCTGACCGTTAAAGCCCATGCCCCTCATGTCGATCAGCGCGATAATCCGGAGAAGGCGCTGGTCAGCTTGACCGCATCAATTCCGTCTCTTGGCAAGGATGTTACCATTACGCGCTCGGTCAAAGCGCCCCGAACGGTAACGATCAAGCCTGCCGGTGGTGCAGAAGAGGCTGCGATTACCGAGTTGCAGTCCCATCCAGAGTTCGCACTCTCGCGGCGCGAAATCGTGAAATACATAATCACACCGCCGAACCAGCGGTCCAAGGATGTCCAGACCCTTCTTCGCCTAGACCTGATCGAGAAGACCCGCAGCGCGTTGCTGACTTACGCCAACAAGTGCAAGCGCGAAGCCGAGGAAGCGGAACGCGCGCGCGGGCGGGCCGAAGGTGAACTCAAGACGGCACTCGGCGTAACGACACTCGACCGTGATGAGGTGTTGGCCAAGGCGAATGAAAAACGCGCGCTGCTTGGCCTTCCGGCATTAACCGAACTCACACCCGCTACGTCGTTCAAGAACGGCGTCGCCGAAGGCGATGAAAAGGCCAAGAAAGCAGGGCCTAGTAAGGAAGTGGCTCTGGCCGATCTGGCTGCACTTGCCAAGGATGCGGCGGCATCGCCGCCCGATAGCTTGTCCCAGCAGTTGGAAGCCGCCAACTCCGCTCTCAACGCTTTGAAAGATGACAAGGATGCGCTCGCGCTGGCGCGCCAACACGGGTTCATTGAGACGGGCCTCGAATTTGTGAGCGGCGATGCCTGTCCGCTTTGCGATACGCCCTGGGATGCGGAAGAACTCACCGAACATCTTAAGGCCAAGTTGCTGAGCGCCGAAGCTGTCGGCACGCAGCTTGAAACCATCCGAACGGCATTCGGTGTGATCTCCGGTGCTCTTGAAGACCGTATGTCCGCTGTCGCTAAGGTCGCAGCCTATGGCGCGGCCCTCAAGGAGGCTGTACCCAAGGTAGCGTTTGATGAATACAGTCAGGCGCTTGCTTCGGCCAAGCAGGCGCTCAACGCCTTTATCGATGATCACGCCCTCATTGACGATGCCTTGGCCGTCACGAGCGGGGCTTGGTGGGCGCTGCCGGAAGGTGTGCAAGCCCGCCTGGAAGAGGTGCAAACTGCGATTGGCGCGCAGCCTGACAGCTCAGTCACTGACGCAGCGCGGGAATTTCTCGCCGTGCTGCAGGACCGCTATGAGCGCCTGCTGAGTGACAGCAAGATCGCGAAAGCCCACAAGGCGCGTCACGCAAAGGCGCAGAAGGTCCATGACTATTACAGTGATGTCTCCAACAAGGTCCTGGAGACGATCTACGACGCCGTAGCCGCTGAGTTCACGGATTTCTACAAGGCCGTCAATGACGATGAGGGGAAGTTCACCGGTGAGCTAAATGCCGAACCAGCTAAACTAAGCTTCAATGTCGATTTCTTCGGTAGGGGCACATTCCCGCCGGGCGCTTATCACAGTGAAGGGCATCAGGATGGTATGGGGCTCTGCCTTTATCTGGCCCTGATGAAGCATACGCTCGGTGACAAGTTCACCTTTGCGGTTCTCGATGATGTCTTGATGTCCGTGGATACCGGTCACCGCCGCGAAGTCTGCCGTCTTCTAAAGACACAATTCCCCAACACCCAGTTCATCCTGACCACCCATGATCGCGTCTGGCTGCAATATATGAAGACCGAAGGCCTTGTCGGTCGCAGCCAGCTCTTCGGCGGCTGGAGCGTCGAGCTCGGTCCGCGCATCTGGGACGATCAGGATATCTGGACCGAGATTGAGCAGGAACTCGACAAGAATGATATCGCGAAGGCTGCATGGCTCTTGCGGCGTTATCTTGAATATATCGCAACCGTGCTTGCCGATAACCTTCGGGCACCAGTCGAGTTTCGTGGTGATGCCCATTACGATTTAGGGGATCTTCTGCCACCCGTCCTGAATCAATGGCGGAGCCGCCTTGGTAAAGGGATCAAGGCCGCCGGGAAATGGGGACACGAAGAGGCTCAGGCCGAGATTGAACAGAAACTCGCGGAGGCAGAGGCTATGATCAAGGCGACAAACTCTGAGCAGTGGGCGATTAACCCGTCAGTGCATTTCAATGAATGGCAAAATTTCTCCAAGCCCGAGTTTCAAGCTGTTGTGGACGCCTTCAAAGCGCTGCTGGATCATATCAGATGTCCCAACCCCAAATGCGGGACTTTCCCTTACCTAACGCCGCGCAAGGGGTCAGCTGAAGATCTGCGCTGCAGCTGTCAGACCATCAATATCAATCTTAAGCTGAAGTAAGCACTGCGCATAGTGTCCCAACGTCAGGTCAGAGCGGTAAAAAAGTGAAAAACGATCAAGGCGAAAAGCCAAAACAGGAAGCGTCAACTTCGCGTCCGGTGGAGGGCGACGAGCCTTGTGGCGAGGTGCAGCTGCCTGCGGTGCTACCTGAGCAACCAGCCAACCCGGATCCAATCGAGCCGCCCGAAAAAGGAACGAGGGCCAGTGAAGCCACTCGAAGCGTCGTTGATGCAGGCTTATCAGCAGTTCCTTTTGTAGGAGGCGCACTTACCGGCCTTGGACGGTCTGCTCTGCCTTCCAAGCGGGACAAGAAGACTGCGGAATGGCACTCAGATGTGAGCGAGGCTGTGAACCGCAATGGTTCTGATATCGCGGCACAAAAGCGGCAGACAGCGGTACTGGAGTTCGAGCACGAAAAGCTCCGACAAACAGTTGGCTCGACCATTGAAAGGATTGACCAGCTTTCCAGCAAAGACAGCAACGGGATCGCAGAAACCGAGCCCTTGGATGGCGAATTTGCTGCGTATCGAAAGCTCATAGACCAAGAGAAATTTCAGACCGTGTTGACGATGCTTCATGCTCGATTTGATGATGTGGAATCGGACAAGCCGTTGAGTTCGACAACCGCGGCCCGAGCGATGTCGCTCAAGGCAATTTGCATGAAGGGACTCGGGCAGGACAAGGAAGCCGCCGAGCTTTTCATAGAGGCAAGCAAGCTCGATCCTGATAACCCTAAGCATCGCTCAAACCTGGTCGTAGCGTTTCTCATTCTCAAGAAACCGGATGAGGCAGAAGCATGCGTTCGAGCGCTCATCGCGAACGAACCGGGCAACGTAATGCACTGGGCCAATCGTATCTACGTTAGTGGTGCGAAAGGTGTCCCACTTGGAATTGACGAAGTCCCGTCAGAGCTGCAGCGAGCTAAAGACGTTTGCGTGGCACAGGTCGTTACGCTCCGCAGCCATGAAGATCCAAGCTGGCCAGAAGTCGCTCGCTCTGCGCTAGCACTGCATCCCAACTCGAAGACACTCCAGCGTGCGGTTGCGGAAGCAGACCTCGAAGACGCCGTTGAGGTTGTGATGCGTGATGATGCCGATCCCGCAACAGTCTCGGCATCTGTAGGTATCGCTTGTCGTGCTGCGGATGCACTTTTGTCGCTCTGGAACGAACACACCCTGACTGAAGCCTTTGCTACGTCGCCTGACGTAACGTTGTTGCAGAATGCATTGATGGGATTGAGAGTCTGCGAACGCATGTCCGAAGCAAAAGCGCTTGTTCAGGTTCACGTCGAAATCCTGCTCGAAGACGAGACAGCGCGCGTCGCGCTTTCGGCATTCGCAATCGACGCGGACGATCAAGACCTTTTGGATCGCACATTAAATGACCGCTTCCCTGGTGATGCACCAGCACGGCTTGAGCGTGCGCTACGAACAGAAGACTGGGCTCAAGCGCTTGAGATTGTTGAACTCAATACTGAAGAACTTAAAGGCCACACTCGAATCGATGTGAACGAGATGGCGGGTATCCTTCGGGCATCTCTTGAGCCAGAAACGGAGCGCCTGAATGCGTTTTCTGAGGTTCTAGCTGAGTTAACACCAGATCCGCACACCTATCTGGTGGTGAGCAGAATTTCAGCACGTTTCGGCGAAGACGCTATCGCGGACGAGGCGTTTGAGCGCGCTCTCGCTGAAGTCACTGGGCTCGATAGAGATGTCAGGTTCCGGTTGGCTTCAGAATGCATGAACCGGGAAATGCCAGAAACGGCCATCGAGCTCCTTCGGGGCCATGTTGATCCGCGGGTACAATGCCGCGAACGGCAGATACTGGGTTTGGCCTACGCGAGTACCGCAGTTCCAGTTGCATCCGGCGTGGATTTTTTCGACAGCGTACAGCGGGCCAACAATGGTGACGAGGAACTGCAGAGGGCTGCAGGGCACTTCCACCTGAACCGTCGCCGCCCAAGTGACGCAATTCCGTGGTTTCGGCGTGCTCTAAACATGCAACCGAACAAGGCGCGAACGCAGCTAGCACTTTGGCAGGCACTTGCTCGTTCTGGCCAAACGAGACAAGCGGACAAATTGCTCGCAAGTGTTGACCTCGGGCAAGTCGATGGGGAACTGCGCGATCAGATGAACCTGGCGCAGCTTATCTGGCGTAGTGGCCGCCGAGACGCTTTGGATCACGCATTTGAAATTGCTGTGCGGAATGAAGATGATCTCGGAGTGTGCCAATCCTACATTGGGCTGATCCTGGGCGACGCGTTCGGAAGTAAAGCGCCGCCGATGCCCGAGAGTGAGATCGTTGAAACGGGCAGTTACGTGCGACTTTCGCGGCGAGAGGGGGACCCTTTCGAGTTTGTCGTCGTAGATGAACCGGATGACGTAGCGCTCCATCTGGCTCGTAGTCACCCGATAGTTTCTGCCGCACTGAATAGAAAAGTTGGGGAAGAGTTCGAAACCGCCACGGGACCCAACCAGTTTCAGTGGCGCGTCGAAGAAATCAAGTCAAAATACTTGCATCTCTTCCATCGACTGTCGCGTTCCCTTCAGGATCGGTTCCCGGAAAGCGCCTTTCTCTGGTCAGTAACCATAAAGGACGATGATTTCACTCCTATCTTGGAAAGCGTCAGAGCGAGGCGAGCTCAGGTCGAGCGGGTGGAGACGCTATATCGCGAAAATCCAATGCCGTTAGCAGCGGTTGCGTCAGCTGGCGGTGGCAATGCCATCGATTTTGCGTTGCATCTCGCTCAGAGCGGTCAGGAAGTCATCAGTGCGACCGGGCGCACCCCAGACACCAAGGTTGAAGCAGCAATTGCACATCGTGCTATCGGCCAAGGCGTAGTTGTCGATACCTATTCAGGTTGGCTGTTAAGCAAACTTTCTCTCCTCAAGAAAGTTCGTGAGGTCTACGGGTCAATTCTAGTTCCCGCGTCGATTGTCGATGAGATCGCGGCAATGGTGGATGATCTTGGTGGCTACGAAGACGGTCGGCTAACAGCAACTTCCGAAGACGACAGACTCGTTACGGTTCAGCACACAGCTGAGGAGGTGAAGTCCCAGATCGAGGACTTGCAGGCTGTCGGCGCAGACCTCCAAGAAAACGGAGCGGTTGTTGGCATTGAAGTGTCCACAGAAATGGACACTGAGCTTCTGCGGTTGTCGGAGTTCTTAGGTACGCAATTCGATGCGTTGTCCGTAGCACACCGCGAACGCGTAAGAATTCTGAGTGCCGATTTGCGGATGCGACAAGTGGCAAATGGCGTGTTTGATACTGAAGCCTTTGGTATGGATGCTCTTCTTGACAACCTAGTTAAGCAGAAGGTTTTGAGCGAAGCGGAAAGAGCTGAAGCTCTATTGACCATGGCAGCGCTGAGGCACTCCTATATTGGCCTAAATGCGCCAACGCTAATTCACATGATGGATATCGATGATACCGAAGGCATGGTCAGATTCCAGCGAGCCGCTGAGTATTTTGGTGTGCCAGACGCTGATATTGCTAGCCACGTGAAGACGGCAGCGGCATTTTCTTCCATTGCTTTCGGTTTGAGGCATCCCAGGCAGAAAGCAGAGCAGGCCACGGGATTGATCTTGCGCAGTCTTGTGCGATTTCGCGGAGTACCATTAAAGGTGATCGTAAACTCATTTGCGCGGCTCGCAAACGATCCAGAAATGACAAACTATGTCGTCTCATGGCTTCGAGGACATTTCCTTATGGACTTGTACGAACGTCAAATGAATGATGATGCAGCCAAGTCGGACGGAGACTAAGAGTAAGCCCAATGCACAAGCGTCGGCAATGACCGCTATGTGGAAGCTGCGTTGCAGCATGTGTGTCCGCAATCAATGGCCGGTCAGGGCCGTGAGAGACTTGGGCGATCGGTCAGTTCCGACCGCAACATTGCTTGTATTTGCGGCCCGACCCACAGGAGCATGGGTCGTTCCGCCCGGGCCGGGGACCGGCGTTGAACGGCATCTCGGAACGATTTGCGGGCTCCATGCGGGAAAGCTCGGGACGAGACTGATAGAGTATCGTCGCAACGCAGTTCGGGATCAGATTGGGTGCTTCAAGGTCGATTTCGTCGATCTCCTCATCCGTGAACTTGCTGTGGCCAGTGTATATTTCCTGAAGCGCCATCAAGAAGATCATCGTCGTCCGCGTCTCTTCGTCGGCCTGAGCGAGCAGTCGATCCCAAGCATCCGGTCTTAGCCCCATAGCGCGAGTGAAGCCATCGATCCAAGGCTCCCACATCACCTCATCACTGTTGGGGTCAACCTCGTAGATGGGTTCGATCCAAGGTGAGCGGGTCATCGCCTCCGCAACCGAGTTGTAGTGAGCCATGACCGCACCGACCGTGGCTTCGGCGGTTTTCTGATCGGGAAAATTTGCCTCACCTGTCTCTCCCCAGACATGGGACATCCATTCCGAGGGCGGGATCATATCCGGGCAGGCAAGAACACCGACTACGTAGCCATCAAGTTCACTGAGCGTCATGGGCATGTTCTCGATGGGCAGCGCATGCAACAGCGCGCTGAGACGCTCGAGTTCCTGATCGGACTGGTCCATAAATACCTCCCGGTGTTGCTCGGAATTTTTTACTCTGCGCGACGCCAACCCGCAATCCGCGCGAAGCCTGCTTCAAGCTCGGACAGGAAGATTGCTGCAGGCACCCCGAATGTCCGCAGTGGTGAAGCCGCGACGTAGCATCAGATCGTCGCGCCAACGTCTGCAAAGGGCCGTCACCGTCTTCCTAGACGACCCAACCTTGAAAGCTGCGCAAGCATCCGAGCGCCAGTCCCGGTCCCGTCGCCGGGAGGAGCTGCCGTAGGCCCTCCCGCAGTATTGGGTCGGCTTGGCAACGCTTGCACACCAAAGAATTGTCGCGCGCGCAGAGCTGCATACTCCGCGCCAGTCGCACCTCCGATGGCGTACCGGTTGTAGACTTGTTGGCTGCCTGCGAGCCCTCGGGCAAAGGCATAGCTACCGCCGAAGCCGGCCGAGAGTGCCGGCATCATGATGTTTCCAGAAATTGCTCGAACCAGGAAGGGCGTTGCTATGATGAACCCCTTTGCCATCAGCACCATCATGAAGAACGGGATGAGCGCGCCGATGTTGGAGGCGCCTTCCGGGTCGCCCAGCTCGGCAAGTAGGGCGCGCGAGACACCCGTGATCGTTGCGAACACACCAGCAACGACAATCGGGTACATCGCAAAGGAAATCAGCGCCGAAAGCCAGCGCGCGAAATAATCCTTGGTCACTTCAAACAGTGTCAGGAAGATCATGACCGGCGCAATCCCGATCAGAAGAGCGATCATGAGCCGCGACGCGACCACGATGAACGCGGCTAAGCCGCCGAGGATCGAGAGTAACAAAACCCCAAGGGTGTCCAACAGGGCTCCGGCCATCCAATTCAGTTCAGAGCCCGCAGCATTCAAATACTCTCCGAGCGCCGCGATCAGGTCATCGAACTCCTCTGCAAAGGTGCCGGATGGGCCGGGTGATCCGCCGCCGACTGAGGCCACGAGCGATCCGGCAATGCTGTCGATCCCATTCAGGATCGCCGCAGCAAGGATGTTGAACTGCACCCAGTTGGTTGCAAATGCGCCTATCAGTCCGATCTTCACGGCGAGCCAAAAGGCCGTGCGCCCGTCCATGGCGCGGTATTGGTAGATCGCGTTGATGAAAACCAGAATGACAACCAGTGTGGTGCCGAGTACGAGCATCGTTCCGACTGTTGCGGCGACCGCGCCAAATTGCGTCTCGGCAGCGGTATTGAGATAGCCCTCAGCCGTTTCCACGAAGTAGGTGACGACGCTCATGGAACCCTACCAGTTTCCAGCAGCTTCGCAGATTGGCATGGCTTCGCGCCGAAGCTCATTTGCCTGCCGTCGGTATTCTGAGGTCGCTTCCACGATGTCCCAGTATTCAGATGCGGCGAAATGCTTGACGAAGATGCCTTCAGCTGAGTCCCAAGACGGATACCGCGTCGGACATTCACAGCTTTGGGCTTCAACGATGCGTTGCAGGCTCTGCGCACGATAGATTTGTTGGATCAGAAGCCGCTTGTGTGACTCGCGTACATCGATGTCTTGCATCCACTGTGGCTCTGGAGGCTGGTCGGGACAGACATCTGGCTGGTTATCGAGCGTTGGGATCAGGTTCCGTTCAGCGACGCCAGCGGTTGCGCCAAGAACAACCAGCAGGCCTGCCGTCGCAATGACCCGCATCATTCTGAAGCCACGTTCGTCGCCAAAGATTCACGCTTCAAGAACGTGATATAGCCGTAGTCACCGGCTTCAGCTGTAATGACTTCCCACCCCTCCGCGCCGCGCTCATTCAAGGCGCTTCGCATCGCGTCGTAGTCCTTTTGCTTCTTCACCTGGAAAAACAGGATGTCATATTCAAAGGTCTTCATTGGAAAGTTCCAATCTCGGTTGCGCCGGGGAGGTAGAATTCGGTGATGCCGCGCCTGCCGTCGTGGCGACCGGCCTGGATGATCACATCGATGGAGTTCTCGATGTACTGGATCATGTCGGCATAGGTCATCGGGATCTCGGTCTTAAGTGCCGCGATCGCGAGGCGCTGCACGGCAAGCTGTGGGGTTTCGGCATGTAGGGTGGTCATGGACCCGCCGTGCCCTGTATTTATGGCTTCGAGGAAGGTCATTGCCTCCTTGCCGCGCACCTCGCCCAGGATGATCCTGTCGGGGCGCATGCGCAGCGTGGCGGTGAGCAGCACATCGGCGGTCTGGAACTCTGCATCGCGATTGGCGATGAGGGTCACGGCATTTGGCTGGGTCGGCAGAAGCTCGGCGGCTTCCTCGATGGTGACAATGCGTTCCTCTGGTGGCACATGAGTGAGGATCTTCCGCGCGGCGACGGTCTTGCCGGTGGAGGTGCCGCCTGAGACAATCATGTTGAGTTTGTTCTCGACGCAAAAAGCAAGCGCATCATCGATGACGCCAGACGTAACAACCTCGCGCAGTTCCCGGGTTTTCTCGAGACGGAGTTCTTCAAGCTTGCGTTCCTTGCCATAGAGGAAATCGAGCGCGATTCCATCGAGCGGCAAGCTTGAGAAAAACCGCAGGCTGATCGACATGGCCGAGAGCACGGCGGGTGGTGTGATGACCTGTGCCCGGATCGGCCGCCCCTTGTAGGTGATTGAGACCGAGACGATGGGGCGGTCCTTGCTCATCGTGGTATTGGCAGAAGAGGCGATCTGGTTGCCGAGGTCTTTCACTTCGGTTGCGGTCAACGCTTGGTCCAGCTTTCTCATGAAGTGATCGCCCTGAAATTCTCCCCAGCAGGTGCCGTCAGGATTGATGCAGATCTCGATGACATCGTCGCGTGCTGCAGCGTCGATCCGATCAAGCGAGGTCTGGAGATAGCTCAGCGACATGGGATCAGAAGATCTCCAGATCGCGGTCGACCATGACGGTGACGCGCGCGCCCTGGTCGATATAGATGACCGGACCGATCGAAAGGTAATCGCCAATCACGCTGTCCGTGGCATCGGCAAGATCATCGCCCACGTCTTCGAGCACATCCGCGGCGGTCTCATCCTGCACATTTGCTGCAGCGGCGCTTGGGGCCGCTGAGATCAGCGAAATCAACGCCGCCGAGCCAAAGCGTTCATCAAAGCGCGTGTCGACAAAGCCGGTCACGCCGGAGCGGCCCAACTCGTCACCCCCGAAAGAGCTGATCTGGATGGTTTGATTGTCAGGCAGGATGATCCGGTCCCAGGCGATGGTAACGCGGCGCTGCGCGATATCGACGCCAGCGCGGTAGCGCCCGATGAGGCGGGATCCGCGCGGGATCAAGAGGCGCGCGCCATCGACGCTGTAGACATCCTCGGACACCACGGCACGGGTCTGGCCGGGCAGGGAGCTGTCGAGGGCGGTTTCCATGACGGCCTGGATCATGGTGCCCTGCACGATGGTGTTGGAGGGATTGGCGATCACCTCTGCCTGCGTCACGGTGGAGGGCAACGCCCCGTTCAGCACGAAATCCGTCACCTCGCCGAAGGTGCGTTCGGTCAGAGCCGTTTCATTCGCTCCGGAGGCACCGCCAAACGCGATGGTGGGCGAGGCGATGCGCCGCTCCTGGAAGGCGCGTTCCTCCGCGGCCCGGCGCTCCAGCTCGGCCATGCGCCGGGCTTCTTCCTCCCGGCGCAGTCGCTCTTGCTCGCGTGCGCGCAGCTCATCTTCCGTGGGGCCCGCTGGGGCGGGTTGGGGTCGGCTGGCCTCGAGTTGGGCCAGTTCCAGATCCATGCGGAGTTGCTCAAGGCTGCGATCCCGCGCCGTCAGTTCGTCCTGGAACCGTTGCTGTGCGGCTTCCGAGGCGGCTTGTAGTGCCGCGATCTGAGCGGTCAGCGCGTCGATCGCCTCTGCGGCGGCGGTGTCTTCCTCGACGACTGGTTCGGGGGCGTTTCGCAATTCCTCGATCTGAGCCTGCAGGGCGGTGATCTGCGCCAGAAGCTCGGCATTGGGCTCAACGGGGTCTGGTCCGACGAACACAACCTCGGGCTCGGGAGGGGGCAAGGTCTCGATAGCGCCAAAGCCGTCCCCCTCGTTTTGGAAGACGTCCGGGGTGGCCGTCGGCAAGGCTTCCTCTTCGTCGGGCTGTGAGAGGAGATAAAGCAGGGCACCACCCGCGCCGATGACGAGGACTACGATCAGCGCGAGAAGGGGCGACCGGCGCTGCGCCGCTATGGGGGCGCGGGCACTGCCTTTCTCAAGGGCGGCGAGGCGTTTTTCCAGCTCGGTGTTCCCGGTACCGCTCATGAGGTGGACTCCGCGGGCGGGATCGCCTCGATGCAGACCACCTCTTCGCCCAGTCGCAGGACCCATTGGCGGTTCACGCCGCTGACGCGGATCACGCCGTCTTCAGGAGTTTGCGTGTTGACCGTGCGCTCGCGGCCGCCCGCGTAGCGGAAGATCGCTGGCACAGGTGCGTTTCTTGGAAAGGCGAAATACGTGAACGTCCCGTCATCCCAGATGCGGGTTGGCGTGAACTCGGTCCGCGCGCTGGCACCGTAGTTGTAGTTCGGCGCTTGGGCCGCGATGGCCCGGGTCGGGCGCGCAGCGTCGTCTGGATAGCGGAACTGCACCACGTAGAAGGTTGGGCTGCGGACCTCCTCGACGTTGAAGTAGTAGCTGCGCCTGTTCGTGTAGACCGTCACATTGGTATGGACGCCGCGCGCGACGGGCTTGATTGCAAATGCCTGACCACCGGGGACGCCATCGATCTCGAAGCCCTCGGTGTCGCCCGCGATGATCGAGCGGATGCTTTCACCCTCTCCAAACTCGATGGTGGTGACATGGGTGAGCGAGACGCTGAGGCGGTAGACCTGGCCTTCCTGGTAGGTGGCCAGCCGCACACGACTGTCATTTGGACCACCGCGCGGGATCGCTTCGGCAAAGGCAAGGCCGGGCAGCAAAATAAATATGGCAGCAACAAAGAACCTATTGATCAAACTAGTTCTCCAATCTGTCGGAGCGGATGGAATATTCGAGCACGGTAAACCCAAACGGATTGGTCCAGACCTCGTCGATGGAGCGACGGGTTTCGGGGCGGAACTCGAAGAGAAGCGTGGCGGTGAAGAGCCCGGTCTGGGTGCCGTTGATGGAGGTCAGCCGCTTGCGCAAGCGCACGGTGGCGCGGTTGGTGCCGATGCGACTGATGCTCAGGATTTCCACGTCGAGCCGGGCATTGGGGCCATAGACGGTCGGCGGATAGTTTTCATTTGCGCTGTTCCATATCTGGCGCAGCCTGCTCTCGGCGGCCCCGTCCGAGCGGCGCAGGACGCTGCGGATGCGTAGATCGTTATCGAGCTGATTGTAGATCTCCCGGTCGGTCACATAGCGGAAGACCTCCGCCTCGATGATCGCCTGGTTGGCGGTCACCGAGGAAGCGCCCACCGAGGCCTCGGGGAGTGCAAAGCCGGTGGCGGGATCATAGGGGACAACGACGGGGGGCGGATCGACATCGAGGATCGAGACAGCCGCGGCACTCAGACAGCCGATGATGCCGAAGACAAGGCCTATCAGGCCAAGACGCTGCCAAAGCCGTTCACGGCGCAGGGCACCGTAGACCAGCTCTTCCTCGATGATCTCTTGTTCACTCGCCACGCGTCACACCCCGCACTCACTCGGCCCGCAGCTCGGGCAGCGTGAAATCCATGAAGCGCTGCTCCTCGGCGATGGTGGCGGCATCGATCACGCCGCCGGTGCCATCGCCCACCGTTTGAATCGCTTCCAGCTGCCACATCGCCACGAGGGCGATGGCCAATTCAGCTGTCACGCGCGTGTTGAGATCGACGCTTTGCTTGAGTTCTTCCATGTCGTCGATGAGCCCGACGAGGCGGTCTACCCGCTCGAGCGATTGGCCGGCATCTTCATAGCTGTTCTGGGCGGCGGCTGAGACGAGTGCGCCGGTTGTGGCCTGCGTGGCCACACGGTTGGCCCCGGGATTGCCGCTGGTGGCCATTTCCGAGAGCGTGTCTTCATCGAAGCCGAGATCGGCCAGCACCCGGTCCATCTGGGTTTCGATTTCGCCTGCGCCGGAGCCCGAGAGGCCCGAGAAATCCCCAGTCTTGATCGCCTCAATCGTGGCGAGGATGTCCCCGAACTCCTGGTCGAGCAGACCGTTCAACTCGTCTTCCATTTCCGTCCGGATGATTTCGGGAAGCTCGGCAAGTCGGGTGAGCGCTTCATAGGTTCTTTGCAGCTCCGCGAGTTGATCCGTGAGAAGGCCGAGCTGTTCGCGGAGCTGCGTCAGCTGCTCGTTTTGCAGGATCTCGTCTTCGATCATCTGCCGCAGCTGCTGGATGTTTTGCGCGATGTTCTGGGTGTCGACGACCGGTACACCCTGTGCTGCGGCAGGGGGGAGGGCGCTGAACTGCAAGCCAACGCCAAGTGTCGTGGCCAAAGCTGTCCTCAAGAGCAGATGTCCCATCATTCAATCTCCCTGATCGTGAAATCCATGAACGCGCCTTCGGCCATGCGGGCGCTGGCCTGGGCCAGCTCTTCGGCGGAGAGCACGCGGGTGCGGGCGGCCTGAAGCCGGATGCGGGCGGCCACGAGACGCACCAGTTCGGCGCGGGCATAAGTGTTGAGCGCAACGCTCTCCTGCACATCCTCGGTCTCGGAAATCCGTTCGACGATATCCGCAATACGCAGGGCGGCTTGCCTGATCGCGGCGGGTGAGTTGCTGCCATAAAAGGCCGCCCCATGACCCGTGAGCGAGAGGTTGGCATTGGCCAGAAGCGCGGGGTCGATCGTGCCAAGCGCTTCGATCCCGCCAATACGGGTCAAATAGAGGTTATAGCGTTCGGGGATCACCTGGACGTAGTGCTGGGTCTCGCGGAAGGGTGGCACGCCGCCATACTCGAAAACCCGGCCGGGTCCGGCGTTATAGGCCGCGAGGGCGTTGATGATGTTGCCATCGAAGGTGTTGAGCTGGGTCGCGAGGTAGCGTGCACCGCCATGCACCTGCAGGTAGGGGCTGTCATAGTATTCCGGATTGATGCCCAGATCGCTGGCGGTACCGGGCATAATCTGGGTGAGGCCAAAGGCGCCGACGGGCGAGCGGGCGCCAATAGTAAACCGGCTTTCCTGCCAGATGAGCGCCTGTAGGAGTGCGCGCCATTGAACCGGCGAGAGACCCGCGCGGCCCACGCCTGCAAAGCCGCTGGTCTCCTGCGCGACGCGGATGATGAGCTGCTCGATGTTTTCCGCAGCATCCCCGAACATCTGTGCGCCGCCAGGATTGGGATCGATCTCACCCGTGCCATAGACCGCCTCGACGGAGCGGGTCGGATCGCCGCTGCCGCTTTCGAGCCCGGAGACCATGGCCGACAGACCCTGGCCGCCAAAGCTTGTCTGGGCATCGAGGATGCGCTGCAGGGTGGCCAATTGCTCGCGTTCAATCTCGGCGATGAGTTCGCGCACGGCAAGCTTGTCGGCCTGGATCGCAAGATCGGCCTCGCGATCGCTGGTCTCGACGATATCGCGCGCGGTCAGCCCGCTGTCATTGGTCGGCACACCTTGGGACAAGGCGAGACCGGGCAGCAGGCAAAGGGCCAAGATATGGGGCAGGTTAGACTTCAATGTCGCGCTCCGGTGCGCCGATCGGCGTGAAGCTGCAATCAGACGCGATGGGGGCCGTCGAAGCGAGGAAGGTGAAGCAATTGGCCTGCGGTTCCTGGTATTGGGTGCAGGAGGCCAAAGCGCCGAGTGCGGCGAGCAAAAACAAGATACGGGTCATGAAATCCTCCAGAAGTCCGGGCGGTTGCGGTAATCGGCGCCGACAAGCGCCTCGCCTTTTTCCATGCCGCCAAGGATGGTTAGATTGGGCCCAAGCGCGCTCAGATCGGCATCGACGACGATGGAGCCCTGGTCGTCTCGGATGAGGGCGAGACGGCTGTCGCTGCCGGTATTGAGAAGGACGTCCAGCTCCTTCTCATAGAGGTTCAGCATCGCGTAATCGGCGGCATGGGCGCGGATGTTCGGAAGCAGGATCTGCGTGGGCACGGCTTCGATGATGGTCTTGCCGGTCCGGGTGCGCTCGAGCTGGCTGGCGTATTGCGTCATCATCACCGCGACAGTGTTCTGCTTGCGCGCGGTCACCAGCCAGTTCGACAGCCGCTCGGCGAAATACGCGTTATCGAGCGCCTTCCAGGCCTCGTCGATCACGATGATGGTGGGGCGCCGATCCTCGATCTCGCGCTCAACCCGGCGGAAGAGATAGGAGAGGACGGCCATGCGTTCCTTCTCGGCCTCGCTGTCGAGAATGCCGGTCAGATCGAAGCCCACCATATTGCCCTTCAGCGAGAAAGTGTCTTCCAGCGTCTGTCCGAAAATCCAGCCGTAGCGGCCCTCTTCGGTCCACTCGAGCAGCCGCTGGTGCAGATCGCCGCCATCGTCGGTCGAAACGAACAGCGATGCGAAGTCGCGCCAGTTCCGCAAGGCTGGGTTCGTGGCTTGTGCGTTTTGGCGCACGACTTCCTGGATGCGGTTGGTCTGGGCGGGTGTGAGCGGTTTGTCGGCGCGATACAGAAGCGTAGCAAGCCAATCCGAGAGCCATGCCGTGCCGCGCGCATCGGTCTCGGTCCAAAGGGGATTGAGCCCTGTGGGCTGCCCAGCTTTCAATGACGCGTAGCGCCCGCCATTGGCGCGGACCGCCATCTCCATACCGAGGCGGTAATCGAAGACGAAGATCCGCGACCCTGCTCGACGGGCTTGCGTCATGAGGAAGGCCGAGAGGACCGATTTGCCTGACCCGGGTCGTCCCATGATCAGCGTATGCCCGCTGGTGGGTTCTTTGTCGGGCGAGCCTTGCTCGTGATAGGAAAACCGATAGGCGCTCTGCTCGGGCGTGGGCAGATAGGTGATGACGCGGCCCCAAGGGGTTTTCGTGGCGGGTTTGCCGAGTTGGGTCCGGTGGAAGGCCGCGAAATCCGCGAAGTTGCGATTGGTGATGGCACTGGCGCGCACGCGCTTGGGCTGGTTGCCGGGATGCTGACTGAGGTAATGCGCCTTGGCCGCGACCCGCTCGCCGATCATCTTCACGCCTTCGGCGGCCGCGGCGTTCACGATCTCGGCGCTCAAGCTCTGCAACTCGTCCAGCGTATCGCAGAAAATCGTCACGACCATGTGGTGCTCGCCGAAGCTCTGCCGCTTGGCCTCCAGATCATCGGCAGCGATATCGAGGGCTTCCATGAGCGAGAGGGCCGCGTCCTGGCTGGCCTGCATCTGGCGCTTCTGGCGCTTGATCCGGCCCGCCATGAGGTTCGAATTGATCGGCGTGAAGGAATGGGTGACGATCATGTCGACCGGCAGGTTCAGCATGTCGAACATGGTGCAGGAGGTGCCTTCCGAGTATTCCCCGATGGTGAAACTCTTGCCGTAGCGGTGTCCCACGACGCCTTCGGAGAGTTCGAAGTGATCGCCTTGAAACGTCACTCGCGTGTTGGCGACGTTGAAGGACAGGAAGCCATAGGTGTTCGCCGGATAGAGCGGCAGTTCCTGGCCAGTGTTGAGGGCCCCTAGGAAGCCAATCAACTCGCCGGACTTGGCCGAAAGCACACGTGGGTTAAGCTCCGTCAGGCCAGACAGGAACACGTTCACGGCCTCGCCCAATCGGCGAAGGCGCTTCTCGGTCGCGTCCTTGAGGCGATCCGGCGCGCTGCGGTTCAGGAATGGCAGGACGCTTTTTGGAGGCGGGCGATGGATGATCGTAAGGGTGAGCGTCTTGTCGCGCAGCCCGCTGGTCTCTAGCTTCTTGCGCCAGAGCCGGTCGACTTCTCCCGCGAAACTGTCCTCGCGCAGCGGCTCGAGGTCCGGCGTGATCGCCTTCGAGACCTTATGGACGTAATAGCTGAACTCCGGCCCCAATTGCGCAATGATCCGGGCAAAGAGCGCGGTCACCTTGTCGAGATAGGCGTCATCGGTCGTATAGCTATTGACCCCGTCGAGCCGGATGCACTGGAAAAGCTCGTTGACCCGGGTCCGCACGGTCTGGTGATCGACGAGGCTCACATAGGGCAGCATGTGCGCGAGGCGGGTCTCGCGCGCATACCACTCCGGCGTCATCGTGCGGAGATCAAGCGCGGCTTCACGGGGCATAACTGTCCCCGCCGTGGATGGAGCGGTTCCGCGTGGGCGGCGTCTCTTGCAGCGCCGTCATCATCACGTCGATGAATCGCGGATCCCAGTCCGCGGCCTTCCAGAGAACCGGGTAGAGCAGGGCGGCTACGCCCAGCACCGCAATGTGCTGGACCCAGACGAACAAGAGCACCGAGCCGAAAAGCCAGACCATCGCGTACATAATGGGCAGGCCCAGAAGCTTCGGCGGGCGCACGAGGCCCAGAAAGAGAGGCGAGCGCTCAGCCACCGGCGAAAACCGCGGCGACGATGGTGGGAGCGGCCGCAACACCAGCGATCCCGACGAGGACCCAGAGCGCCTGACGCAGATCGATGATATTGAAGAACCAGCTCAAGAAAACGCCAAGGACCGCGAGTGTGGCGATCACGACGCCGAGCGGGCCGGTTAGAGCATCGACAATGCCCTGCAACAAGCTTTGGATCGGGGATAGATCGATGCTTTGGGCAAGGGCGGGCTCGGCAATGAGCAGGAATAGCGCCAGTGAGGCGACAAAGAGGTTTGAAATCTGTCTCATGAATTTGATCCTTCCAATCGGGCCACGACGGCCATGACGCGGGCCACGTGGTTCTGGGTTTCTCGGTAGGGGGGAATGCCGCCGTACTGGCGGATCGCATCGGGTCCGGCGTTGTAGGCTGCGAGGGCAAGGCGTGGATCGCCAAACGTGTCCAACATCATCGCGAGGTAGCGGGCGGCCCCGTCGAGGTTCTGCAGCGGGTCACGCGGGTCAACGCCGAGATCACGGGCAGTGGCGGGCATCAGCTGGCCAAGGCCTATAGCGCCCGCGCTCGAGATCGCATCCTGTCGATAGGCGCTCTCAACCTCGATATTGGCCCGATAGAGAGCCAGCCAATCGGTCACGGAAAGCCCCGCGCGACGCAGGCCCGGATGGCCGGCATAGCGCAAGGCCGTGGTCTGAATCCCAGAGAGAACATCGGCGCGGGGCAGGGGAGTCAGGCGGGCAAGGGCCGCAACTTGGACGCCCTCTTGCTCGTCCTCTACCTCGCCGAAGATTGCGATCCCATCGGAGGCCGAACCCTGACCAATCCCGTCATTGTAGTTTCGAGCAAAGCTGCTTTGGGAGCGGGACGGGGTCAGGGAGCCGTCGCTCTCCATGACCAGGACCATTTGCGCTGAAGCTGGCGCTGTGACCAGCCAGAGACAGACGAGGCTAGCTGCCAGTGCCCTTTTCTGATGGGGCTTTGTCTGGCGGGGCGAGTTTGTGCGTACGGCTTGTCCCCGCCTCAAGCGGCAGGTCGACATGCGCAAAACCAAGGCCAATGAAGAAAGACACCACGCCAGAGATCGTCTTGAACTCGCGGATCTTGATGTCGTTATAGGTCGTCCGAGTACGGGCCGTGACCAGCAGCTTCTCCACGCCTTCGGTGGAGACCACACGCATGATCCAGACCCCGTAATAGCTGGGGCCTTTCTTGTGTGCCGATTCTTGGCACAGGATTTCAGCGCTATAGCCGCTTTCCACGAGTTCGCGGAACCTGGCTTCCGTAACCACATTTGGTGCTTCGATGTCCCAGTTCATGGCCCGGCTCACGCTTTCTCCAATGGCGCGACCCCAGGCATTCCCACTTGAAGCCCAGAGTTACGATAGTATATTATCAACCGCAAGATGTAATATCGTGCTTTAGCTGTAGTTTGGTTCACGGACACTAGTCACGGCATATGTCCGCGATCAAGGAGATAACGGACTTGCAAAACCTCAGGTTGAAAGGTCTGCACTTATCGCAGACAATAGTTCTTATGATCTGCTTTCCTGGGTCGGTTTTGGCGGAATCCTGCTTCGCCCCGGCCCGTCCTTTCCTGCCAAGCGATTCGCAGGCTGCGCGGGACTATGCGGCTATCATCCGCGGCGATTTCGAAAATTACATCCAGGATATCCAGAGCTACTTCCGTTGCCTTGACAGCGAACGCGCCCGCGCTTTCGAAGAAGCGCGCGAAGTCAGCGAGGACTATGGCCGATTTCTGCAATTGGTAGGGGATTGATGGGCAACCTCGGGAGCATCAGACTTGCAGCCCATGGAAACCAGACGCCGATAACACCTTCATATATCTACTTTTTAGATAACAGATTTCATCCGCTAGCGACGTCACAAAAGGTATGTGACGCGTGGCGAATACAATTAGAAGCAAAGGGCAAGAGGCTTTGTGCCAGGCGTTGGTCGACGCGCGTAAAAACGCGGGTCTCGGTCAGGACGACTTGGCGGACAGGCTCAAGTGCCATCAATCTCTGGTGGCGCGTATTGAGAGCGGTGAACGCCGGATCGACGTGGTCGAGCTGGTCGTTTTGGCGCGTGCCATCGGCTTTGACCCATTCGAGGTTCTGGCGATCGTCGAAGCCGCCACGGAGCCCGACCACAGGATTTGAACCATTTGATTGATCGAAAACACCGGTGCTGGATTCTCCCGGTGTGAAGATCGCTATCACGAGGACAAACAGTAACCGATAATAACCAGGCTCGGCATGCGGTTGCAGCAAGCGATTTAAGATCCAGGCTGCTGTCCACAACGCCGAATTGCAGGAAGTTAGTAAACAGTGAACGAAGATGAGGTCGAAGGCGTCGCGATCGCGAATTTGATCGGGATGGATGAGCGTAGTGTTGTCGGGTGGGTGTATCGCTGGAATACGGGCGCGCTGGCGGTGATGTGGGACGTCAACGGCCCGCAGCGGGTTTCAAAGTGTCTGCCTGACCTCAGTGACGTAGAAAAACGTGAAATCGACTTCGGTGGATTGACCCAAATTCCAAGGCGCGACAGCTGACAAGATCAGTCATGACAGCTCGAAGCCAATCGGGGGTATCTGTGCATAAAGCGGTACCTTGGGCAGAGTTGGCTCGGAGAGTGTCTGCGGCGAATGACGTTTGACAGGCCCCTAGAACGGGTCAGTAATCAACCTGTTCAAACCCATAGTTACCCGCGTAGTCGCGCCAATCTACGAATACCGATCGATTAAAAACGCTTGGGCAGTTTGACCCCCAGCCTTCGAGCCCGACATGAGCATCGGGTAGGGCCGTCGGCGCAGATACGGCCCATGAAAATTTGCCCTGCGTGCCGTATGTGCCAAGATAGACCAGCGCATAGCGTCGGCATTGATTATTTTCTCCAGCTTCTTGCTGAGAGGCGAAGCGAACATCAAAAACTCGAATGGATCGGACAAAATTGAATTCTGGTCCGCTGATGTCGATGTCCGCACGATCTTGAACGAGTCGCAGGGCAAGTTCGACGGGAACGAACTCGTTTGAGGTTTCGTCAACGCTCCAAACGGCCGTTTTTGCCATTACTTCAGGTGCTTGACGGGTCATGGGAAATGACTGGCGTGGCCGCACATTATCAGTCCGGAAGAACGCGTCGAAGGTCCGATCTGTTCCGCTCGGTTGAGGTTCGATTTCATAGGAGGCGCCCATGGGACAGCGCCAGATTTGTAGCGGCGGTTCCACCGGCCAAGGCGTAATTCGCCGGATGAATTCGGCCCGGGCCCGGGCACAAGGGACCGAAGCGGGCCAGCCGCCAGACAGGCACAGTAGGATCGCGCAATCGATCGGGTATGTCTGCGCGCGGGCGGGCATCGGCAGCGATAAACCTGTCACAGTCAAAGCGACTGCGATCGAGGGGAGGAGCTTCTTGAGTAAATGACGCATGCTTAGGACCCTCTGTGACAGGAATTCAGCATACATACGATAATATACGATCGCAACATCAAGTATAGTTGCGCAAAATCAGTATAGCAGTGATAGAACATGAAATGATTGACAGAGAGATTTCATTTCACTTCAAATTTTGCAGGGGCGCAATCCAGTCGCTCTACTCAAGATCTGTTGCACACTTTGAACAAGCTGTCTGACTGGAAAGTATCGGTTGTCGCCATGAGTGGTATGACTTTCGAGCTAGACACGCCGCATGGCCGGATGATGGCGACCATGCTGGCAGGAATTGCCAGTTCGAACACAACTTGCGCAGCGAACGCATCAAATCAGGTCTTGCCGCTGCCCGGGCACGCGGCAAGAAGCTCGGGCGCCAACCCGGATAACGACCGAGATCCGACAAACTTGCACCGAATGTCATACAAGCTGTGGCAGAGGGTCGCTCATACCGACGGATTGCACGTGATCTTGGCATCAGCAAGAACACCGTGCTCGACATAATGAAACGACACAGCGAAAACTCTTAGACCAGATGAGCGTTTTGCGGCGGGCGCTGTGCCCGTGATCTTCTCGGCGAACATGGATTGTTCGACGGAGGAAGTGCAAATGAACAAAACGCTTTATGTGGGGCTGGATGTCCACAAGGATACGATTGCAGTGGCGGTCGCTGAGGATGGGCGCGGCGGCGAGATCCGGTTTCATGGCACCATCATCAATTCGGCGGACGCCGTTTTGCGGCTCACAAAAACACTCGCCAAGAACGGATGGACACCGTCTTTTTGCTATGAAGCCGGGCCGTGCGGCTATGGTTTGCATCGGCACTTGATGAAACTCGGATTTGAGTGCGCTGTTGTCTCTCCCGCGATGATCCCGCGCAAAGTGGGGGATCGGATCAAGACAGATCGACGTGATGCGGAGATGTTGGCCCGGCTCTGGCGGGCCGGAGAACTGACGCCAATCTGGACGCCTGATGAAGAGCAAGAAGCCATGCGCGATCTGATCCGCACGCGCAAGCAGGTGATGGTCGCGGTAAAGGTGGCCAAGCAACACCTGCTCAGCTTCCTGCTCCGCCACGGGCTGAAGTATGAGACTGGCAGCTACTGGACGCAGCGGCACCGCCGGTGGCTCGCAGAGTTACGCCGGTTCCGCTTCTCCCACCAGCAGTTGGTCTTTGAAGAGCTCAAGCGCGCGGTGGACCAGGCCGAGGAGCGGGTTGCGACACTGGATCAGGCAATCGAAACGGTTATCCCGGATTGGCATTTCGCACCGGTCGTTGATGCTTTGCGGGCCTTGCGCGGCGTGAACACAACCATCGCCGCAACTGTTGTGGCGGAGATCGGTGACATCACGAGGTTCGAAAACCCGCGCCAACTCATGTCCTGGCTCGGCCTTGTGCCAAGCGAACATTCCAGCGGCAGCACGGTTAGGAGGGGTAGGCTGACCAAGGCGGGCAATGCTCTGGCGCGCACCATGCTGGTCGAAGCTGGATGGTCCTATCGGCATCCACCAAAGGAGGGGCATCCGTATCTCAAGCGCTCGGCGCATCTGCCGCAGGAGATCAAGGATATTGGCTGGAAAGCTCAGACGCGACTTTGCAAACGGTATCGAGCTTTGAGCCGGACAGGCAAACCGCAGCCGCGCGTGTTGGGCGCAATCGCCCGGGAACTGGCCGGGTTCATCTGGGATATCGCGCGCAGGACGCCGCTTACGGCCTGATCGCCAACTCAGACTGCCTGTGCAGCACGCTGGAGATGGCGGCCATGGATAGGGAAATCCTCGGTCTACGCTTTGGGACAGACATCCGGTCTTAGAGAGAGGTCACCCGTATCGAATTTGGTCAGGCGGTATCCAATCCGCGGATGAGAGAATGACAACCATCGGTTCGGCCTGCCGTCTCCAGCGCCTGCACAGGCTACAGATTTTTGACCATCTCGCGCCAGCGGGATAGTCTAATCGTGTCGGGAAAATCAAAAACGCTCATGAGAGGTGTCATTGTGCCCCAGCCGGAACAGACCCCAATAAGCAATTTTTGCCTTCGCCGGTGCGCACTTCAGCAATGTCAATGCGGAAATATCCGATGGGGTGTCGCTTGAATTTCTTCATGAGATTATCGCCCTTTACCACGGGCAATCGGCTGATCCCATGCCTCTGTAGGTACCTACGCAGTGATGGCAACCACACGTTGGGACTGATCGCCTAGGCAGTCGGAAAGAATGTTGGAGCAAAACCGACGACAACACGTTTTGCGGGCACCCCATACATTTTCAGGTGATCTCGGTTGAGTCTTGATTGCCCACGATAGCAACTCTTGCGACAGAACCAACCGTACTCGATCCTGCCTTCCTCGCCTTAGCTGTTCGCTGGATCAGCGTTGTTTTTGGGACCTTCCAGTTCATCTTTCAGTCGGGCAAAGAATTGATCCGCCATCTTCTTGGCAAAGCCGTCGATCAGACGGTTGCCCAGTTGCGCCAGCTTGCCGCCGACCTTTGACTCGACGTTGTAACTCAGGAGCGTGCCGCCGTCGGTGCCGGGTGCAAGCGTCACATCGGCCCCTCCCTTGGCGAAACCGGCAACGCCGCCCTTGCCCTCGCCGGCCAGTTTCATCGACCTGTTTTCGACCATGTCGGACATCGTCACATGCCCCTTGAACGTGGCCCTAACCGGCCCGACCTTCTGAACCACTGTCGCAGTATAGCCGTCCTGCGGCGTGCCGGTGACCTCGGTGGCGCCCGCGATGCAGGTCTTCAGCACCTTGGGGTCCTGAAGTGCGGCATAGACGATGGCAGGGTCGGCCTGAATTTCACGGGTGTCGCTCATCTGCATGGTTTGAAGTCCTCTGAATGAAGTGGAAGGTGGGCCGCGCTGTCAGCGGGTGTCCGGTTTCGAGGTTGCGACGTTGATGGCGCTCCATATCCTGCAGGGTGTGGCCGGCATGTCGATGCTGTCGACGCCTAGGGGCCGCAGCGCGTCAATGACGGCATTGATGATCGCCGGTGGTACGCCGACCGATCCCACCTCGGCACAGCCCTTGGACCCCAGTGGATTATGGGTGCACAGCGTTTCATGGGTCGAGATCTCGAACATGGGGATATCGGCGGCGCGCGGCATGGCATAATCCATGAAGGACGCGCTGAGTAGCTGGCCCGTCTCGGTATCGTAGTGCGTGGATTCCAGCAGCGCCTGACCGATTCCCTGCGCTAGCCCGCCGTGCAACTGTCCGTGCACCACCATGGGATTTACAACGCGCCCGACATCGTCCACCGCCACCACGCGGAGCAGTTGCACCGTGCCCAGCTCCGGGTCGACCTCCAGCTCGCAGATGTGACAACCGCCTGGATAGGTCCAGTTTTCCGGGTCGTAATAGGCCGTGGCGGCCAACCCCGGCTCGATCTCGTCGGGTGGGAAATCGGCCGCGAGGTAGGCCATGCGGCACAGGTCATCAAAGGGAATTACCTGGTTTGTACCTGCGACGGAAAACGCCCCGTCGTCGAAATCTATGTCTCTGCGGTCAACATCCAGGCTGTACGCGAGGATCGACTTGCCCTTATCGATGATCTTGTCCAGTGCCTTGACGATCGCCGCCCCCCCGATCGCCAGCGACCGTGAGGCCGCCGTACCGCGCCCGTAGTGCACGCGATCAGTGTCGCCCTGAACGAACGCCACCTTGTCATAGGCGATGCCCAGCTTGTCGCAGACCAACTGGGGAAAGGTTGTTTCATGGCTTTGGCCGTGGCTGTGGGTGCCACACAGGATCGTGACATGTCCCTTTGCCGAGACCCGGACCTCGACCGCCTCGAAACGTGCCCCGCGCGAGCCGAGCTGCGCGCTAATTCTCGAGGGAACCCCGCCCGCTACCTCAACATAGGTGGACAGGCCCAGACCGCGCAGCTTGCCATTTTCGGCGGATGCCTTGCGGCGCTCTTCAAAGCCGGCGTAGTCGACCTGATCGAGCGCGATGTCAAGCGTCGCATGGTGGTCGCCGACATCATAGGTTAGCCCCACAGGGGTTTCATAGGGAAAGGCATCGGGTGGGATGAAGTTGCGGCGACGGATTTCGGCACGGTCCATGCCGATCTGGCGGGCTGCGGCGTCGACCAGGCGCTCCAGCAGATAACTGGCCTCGGGACGCCCCGCACCGCGATAGGCATCGACCGGGGTGGTGTTGGTGAACACCACGCGGACGTTGCAGTAGATTTCGGGAATCCGGTAGACCCCCGACAGCAGCGGCGCGTAATAGAATGTGGGGATTGCCGTGGCCCCCTGGGACAGGTAGGCGCCGACATTGGCGATCGTGTCCACCCACAGACCCTGGAACAGGCCATCCTCGTCCAGTGCCAGCCGAGCCTTGCTGACATGGTCGCGTCCCTGGGCGTCGGTCATGAATCCCTCGGAACGTTCGCTCGTCCAGCGGATCGGCCGGTCATGGTGCCTGGTGGCCCAGGTCACGACCACTTCTTCGGGATAGAGGAAAATCTTGGTGCCAAAACCGCCCCCCACATCGGGCGAGACCACCCTGAGATCGTGTTCGGCTATATCGAGCACCCCGCCGCAAAGCGCGTTCTTGATGGTATGGGGGTTCTGGCTGGTCGTGTAGAGCGTATAGCGGCCGCTGGATGTGTCTCGATAGGCGCGCGCGGCGCGCGGCTCCATCGGGTTGGCGACCAAGCGGTTGTTGACGATGTCGATCTCGACCACATGAGGCGCGGCTTCCAGGGCGGCGCGGGTCGAGCTGGGATCACCGATTTCCCAGTCCGCGCAGGTGTTTCGCGGTGCCTCTGGCCAGATTTGTGGCGCGATGTCGGATGGTGCCGCGGCGGTATCGACGATCGCGTCGAGTTCCTCGAAGTCGATCTCGACGGCCTCTGCGGCGTCCTTGCCAAGGCCGGTGCTGTCAGCGATGACGACCGCAACGGGGTCTCCGACATGCCTGACCGTATCAATGCAGAGCGGAAAATGCGGTGGCTCCGCCATCGGGCTGCCATCCTTGTTGCGCAGCAACCACCCGCAGCCGATTGATCCGACGCCGCCTTCCTGCAGGTCGCGCGCGGTATAGACGGCATGAACCCCCGGCATGGCCGCGGCGGTCGACGTGTCGACCGACGCGACCCTGGCGTGGGCATATGGGCTGCGCACGAAGATCGCGCACAAGTCCCCCGGTTCACCGAAGTCGGCGACATACCGCCCCTTGCCCCGCAGAAATCGTTCATCTTCGCGCCGCTTGACGGGCTTACCTATAGAGAAGGCGTCACTTTCGAACTGTTCCATTCAACGGGCTTCCTTGGACATGGGTGTACGAACCCGGGCTGGCCGGGGCGGACATGCGGGCGGGCGTCACTCGATCAGCAGGTTCTCTGCGCGCAGCTGTTCCTTGAACTGCGAAAGGTCCCCTTCGTAGTCCCAGACCTGTACTGTCTCATGCGGGCAGGCAATGAATATATGATCCTCCGTGAAGGACAAGATTCGGTCGATCTTGATCACTTTCTCGACGAATTCGCGCGGCTCGAATTTCTTCGTGCGCAGCTCGCCCTGGTCGTCATAGCCAAGATGGACGTGCCTGGGGCGGATACGGGCAACGATGTATTTCATGGGGTGTTCCTTTGTTGTCGGTGTTAAAATTGATCGGTTCGTGTTCGGGGCCGGTCAGGCGCTGTTGACCAGATGGCATGAAACGTGTGTTCCGGGGCGGTCCGCGGGTTCCTTCAGTTCCGGTTTCCGCTCGGCGCAGATCGGCATGGCGAAGGGACAGCGCGACCGGAACCGGCATCCTGACGGAGGGTTGATGGCGCTAGGAATGTCCCCCTCCACCGGCACCCGCTTGCGCCGCGGAACGCTGGGCGGATCGGGCTGTGCAATCGCCGAGAACAAGGCCTGCGTGTAGGGATGAAGCGGCTCTTTCCACAGCGCGGCCTTCGGCGCATCCTCGACGATTTCGCCGAGATACATGACCGCGATCCGGTCGGCCATGTAGCCGATGACCGACAGGTCGTGCGAGATGAACAGATAAGCGGCGCCGCTGCTGGCCTGGAGGCGGCGCATCAGGTTGATGATCTGGGCCTGGACCGAGACATCGAGCGCTGAAACCGGTTCGTCGCAGACGACAACGCTGGGGTCCAGCGCGATGGCGCGAGCAATGGCGATCCTCTGGCGCTGCCCGCCTGAGATTTCGTGCGGATAGCGCTCTGAGAAATCACTGTGCAGACCGACCTTTTCGATCAGCTCATCCACGATCTGCCGTCGTTCCCTGCGGTTGCCGATGCCGTGGATCGAAAAGGGTTCAGTCAGGATCTGTCGGATCGAACGGCGCGGGTTGAGCGAGGCGAATGGATCCTGGAATACCATCTGGAGTTCGCCGCGCAGCGGGCGCAATTCCCGGCGACTGAAGTGGGCAATGTCCCTGTCGCCGTAGCGGATGCTGCCCTGATCGGGTTCGTGCAGGCGGATCAGCGTCCGCCCCAACGTGGATTTGCCGCAGCCGGATTCCCCCACAAGGCCCAGCGTTTCACCGCGCCTGATGCTCAGGTCGATCCCGTCGACAGCGCGCACCACGCCGCCCGGTGTATGGTGCAGCTTGGTCAGGTCGCGGGCCTCGATCAGAACGTCGTCGGTCATGACAGATCTCCTGCGTTGATACATGCGACACCCCGGCCCGGCGCGACCTCGATGAAGTCCGGCACCGCCTGCGTGCAGCCCGCCGTCCGATGGGCGCAGCGATCCGCAAAGGCACAGCCCGGCCCCAGCTTGTTCAGCGGCGGCACCGTGCCGGGAATTTCCACCAACGGGGCAAAATCGCCGCTGTCGATCTGCGCATCGGGCCGGGGCACGCTGCCCAGCAGGGCTTGGCTGTAGGGGTGGGCCGGCCCCTGAAAGAACGTCTCGGCGTCGGCTTCCTCGACCTTGCGGCCGGCATACATGATCATCACGCGCTGCGCCCATTCCGCCACCACGCCGAGGTCGTGGGTGATCAGGATGACGCCCATGCCGATTTCGGTCTTGAGGTCGTCGATCAGCCGCAGCACCTGCGCCTGGATCGTCACGTCCAATGCCGTCGTCGGCTCATCCGCGATCAGCACCTTGGGCTTGCACGCCAACGCGATAGCGATCACGATGCGCTGCCGCAACCCGCCCGATAGCTGGAACGGATAGTGATGCGCCCGCACCGCCGGTTCGGAAATCCCGACGAGGTCCATCAGTTCGACACTGCGTCGGGTGGCATCGGCAGTGCTGATGTCCTCATGCTCCAGGATGCTCTCGGCGATCTGGTTGCCGACGGTCATCAAGGGATTGAGGCTGGTCATCGGTTCCTGAAAGACCATGGAGATGTCATTGCCGCGCACCTGGCGCATCTTTTCATCCGACAGGGTGGTCAGATCCCGCCCGCCCAGCAAAACCTCGCCGCCTTGCAACCGCGATATCTTTTTGGGCAGCAGGCGCAGGACCGAATGGGCCAGCATGCTCTTGCCGCAGCCGGATTCGCCGACCACCGCCAATGTCTCGCCCGGGGCAACCTCCAAGTCGACGTGGTTGACGACCGGAAACCAGGTCTTTTCGGAGGACAGGAATTCGGTGCGCAGACCCCTGACGGACAGGACACTTGAACTTGTCGTCATCGCTTGGACCTCGGGTTGAGTGCTTCGTTGAAGGCGTCGCCGAGCAGGTTGATCGCCAGGACGGTGAACAGGATCGCAAGGCCGGGGATGGTGACCATCCACCACGCCGTGCGGATCGCGGAGCGGCCAGCGCCGACCATGAAGCCCCAGGTCATGATGTTGGGGTCCCCCAGCCCGAGAAACGAGAGGCCGGATTCGAAGAGGATTGCGGTGGCCACCATCAGCGATCCGGCGACCACAACAGTCGACAGGACGTTGGGCAGGATCTGCACGATCAGGATCCTGATGTCACTCATCCCGAGGGCGATACAGGCCTCGATATATTCCAGGTTCACCGTCTTCTTGACCTCGGCCCGCACCAGCCGCGCCAGCGGCGCCCAGGACACGATGGCGATGGCGCCGATCACGTTCGGAAGGGTCGGCCCCAGAATGGCGACGATGACGATCGCGCCGATGAAGGTGGGGATGGTCTGGAAGAATTCGGTCACCCGCATCATGAGCGTGTCCACCCACCCGCCGTAGTATCCGGCCAGCCCGCCGATGACGGTCCCCAGCAGGACGATGATGAAGGTCGCAACCAACCCCACCAGCAGCGAGATCCGAGCGCCATAGGCGATGCCCGCCGCGATGTCGCGGCCCAGCATGTCGGTCCCGAACAGGAATTCGCCAAACGGCGGCATGAAGGGGTTTCCGACCATTTCGAACGGCCCGTCGGGATAGAGCACGGGGGCGAAGATCGCCAGCAGGACGATGATCCCGAGGATAACCAGGCTGATCACCCCTGAAACATTCGTGACGATCTTTCGCAGCACCGAGTTCTTGTTCAGCAGATCAGCCATTGCGCGTCTTGCTCCTCAGTTGAATTCGCGGGTCGACGATCGTGTAGATCACATCGACGATGGCATTGGTGACCACCACCAGAATGGAGCTGAGAAAAAAGATCCCCAGCAGCAGATTGAGATCCCGCGCGAACAGGGATTCGAATGCCAGCAGGCCCAGCCCGGGCCAGCCGAATACGGATTCGATGATGACAGAGCCGCCCAGCATCGCGGAGACTTGGACGCCGGCCATGGTGAGAACCGGCATGATCGCGTTGCGCAGGGCGTGCTTGCGCACGACCTGGCCTTCGCTGATTCCCTTAGCGTGGGCGGTCTTGATAAAATCCTGGCCTAATGTCTCGAGCATCGAGGCGCGCATCAGGCGCGTGTAGAGGGCCATGTAGAAGAACGACAGCGACAGCGCCGGCAACACCAGGTGATGCGCCACGTCCAAGGCACTGTCCCAGAACCCCAAGGGCGCGCCGATCGTGGCGATCCCGCTGGTCGGGAACCATCCCAGGTTCAGCGAAAAGACGATGATCAGCATCAGGCCGACCCAGAACAGCGGGGTTGCATAGGACACGATCGCCAGGATCATGATCATGTTGCTCAGAAAGGTCCGATCCTTGATCGCGGCGATCGCCCCGAGAAGGATCCCGAAGCCCACCGACAGCACCATGGAGGCCCCCATCAGCAGGGCTGTGGCACCGAGGCGTTCGAAGATCAGCGACGACACCTCGCGGCCGTGGCGGAACGAATAGCCCAGGTCGAAAAACAGCAGGTTCTTCATGTAACTCAGGAACTGGACATAGAGCGGCTGGTCCAGCCCAAACTGTTCGCGGATCTGGCGCATGTATTCTTCGGTGGCAGCACCGGATTCACCGGCCAGCACCTGTGCGGCATCGCCGGGGGCCAGCCGGACGAGAAAGAAGTTCACGATCACGATCGCGAAGATGATCGGCAGTCCGTGCAGGACACGATTGAAGACATATCTGAGCCGCGCGAGCCACATTTCTTTGTCCCTTCGAGGTTTCTTGTGCGGCACCGGCGGCGAATGGCCGCCGGTGCCGCGAGGGTGGTTATTCGGAAACCCACATATCGTAGAGCCCGTCACGGATACCCAGGGGCGACGTGATCATGTTGTGCACCCGGTCGTTGTTCACGGCGACAAGGTTCATCTCCATGAGCCAGACCAGCGGGCTGTCCTCGACAAGCTGGCGCTGAAGATCATGGAAGATCTCGTTGCGCTTTTCCGGGTCGGCCTCGGTCTGCGCCGCTTCCCACAGGGCGTCGGTCTCGGGGTTGTCATAGCGCGATGCGTTCCCGTAGGGCACCTTGGGGTTGATTGTTTCCGACCAGGTATTGCGCTGCACGCCGAGGGTCGGGTCGGCCATGCCGATGTACCACGACGACGTCATGTCGAAATCGTACTCGTTGTGGACCTTGCGCACGAATGTCGGATAGTCACGGTTGCGCAGTTCGACCTGGATTCCGACCTTGGACAGCGCCTGCTTGATGTATTCGCCCATGCGACGCCAGTCCTCGCCGAAGGGGCCGACATCGTGAACGATCTGCATGCGAACGCCGTTTTCGTCAGGCGTATACCCGGCCTCGTCGAGAAGGTTCCTGGCGATATCGAGACGATCCTCGACCGTGAAGTCGATCACACCCTCATCAGTGAACGCGCCGCTACCTTCGAGCGCCGAAGAGATCGGGCCGACGGCAGGCGTGCCGAAACCGTACCAGATCCGGTCCGTTAGGAACTGGCGGTCGATCGCATAGGCGACGGCCTGGCGCACGCGCTTGTCGTCGAAGGGCGCGCGCTTGTTGTTCAGTTCGAGCAACATCATAGGGGTGATGCCTTCGTAGCCACCCGGCGTGATCGAGATATCAGGCAGGGTTTCCAGGCGCCGCATCTCGACCGGGTTGATCGCGCCGAACGTGGCGATGTCGATTTCACCGCTTTCGATCCCGGCGGCGCGCGTTGCGGCATCGGCAATGAAGCGAAAGATGATCCCGTCGAGATACGGCATGCCGTCGCGCCAGTAATCGTCGTTGCGCTCCAGCCGGATGTAGTTGCCTTTTTCCCATTCCACGAACTTGAAGGGGCCCGTCCCGATCGGGTCGTTGACAGCCGGGTTGTTGCGAAAATCGGTCCCCTCGTAGATGTGGCGCGGGATGATCGGAGCCTCCAGGCTGGAGAGCGCGCGCATCAGCGGCACATAGGGATGTTCGAGGTGGAACACGGCGGTATGATCGTCCGGCGTGTCGATGGATTCGAGTGGGCCGAGGTTGCTGTTGCCGCGCGGATGGTGGGATTTGACCACCTCCATCAGCGAGAACTGGACATCGGCAGATGTGAACGGCTCACCGTCATGCCAAGTCACGTCATCGCGCAGGTTGAACGTCACGGTCTTGCCGTCGTCGCTGACTTCCCAGGAGGTCGCCAGGGACGGCAGCGGATTGAGGTCCATGTCGTATTCCAGCAGCCCGTCGAAGATCTTGGTCGCGACCTCGTTGGTGACCGGCGCCGAGCTCAGCGCATTGGTGAGGATCGGCGGCTCTGGTGTCGATGTGATGACGACGGTTCCGCCGCGCTTGGGCTCTGCCGATACCGGCAGGGCAAGCATGGCCGCACTCGCAAGGCTGGCAACCACCGCCTTGCAGAGGGCTCTTCTTCTCATAGTGAACATTTCAACCTCCTGAGGTTTTTCATATCAGCGAGAGTTTTCATTATTAGTGAACATCACAAGCCACACAGCGATTCTCACAAGCAGGGTCAATAAGATCTCAAACCATTGTTTTAAAGATATTTTACACCCTTCCTTCAGCGAGATTGGCTCTCTCAACCCCTCTCGGGTAGTATTGTTTTCTCATATGATGATATTTTTCAAGAAAAATGTTGTGTAATTATCGAAAAAACTTGTATCGTCTTGTGATAACGGTAGGACTTCAGGCGTTACACGGCATCATTTTCACGATTCATACGGCGACCCATGAAACAGACACAGGACGACCTCAACGCAGAGACCTTGCGCGGCATAGGTGACCGCATACGCGCCCTGAGAACCGGCAAAGGCCTGACGCTGAGCGCGCTGTCGAAGCAGAGCCAGGTTTCGGTCGCCATGCTGAGCCACATCGAAAGGGGCCGTACATCGCCCTCCATCAAGGTTCTCGATCGGCTGCGAATCGCGCTTGGCGTTCCTCTCGCGGATTTTTTCAGCGATGCGGAGCCGCGCACCGGCGAGCAGAATGTCGTGACCCGCCGACACAAACGGCCCGTGCTGGATTTCGACGCGGTCGGGCTGACGAAGGAACTACTGTCGCCCGAGCGGAATTCGGAGCTGGAGTTCTTTCTGCTCAAGCTCGCCCCCGGGGGTAACTCGGGGCCGGAGCCTTTTCATCGTATCGGCGAAAAATGCGGCATGGTGCTGGCCGGGCGTTTCGAGTTGATGATCGGAGAACATTATTATGAACTTGAAACCGGTGACGCCTTTCAATTCGACAGCAGCCAACCCCATTCGTTCCGCAACCTGGCCGATACCGAGACCCAGATTATCTGGGTGATCCGCTCGCGCGAGTTCGGATGACGGCACATGACAGCAGAAGAGAGGCGCACATGAATAAGGTAGAGATGACCGTGAACGGCAAACCGGTATCGGGCGAAGTCGAGGGACGCCAGCTGTTGGTCGAATTTCTGCGCGAGGATCTGGGGCTGACCGGTACGCATGTGGGCTGCGACACCAGCCAATGCGGCGCCTGCGTGGTGCATATGGACGGAAAGGCCGTGAAATCCTGCACCATGTTTGCGCTAGAAGCCATGAACGCCGATGTGATCACCATTGAAGGCCAGGCAGCCGAGGATGGAACGCTCAACACGATCCAGCAGGCGTTTCAGGATCATCACGGGCTGCAATGCGGCTATTGCACCCCCGGCATGGTCATGAGCGCCGCAGCGTTGCTGCGGGACAACCCCAAGCCTAGCGAGGCCGAGATACGCCAATACCTCGAAGGCAACCTTTGCCGCTGCACGGGGTATCACAACATCATACGTGCGATTCTGGCCGCCTCCGGGCAAGAGGTCGCGCCGATGGAGGTCGAATGACCGCCCTGATTTCTCAAGAGGTTTGCAATGTACGATTTTGAGTTCGAACGCCCGCAGACCGTCGCAGAGGCGGTTGCTGCTCTGAAACAGGAAGACGCCCAGGTGCTGGGTGGCGGGCAGACCCTGATCCCGACGCTGAAACAGCGACTGGCGATGCCGTCAAAGCTGGTGTCGCTCGGAGGCGTCGCAGAGTTGCGCTTTGTCCGGTCCGCTGGCGGGACGGTCTGCATCGGCGGCGCCACAGCACATGCCACGGTTGCCGCAGATGCGGCTGCGCCCTATCCTGCGCTGGCCGACTTGGCCGGACAGATCGGCGATCCCGCCGTGCGCAACCGGGGAACGATCGGCGGCAGCCTTGCCAACAACGATCCCAGCGCCTGCTATCCATCCGCCGCGCTGGCGAGCGGCGCGACCATCGTGACCGACCGGCGGAAAATCGCGGCAGACGATTATTTCGAGGGCATGTTCACCACCGCGCTGGATGACGGCGAAATCATCACCGAGGTCCGCTTTCCCGTGCCGGAGCGCGCAAACTATCAGAAGTTTTCGCAACCCGCCTCGCGGTTCGCGCTGGTCGGGGTTTTCGTCGCGCAATACGCGGACAGCGTCCGGGTGGCCGTCACGGGCGCGTCGGATGACGGTGTGTTCCGCTGGACCGATGCGGAAGCGGCGCTGACGCAGCGGTTTCATGCGGACGTGTTGAAGGACGTGACTGCACCAGCCGATGACATGATTTCGGACCTGCACGGATCGGCGGAGTACCGCGCGCATCTGACCGGCGTGCTCGCACGGCAGGCCGTCGCAGCCGCAGGTTAGCGCCCACAGGTGGCTGGGCGCCATTCTGACAAACCCAGGGATCGTCTGGAGGGAAAATGAAAACCGAAACGCATGAGGCGCTGCCGTTCCCGGACACCGAGTACCAGGCGCGCGTTGAAAAAATCAGAACGCGCATGCGTGACCGCGGCCTCGATGTGCTGCTGATCTGCGTGCCGCAGAATTATTACTATCTGACCGGGTTCATCACCGGCTGTGCGCATTCGCTCATGTTTCTGGTGTTGCCGCTAAAGGGCGATCCGCTATGGATCACGCGCAAGACGGAAATGAGCAATGTCAGGGCGCTGGCACCGCATATGTGGGCGAAACGGGGGATCGGCGTTGCCGACTCGGAGGACACGATTGCGGTTCTGGCGCACAGCCTGCGGGACATGGGGCTGGACCGGGCGCGGCTGGGCATCGAAAAGGCAGCGCTCTTCTTTACCATCGCACAATATGAACAGCTGACGGCGCTGATCCCCGATGCGGCTTTTCACGATATCACCGGCCTGATCGAACACGAAAGACGGGTGAAGAGCCCCCGTGAGCTCGACCATATGCGCAAGGCCGGCGGGATCGCCAGCCGGGCGGTCGAGGCCGGGTACGAGGCCCTGCAAGAGGGCGTGGCGGATTCGGATCTCGCGGCCGCAATGCTGTCGCGGGCCATTCGCGAGGGCGGGGACCGGATGGGCATGCTGCCTTTCGTGTCGGCGGGGTCGCGCAGCTATTGCGCCCATGCCTCGTGGATCGGCGCGAGGATCGGTCGGGGCGAAATCGTGAATGCCGAACTGGCGGGCGCATACAAGGCCTATCATGTGCCGATTTTCAGGGTGTTTTCTCTCGGCCAGCCCTCTGATGAGATCCTGCGCATGCAGGCGGCATCCGAGGCGGGGCTGCACGCCGGGCTGGACGGGATCCGTGCCGGGATGACATCGCACGAGGCCGACACCATCGTGCGCCGCGCGATCGAAAAGCAAGGATATGGCGAGAATTTCGTCGTGCGGGCGGCCTATGGGCTGGGCGTGGCCATCGCACCCGGCTGGGGCGAACCCGCCGTCATGCAGATCATGCCGGAGGACCAGCGGGTTCTGGAATCCGGAATGTGCTTTCACTTGGTGCCAGCGATCTATGTAGAGGGGATCGGCTGTGTCTGCTGCAGCATGCCGCTGATCATCACCGAAACCGGGATCGAGCGCCTCACCGACCTGAAGCCGGAACTCCTTGTCAAGTGAGGCTGTTTTCCGAGGTGCTCCGCGAACGCCGTCCCGGGGCCTATCGGGGCGTCCTATCACCGGCCCGCTGTATGGCTTGCCAGATGGCAAACGGCGTCGCCGGCATCGCGATGTCTCGGACACCCAGCCCGCGTAGCGCGTCCAGCAACGCGTTGATCACGGCAGGGGGCACGCCGACCGATCCGACCTCGCCGCACCCCTTGGCCTTGAGCGGATTGGTGGCGCAGTCGGTGCCATGGGTGAGCACCGTGAACCCGGGAAAATCGGCGGCCCGGGGCATCCGGTAATCCATGAACGTGCCGCTCAGCAGCTGGCCGGTCTCGTCGTAAACACAGCCTTCGAACAAGGCCTGGCCGATTCCCTGTGCCAGGCCGCCGTGCAGCTGCCCGTGCACGATCATCGGATTGATGATGCGGCCTAGATCGTCGACGGCGACCACCTGCAGGATCTCGACCTTGCCCGTCTCGGGATCAATCTCCAATTCGCAGATGTGGCAGCCGCCGGGAAAGCTCCAGTTCGGAGGATCGTAGAACACGGTTTCCTCCAGGCCCGGCTCCAACTGATCGACCGGAAAATCATGCGCGGCATAAGCGGCCCTGGCGATGTCGCCGAAACTGAGCGTGCGGTTCTTGCCTGCAACCTTGAACATGCCGTTCTCGAAATGCACGTCTGTGTATTCGGCCTCCAGCAGGTGCGCCGCGATCCTGGTCGCCTTGACAATGATCCGGCCCACTCCTTGGACAATGGCCGAGCCACCGATCACCAGAGAACGCGACGCGATCGTGCCGCGGCCAAAGGGGCCCCTGTCGGTATCGCCCTGGATGATACGGACATCCTCGATCGGAATGCCCAGCCGTTCGGACACCAGTTGCGCAAAGGTGGTCTCGTGGCCTTGTCCGTGGCTATGGACGCCGCTGAACACGCTGACGCTGCCGCTGGGATGAACCCTGATCTGGGCGGATTCCGAGCGCCCGCCGCGCGCCCCCATTTTCCCCGCCATCCGCGAAGGCGTGCCGCCTGCGACCTCCAAGTAGGTGGACATGCCGATCCCGCGCAACCTGCCCCGCGCTTCGGAGGCGGCCCTGCGTTGATCGAAATCGTTCCATTCGGAGGCCCTTAGCGCGATGTCCAGCGTACCAACATGATCGCCAGAGTCGTACTCCAGCCCTAAGGGCGTCTTGTAGGGATATTGATTTTTGCGGATCAGATTGCGCCGCCGCAATTCGACCCGGTCGATGCCGGTTTCGGCAGCGGCCTTGTCTATCAGCCGTTCCAGCAGATAGGTCGCCTCTGGTCGGCCAGCCCCGCGATAGGCGTCGACGCTGTTGGTATTGGTAAAGCAAAGCAGGACATTACAGTAGATCGCCGGTGTCGCGTAAGGGCCGGCCAGGAGCTGAGCGTAGTAGTAGCTGGGAATGACCGTACCGCCCGATGTCAGATAGGCACCGACGTTGGCATGGGTTCTGACCCGCAGCCCCAGGAACCGACCATCCACGGCGAGCGCCATCTCGGCTGTCGAATGGTGATCACGGCCGTGCACGTCCGAGAGAAACGCCTCGGACCTGTCGGCGCACCACCGCACCGACGCCCTTAGCCGTCCGGCCACCCAGGTCGCGACCGTTTCCTCGGGATAGATAGGCGCCTTGGAGCCGAAGCCCCCGCCGACATCCGGTGAAATCACCCGCAGGTGCGTTTCGGGAATCGACAGCACCGTGCTCAGCGCCGAGCGGACGAGATGGGGGTTCTGGCTGGTAGTGTAGAGGGTATGATCGCCGCTGGCGGGGTCATACAGCGCCGCCGCCGCGCGCGGTTCGAGCGCATTGGGTATCAGGCGGTTGTTGGTGATCTCGATGTCGACCACATGCGCTGCGTTTCCGAATGCCGCATCGGTCAAGGCGCGGTCGCCGATTTCCCAGTCACAACAGATGTTCTGATCCACCGCGTCCCACACCAGTGGGGCATCCGGGCGGCAGGCTTGCACAGGCGAGGTCACCGCCGGCAATTCATGATAGTCGATGCTGACGAGTTCAGCCGCGGCCCTGGTCGCGTTGGCGCTGTCACCCACCACGACGGCGACGGCTTCACCGACGAACCGGACCTTGCCGACAGCCAAGGGGTACCGGGGCGGTTCGGCCATCGGGTTACCCATCCGGTCCCTGATTTGCCATGCACAGGGAATGCTGCCCACGCCCGCATCCCGCAGATCCTGGCCGGTAAAGACCGCCTGAATCCCCGGGGAAAGCGCTGCGGCCGCCGTGTCAATATGCGCGATAAGGGCGTGCGCATGGGGGGACCGCACGAAAACGAGGTGAAATGCCCCCGGCGTGTTCAGATCATCTACATACGCACCGTTCCCGGTCAGGAAGCGGATATCCTCGGTCCGCCTGACAGAGTCGCCGCAAGCGTCCGACCCGTCCTGCGAACCGGTGCTCATTGTGCGAACGTCGAACGGGTCTTTTCTCATCTCGAATGACGGCTCCATCTATCACGGGTTTAGGTGCCCACGCTCCGTCAGAGGGCCACTCCTCCGGCGCGCAGGCAGGTTGATCTGCAGTCGCGTTCATTCAGGGTTGAGATAATCTAACGCGCTCAGGGCGTGCACCCGGACGACATGCAGGAAATCCTCGATGACGGCCGATTCGTTGGGGGCGCTGACGTTGCGTGGCGAAGTTCCGTAGACAAGCGCGGGCACGCCGCGTTCGCGCCAGAACCGGCAATCGGAGGCCGCGACCATCGGAATGCGCACCGGTTCATCGTAACCCAGCGCCGTGACATTGGCCGACAGAAGTTCCGCCATCTCGTGCTCGGGATCCGAGTAGAGCGCCGGCCCCCCGACGATGTCCCTGATCGTGGCTTCGGGATGGGCGCCGACGATATCATGCACCATCTTGAGGATATCATCGCGTTCGACCCCCCAGGGCACGCGAATATCGACCTCTATGGTACAATCGGAGGGCACCATGTTGACCTTGGAACCACCCTTGATGGTTCCGATGTTCAGCACGACGGCGGTGATTGCCTCGTTGGTTCCCTCGCCCATGGTTTCGTCGATGACGGTCTGCGTCTTGCTGTCCGCCAGCCTGGTCGCAATCTCGGGCGGCAGATTCTGCTCGACCCGGGTCACGGCCTTCAACTCGGTCATGATGTCGGACATGATGTTGATCGCGCTCGGGCTGAGGTGCGCATAGGGGCCATGCGCACCGCGCGTGCGGACCTCTACCGTGAATTGCAGAATGCCCTTTTCACCAAATCGGATCGTCTTGACCCCGACCGGCTCGCCCGAAAGCAGGCAATCGCCCAATGCTTCGTCCCCCAGTTTTTCGAGAACATATCCTGTTCCCCAGCGTCCGCTTGTCTCTTCGTCCGAAACGACCATCAGCGACAGCTTGCCAGCCAGCTTGTCACGCAAGCGGTGCAGGTAGCGGTAGGTGAAAATCGCTGCCGTCGTTCCCCCCTTCATGTCGGCTGCGCCGCGCCCGTGGATGACCCCGTCCTCGATATCGCCGCTCCAGGGATCACGATCCCATGCTTGTTCGTTTCCGACGGGGAAAACATCGACATGGCCATTGAGAACAAGGTGCTTGCCGTCCGTGCCCCCATCGAATGTGGCCACGAGGTTGGGCAGATGTTCCTTGGCTGTTATCTCGTCGAAAGCGAGCCCTTCCTCATCCAGAAAGTCGGAGACCAGGCGCATCACCTCCCGGGTGTCGCCCGGCGGGTTCGGCGACTTGGCCTTCACCATATCCTGATAAAAGCCGATCAACTTCTGTTCGTCCTCTTTGATCCAGTCGAGAACCTGCTGGCGCAATGGTGTCATGATATCCTGCCTTTCAACTCCGCAATCGCCATCACGCATCCACGCAAGGCGATGAACAAGTATGCAATGCCATATTTTGTGACATATCAGTTTTTGAAAAGCAATAGGTGGCGCCGGATGGGATATTTCTGAGTTATACCACGATAAGCTATTATAAAATAAGAAAACTCGCATTTTGTAGATTCATCCGGTTGACAGGATGAAAAAAATGATCGGTAATATATGAGACGAGAGACAAAAAGGTGATATGTCATGAGTCTTGCGGAGAATTCCGGCAAATCAGGTGGTCTCGACGCTGCGAAGCCGTGGCTTCTGCTGTCACCTTCCGTGATAATATTGTTTTGTTTCATGATATTGCCCATGACGATCATGGGTGCATACACGCTGTTCCTATACGTCGACATCGGGGTAGATGCGCCGGACCTGGGCCTGCGGAACTGGAGCGCCTTCTTTACGGATCCGTACTATCATTACGCCGTCTGGAAGACCGCGCGTGTTGCGCTGATCACCACAGTGGTCTGCGTGGTTGTTGGTTATGTGCCCGCCTACGTGATCGCAACGACACGCTCCAGGCACCGGTGGCTTTTGATGCTGCTGTTGCTGCTGCCGTTCTGGATCAGCTTCGTCATCAGGACAATGTCCTGGATTCATGTGCTGGGCGCCCATGGTGCGGTGAACACGTTCCTGATGTGGATCGGGCTGATCGATGCCCCTCTTGAAATGCTCTACACCGAAGGCGCGGTGATCATGGGGCTGGTCCATTTCCTGATGCCGTTCGCCATCCTTAACATCTTTGTTTCCATCGAATCCAGCGACCGCAGCCTGGTTGCAGTGGCGCGCACGCTGGGCGCCACACCAATCGGCGCCTTTCTCAGCGTCACCCTGCCGCTGTCGATGCCCGGTGTGGCCACGGGCGCGCTGCTGGTTTTTGTCCTATCGGCGGGTTCCTATGTGACGCCGATCATCCTGGGCGGACCTGACGACTTCTTGTTCGGGAACCTGATTTTCGAATCCATCATGACACAGCTGAACTGGCCCATGGGATCGACGCTGGCGATCGCGCTCGCGCTGATCCTGGGTGGGATCATCATGATCTACAGCCGGTATTTCGGGCTGGAGCGGCTGACGAGGGGGCTGACATGAGCGAGACCGCACCCAACAAAGCGCCGCGCCGGTGGGGGGATTACCTGCTGAACGGATTCACGTTTCTTGTCTACATCTTCATGTTCGCGCCGATCATCGTGGTCATTCTTCTTTCCTTCAACTCGTCGGATTTCGGGGCTTTCCCGATCGAGGGGCTGTCGCTGCGGTGGTTCGAGAAGCTGTGGTCGAATGAGGTCATCATCCATGCGTTTATAACGTCGGCCTCTTTGGGCATTCTGACGGCGCTGATCGGCACGCTGGTTGCAATGATGAGCGCAATGGCGCTCGTGCGGTATCGCGTGCCCGGGCGCAAACTCTTCAGCAGCCTGACGATCGCCCCCCTTTTGATCCCAGAAACGGCGCTTGCGGTCGGATTGCTGCTGTTGCTGCGCTCTCTGGGTTTGCCGCGCACCTACATGCTGCTGCTCATCGGGCACGTCCTGATCACGCTGCCCTTCGCGTTCCTGGTCATCCAGGCCCGCCTGTCAGGCCTAGGTAAAACCTACGAGGAGGCCGCTGCAAGCCTCGGGGCGAATGCCCTGACGGTGTTTCGGGAAATCACCTTGCCGCTGACCGCACCTGCATTGGTTGCCGCACTGCTGTTTGCCTTCACCATTTCGTTCGACAACCTCACGGCATCGCTGTTCTGGCGTCCGAACGGGATCGAGACGGTCCCCACCCAGATCTTTGCCATGCTCAAGGATTCGGTGAGCCCAGAAATCAACGCCCTCGGCACGGTCATGGTCAGCATAACCATTGGCCTGTCTCTATTGGCCGGCGCGATCGGCAGCCGGCTTGCCAGTCAGGCCGGCTCCGGCCCCAAGTCCTAGGCCAACCAAGCCCAGTCCAACGACCGTCAGAAAGTGGAGGAGAAAATGACGAAATACCCAACCACCAAGTTTCTAGAAGAACTAAAGCAACGATACATTGATGGCGACATCGACCGGCGGTCCTTTCTACGGTCGGTCGGCATGGCGGGTCTGTCCGTCGGTATCGTCGGCCTGCCCGGTACATCCATGGCCAAAGACAAGGTCGAGGAGATCAAGTACCATTCGTGGGGCGGCGTGGTGCAGGAAGCCATGCGTCGGACGGGCATCGCCGCGTTCGAAGACGCCACCGGTGTCAAGGTCGTCGAAGGGACCTTTGGCTTGGAAGAGGAAGTACTGGCTAAGGCCCGGGCCGGCCAGCCCGGAGATTACAACATCATCAACTCTGCCGGCAACGCCTGGTACAAGCGATGGATGGATGCCGGTTTTGGCGTCGTGCTGAACGAAGCCAACATTCCCAACATGAACAGTCTCATGCCGGCCCTGATGCAGCCGTTCTGGGACATCACGCCTGAGGGCTTGTCCGCGCTGCCGTTCAGCTATGGCAACACTGGGATCGCCTACAACAAGAAATACATCAGCGAAGAGCAGGCGCTAAAGGAGCGTGAAGGACTGCTGATCGATCCGAAACTGGAGGGCAAGCTCAGCGGTCACAACGACTTTCAGACCAGGATGTGGGTCGCGGCCCTGCAATCCGGGCAGAACCCCAACAACATCGAGGATCTCGATGCGGTATGGGCAAAGATTCGCGAGAACCGCAGCTTGGTCAAGAAATACTGGGGCTCTGGCGCGGAGTCGATCGAACTTCTGGCGTCGGGCGAAGTCTACGCCAGCGACATCTGGTCCGGCCGTGCCGCATCGTTGATCGAGCGGGATCCGAATTTCGGCTATGTCGATTACTCGAAAGGCTACTGCTGGTGTTCGGACCTGCTGGTTCTCAAGGGGTCTCCGGTGGAGGTCTGCGAGGAATTCCTCAACTTCATTCTGGAAAAGGACGTGATGATCGCCACGGCCGAGGCACAACTCTATCCGCCGTCCGTGGACCCGACCAAGGTCGAGCTGACCGACAAGATCAGATCGCTTCCGAATTTCGATCCGACCGGGACACTCGACAAGTTCGCGTTTTCCGACCCGTTCTATTGGACGAAGTACGAAAAGGACTGGAAACCCAAATACGCCCGGATCGAAAAGGGATTTTAATCTGATGAACGCATCTTCATCCCAAGAAAAGGGACAAAATACCACAACGTCGCCGCTCGGATCCGAGCGGCGACATCAGGCTGGTGATATGGCCGACGACCGGGCGCGGGGCGCTCATGTCGTCGAACTGAAGGATGTCAGCAAGCGGTTCGGCAGTGTCACCGCCGTTCAGGATGCCAACCTGGCACTTCGCGAAGGTACGCTGACCAGCCTGCTGGGCCCCTCGGGGTGCGGCAAGACAACGTTGCTTCGATTGATCGCGGGTCTCGAGCATTGTTCGACCGGCACGATCAGGATCAAGGGGCGGTCGGTCGACGGGCTGCCGATACACAAGCGCAACATCGGTCTCGTGTTTCAAAACTACGCGCTGTTTCCGCACAAGACCATCGGCCAAAACATCGCCTTCGGGCTGAAACACCGCAGGGTACCCAAGGCCCAGACCATGGAAAAGGTCAAGCAGGCACTGGATATCGTCAGACTACCCGGCATCGAGGATCGCTATCCCAACCAGTTGTCGGGCGGGCAGCAACAGCGTGTTGCGCTTGCGCGGGCAGTGGTGTTCGAACCGGATGTGTTATTGCTTGATGAGCCTCTTTCGGCGCTCGATGCCAACCTGCGCGAAGAAATGCGGGTTGAGATCAAGCTCATTCAGAGGGCGCTCGGAGTTACGACCGTCCTGGTGACCCACGACCAGCAGGAAGCGCTTGCCATGTCTGACGAGATCGTCGTAATGGACCAAGGCAGCATTCAGCAGGTCGGCCAGCCCAAAGAGGTTTACCGACGCCCCTGCAACCCGTTCGTGGCGGGGTTCCTGGGGCAGGCGAATGTGTTTCCCTGCACCATTCTGGGCCCTGCCGAGGCATCCGCCGACCTGTTGCGGGTACGCCTGGAGAACGGCATGGAACTGGTGGGGAACGCCAGCACATCCGACGCGACCGCAGCAGCAAAAGAAGCCGGACAATCGGCAACGATCGTCATTCGGGGCTCGGAGATCGGCCTGTCGCCAGAGACGAGCCCGCCGGAATCAGAGAGCGCCGAGGCAGGGATGAACCAGTTTTCGGGACAGATCATCGATTCTAGCTATCTCGGTGACGACGCCCATTACCTGATCAGCACCGATGACCTCAATATGAAGGTCATCTCGCGGTTTGGACGCCAGAAAGGCCAGGAGGCCGACCAGATGCTGGATTCCGATGCGCCGGTGAGGGTGAATGTCCCTCAGGAGGCGTGCCGCATTCTGTTTTCCACTTGAGAGGTACATGATTGTGACAAAAGAAGTCGTTTGTTTTCGCAATGCCGACTGGATCGTCGGTTGGAACGATGATCGCGGGACGCATTGCTATTACCGCGACTCCGATCTCGCGTTCAGGGGCGAACGCATCATCTTTGCCGGTCCCGGCCGGTACGAGGGGGATTGCGACCGGGAGATTTCCGCTGTCGGCCAGTGCCTGATGCCGGGCCTCGTGGACCTGCACACGCATTCAGCCTCGATGCCGACATTCCGGGGCGTCCGCGAGGAAATGGGCAACCCCAATTTCTACTTCAGCGGCGTATACGAAGGATGGGGCCTGTTCATGCCCCCCGCAGAGGTCAGGGGCACGACGACACGGGCCGCGATATGTGAAATGCTGTTGAGCGGAGTCACGACCTACGTCGATATGTCGTATCCATATCCGGGCTGGACCGATACAGTCGCCCAGTCGGGCATCCGTGCATTCCTTTCGCCGTTGTTCGATTCCGCCAAGACTGCCGCGACGAACGATCACGCGCTTGAATACCGTTGGGCAGAGGATGGCGGCAGCGCCGATTTCGAGGCCGCGGTCAAATTGCTGGATGCAGCCGACGATCATCCATCCGGGCGTCTGTCGGCGATGATGTCGCCTATGACAGTGGATACTTGCACGCCCGAGTTGCTTCGCCGGGCGCATGACATGGCAACCGAGCGGAACTGGCCGTATCACCTGCACGCGGGGATGTCGGTGATCGAATTCCACGAGATGGTGAAACGCACCGGCCAGACCTCGATCCAGTGGGCGCATGATCAGGGCCTGCTGGGCCGGAACACCATCATCGGGCATGGCGCCGTTCTCGATCACCACTCCTGGGTGCATTGGCACACCAAAGACGACATCGACATTCTGGCAAATTCCGGCGCGTCGGTTTCGCATTGTCCGGTCGTGCTGAGCCGCTACGGCGTCACGCTGGAAAGTTTTGGCCGCTATCGCAAGGCGGACATAAACCTGGGGATAGGCACGGATTGCCATCCCCACAACATGCTAGAGGAAATCCGCGAGGCTGCGATCATGAGCCGGGTTTCCGACCAGCATATGTTTTCCGCCTTGACGGCGGATGTATTCGACGCGGCGACAGTGGGCGGCGCAAAAGCGTTGCTGCGCGACGATATCGGGCGGCTCAGCCAAGGGGCCAAGGCCGATATCGTGGTCGTCGATGTGACAAACCCCATGATGCTGCCGCTCTATGACCCGCTGCGCAGCCTGATCTTCAGTGCCTGCGATCGCGCGGTAAAGGATGTGTATGTCGGAGGCCAGCAAATTGTCGCCGATGGCCGCGTCCTGACAATGGATCACCAGGAAATCGCCGAAGGCGTTTCGGAAATCCAGGCCGCCGTGGTGCGCGACATGCCCAACCGCGACCGTAAGGACCGCACCGCCGAAGAGGTTGCCCCCAAGACCTACCCTACCTATGATTCCTGAGGTTCATCAGGAACTGAGCGCAGGAAAACGAGGGGGCCATGTCCGGACACGAGATGAAGACCGGCAGTGTTCTCGTTGCGCGATCGCTGGCAGATGAAGCATACAACATCATCGAGGTAATGCTTATTCGTGGGGAAATCCCTGAGGGCAGCATGATCTCCGAGGTTTCACTTAGCAAATCCTTAGGTATTGGGCGCACACCGGTGCGCGAGGCCCTGCAAAGGCTGGTCAGGGAGCGGATGGTTACGCCGGTTCCAAGGCAGGGAATCCGCGTCAACACTGTAGACATCGACCAGTTTCTAGACGGGCTGGAAATCCGCCGGGAGATCGAGCGCGTTCTTTTCGGCACGATCACGCACAAGGCTTGCCGGTGGCAAAGACGCCTTCTATGCCAAATGTCCGAGCGCATGGCGCGGGCGGCCGATACTGCCGATATCAATCTCGCACTGGAAACCGACCGTCAGTTCAAGCAGATCCAGATCGAGATTTCCGACAACCCATTCCTGACTATGGCTCTCCGGCCGTTTCACGCCCTCAGTCGGCGAGTCTATTTTGCCGAAGCCCGTACCCCTGTCAGAAAGCTGGCCACATCGATCGCCGAGACGATGAAGCAGAGCGCACGCGGCGATATTGAGGCGGCATTGTCCGCAAACGATTCTGTCATCAATGCCCTGATCCGATTCGGCAAACAGAGCCAGGCTCGGCATACCAGAAAGGGAAACACTGGCAATCCGATAGAGGACGCCAGCGCCGACAATGTCCAGCGCTTGTCGTCGATCGCATATACCCGGATTGAGGATCGGATAATCAATGGATATTATCGCGGCGGTGAAGTACTGAATGAACGGCGGCTTTGCGAAGACCTGGAATTGGGCAGAACGCCCGTGCGTGAAGCACTTCAACACTTGTCGGCTCGGTCACTTACTACGATATTGCCGCGGCGGGGGGTCCGTGTCGTCGATTTTCAAAGGCTGGATTTTTTAGGCCTGATCGAGGCCCTGAGGCCGCTGGAACGGATGTTAGCGCGGGTGGTCTGCCGAAACGCTTCGCCGGCCTTTCGCCGGTTCTTAGTACGAACTAGTGCGCTGTTGTACTCGCCCCGAAATCGCAGTTCCCCGGACACAGCGATGTTTCTGGATCGCAGGCTAGAAAAACTGCTGGTGAAGACTGCGGAACAAATATACTTGCAGGATGCGATCGTTCCGTTGCACAGTTTACTGCGGGGCTATCTGAACCATAGGCAGGTGGTCATGTCCTCGGACTTGATCATCATTTTCTCAGAGGTTCTGGATGCCATTGCGAGCGGAAAGGAACATGAAGCCCGCTTGAAAGTCGAACAGCTGCTTTCCGAGATCGTCTACATGGACCGCACCAATAGGCGGTGTCAGAGCAACCTGACTTGAGGCCGACCGATCTGGCCTCTACCCTGCCCCCATGGAAAAACGTGACCCGTTCAAATACTTCAAAACCAGCCCCAAGATCATCCGCCTGGCAGTGATGATGTATGTGCGATTTCCGCTGTCGTTGAAAAATGTCGAGGATCTACTCCACGAACGTGGCATAGACGTCAGCCATGAATCGTAACCGCCCGATTTGAACCGCCTGCTCGTGTGTCCTGGAGATTGCTAAGAGACGTCCATAAAGACGTCTTTAATGGGCTTTGTCAGGTTAATTCGCGCAGCACGAACTCACGCCCTGGATGTCGGATTACGCCGCCAAGTCGTCAGTGTAGTTGTCGCGTAGCCCATAAGTCCGAGATATGGCGCGTTGAGCACCGAATTTTGCCCTTAAATGCGAGATGCCAGCGCCTTCGAGTGGAGTTTCCTCGTTTTTCCGCGGAGTCTTTGGTCGAACCTTGCCTCAGATTTAAGGGCAAAAATATCAGAATTAAAGGCAAAATCTCATGTTTAAGGGCAAAGCACAGCCGTTGATTTGGTTGGATTTCTCATCTCACAATTAAGGGCTACGCGACAGCACCGGATGCTCTCGCCCGCGTGCATCATCTCGAAGCCCTTGTTGATCTCTTCCAGCTTCAGAATATGCGTGATCATCGGGTCGATCTCGATCTTGCCGTCCATGTACCAGTCGACGATCTTGGGCACGTCGGTGCGCCCGCGCGCGCCGCCAAAGGCGGTGCCTTTCCATGTGCGGCCCGTGACCAGTTGGAAGGGGCGCGTGGCGATTTCGGCACCGGCGGGGGCGACGCCGATGATGACGCTCTCGCCCCATCCCTTGTGCGATGCCTCGAGGGCGGTGCGCATGACGCCGACATTGCCGGTGGCATCGAACGTATAGTCGCCGCCGCCGGTCAGCTCGACCAGGTGGCCAAGCAGATCGCCCTTCACCTCATTCGGGTTGACGAAATCGGTCATGCCGAAGCGCTTGGCCATCTCGACCTTTTGCGGGTCGATATCGACGCCGACGATCTGGCTGGCCCCCGCCATGCGCAGGCCCTGGATGACGTTGAGGCCGATCCCGCCGAGACCGAAAACGATGGCGCGGCTGCCGATCTCGACCTTGGCGGTGTTGATGACCGCGCCGATGCCCGTCGTGACACCGCAGCCGATATAGCAGACCTTGTCGAACGGCGCATCCTTGCGGATCTTGGCCAGCGCGATCTCGGGCAGGACGGTGTGGTTCGAGAAGGTCGAGCAGCCCATGTAATGCAGGATCGGCGTGCCATCGAGCATGGAGAAGCGGCTGGTCCCGTCGGGCATAACGCCCTTACCCTGCGTCGCGCGGATCGACTGGCAAAGGTTCGTCTTGGGGTTCAGGCAATACTCGCACTCGCGGCATTCGGGCGTGTAGAGCGGGATCACGTGATCGCCCACTTCCAGCGAGGTGACACCCTCGCCCACCTCGACGACGACGCCCGCGCCCTCATGGCCGAGGATCGCAGGGAACGCGCCCTCGGGATCGGCGCCCGACAGGGTGAAGTCGTCGGTGTGGCACAGGCCCGTCGCCTTGATCTCGACCAGAACCTCGCCCGCCTTGGGGCCGTCCAGGTTCACTTCCATGATTTCCATGGGTTTTCCGGCCTCAACGGCTACGGCGGCGCGTGTTCTCATTGCAGATGTCACTTGAATTTATGTATAGACATATAAGGCGTCACCACGTTGTAGAAAGCGTGACTGGCCCCGTCAAGCATTTGGCGTCATCTGGGATGAAAGGAAGAAATCATGCAGCTGCTGAAGGGCGTCGATCTGGTGGAGGTGCCGTGGAAGAACGGCGGCGGCATCACCCGCAATATCGCAGAAGGCAAGACGGCGCTTGGCCCGACATGGCGACTGAGCCGGGCTGATGTGGCCGGGGATGGGCCTTTCTCGAATTTCGCGGGGCTGCGGCGGGTACTTACCGTTATCTCCGGCGCTGGCATGGACCTTTTGCACACGGATGGCACCTTGCGCGCCGATCCGCTAAAGCCGGTGGCGTTCGATGGGGGCCTGCCCGTCACGGCGCGCCTGCTGGACGGGCCGCTGACCGATCTGAACTTGATGTTCGACCCGGCCCATTGTGACGGCGCCGTGCGCCTGTTGCGCGGCGCGGCCGTGCAGGACGTGGACCCCCCGTCTGGCGGGCTCACGGCAATCCACGTCGTTCAGGGCCGCCCGCGGATCGCGGGCGACGCGCTGGCTGTCGCGGATACCGCGTTCTTGACCGGGCCTGCTGATTTGCAACTGGCCGAGGGCGACGCTCTGCTGGAGATATCCTTGCGGTATCTCGATCAGAGTGCTGCCATCACACTGTCCATTGCGGCCCGATAGCGCGCGACGATACCCTCGCGCGCGACATGCCTGCCGCCCTGAACCATGTGGCGCCCGGCGGACCAGACATCGGTCACGGCGGCGTCCGTCGCGGCAAAGACCAGACCATCGAGCAACTGGTGGCGCGGCAGCGCCATCAACGCGGTATCATGGCTGTCGATCGCAACCAGATCGGCCAGCTGGCCCACCGCGATCGTGCCCGCCTTGCGGCCCAGGGCCTGCGCCCCGCCGCGCGCCGCGCCGGTATAGAGCATGTGACCGACCGACCCTTCCTCGACGACCATGACATTGCGCGCCATGTCGCGCAGGCGCTGCGAATATTCCAGGGTGCGCAACTCCTCGGTCAGTGAGATCCGCACGTTGGAGTCCGACCCGATGCCGAAGGCCCCGTGCGCCTGCAGATAGGCGGGCCCGTTGAACGGGCCGTCGCCCAGATTGGCCTCGGTGATCGGGCAGAGGCCCGCAACCGCGCCTGAATGGGCCATCGCCCGCGTTTCGGCATCGGTCATGTGGGTGGCGTGGATCAGGCACCATTCCGGCGTGACATCGGCATTCGCCAACAGCCAGTCCACAGGGCGCGCGCCCAACCACGCCTCGATATCGGTGACCTCCTTGGGCTGCTCGGCGATGTGGATATGGACGGGGCCGCCCTCATGCGCGGCCAGCGCGGCCGCTAGATCATCCGGCGAGGTGGCGCGCAGAGAATGGGGCGCGATGCCGACGCGGCAATCCTCGGGCAGATCTGCCACCGCTCGGCGCGCATGCGCGACCAGATCGCCGAAACGATCCACCGAATTGCCGAACCGCGCCTGCCCCTTCTGCAAGGGCATCTGCCCGGCGCCGCCATAAGTATAAAGCACCGGCAGATGTGTCAGGCCGATACCCGATACCTGCGCGGCGGCAGCGATACGCGCCGAAAGCTCCGCCAGATCGTCGTAAGGCGCGCCGTCCGGCTGGAGGTGCAGGTAATGAAACTCGCCGACGCTGGCATATCCCGCCTCTTGCATTTCGAGGAAAACGAACGCGGCAATCGCTTCGATGTGTTCGGGCGTCAGATGCGCGGTAAAGCGATACATCAGATCGCGCCAGGTCCAGAAACTGTCCTTGCCGGCTGCGCGATACTCGGTCATGCCCGCCATCGCGCGCTGAAAGCTGTGGCTGTGAAGGTTGGCAAGCGCGGGCAAAAGCGTGTCGACACGCAGGTCCTCCGGCCCTGCGCTGGCATCCGCGGTCACCTCGGTGATCGTCCCCGCCTCCATGCTCAGCCGGACATCGCTGGCCCATCCATCCGCCAAAAGCGCCTGTTTTGCGAAAATCATTTGACTGCCTTTCCAAAGTTTATGTATAGACATATACAGCACTCAACTCCGTTGGAAAAGCGAAACCTCAGCCATTTCGGACAGATTATGACAGATAGCAAAACTCTCTACGTCGATTTGACCGCCGCGACGATGACGCAGAACGATGAGGCCTATGGCTTGATCCCGAATGCCGCCATCGCAATCGACTCGGGCCGAATCGCCTGGGTCGGACCGCTGGATGATCTGCCCGGCACGTATGAGGGCGTCGCACGCACCTGGCTTGGCGGGCGCCTTGTCACGCCGGGCCTGATCGATTGCCATACGCATATCGTGCATGGCGGGGACCGCGCGAGCGAGTTCGAGATGCGCCTCAACGGAGCCAGCTACGAGGAAGTTGCGCGCGCCGGGGGCGGTATCGTCTCGACCGTGACGGCAACCCGCGCGGCGGATGAGGCAGCGCTCATCGCCAGCGCCCTGCCCCGTGTCGATACGCTTCTGGCCGAGGGGATCTGCACGCTCGAGATCAAGTCGGGCTACGGGCTCGACGTCGAAACCGAGCTTCGGATGCTGCGCGCCGCGCGTGCGATCGAGCGGGCGCGTCCGGTGCGGGTGCGCACCAGCTTCCTCGGCGCGCATGCCGTTCCGTCGGAATATGCCGGCCGCGCCGATGCCTATCTGGACGAGGTCTGCATCCCGGCGCTGCGCGCCGCGCATGAGGAAGGTCTGGTCGATGCGGTCGACGGGTTCTGCGAAGGCATCGCCTTCTCGCCCGCGCAGATCGCCCGCGTCTTTGACGTGGCGCAGGAGCTGGGCCTGCCACTCAAGCTGCATGCCGAACAGCTGTCGAATCTCGGCGGCGCCAAGATGGCGGCAAGCTATGGCGCCATGTCCGCCGATCATATCGAGTATCTGGACGACGAGGGCGTCGCCGCCATGGCGGATGCCGGAACCGTGGCCGTCATCCTGCCCGGCGCCTTCTACACCATCCGCGAAACGCAGGCCCCGCCGATCGAAAGCCTGCGCAAGCATGGCGTGCTGATGGCCCTTTCCACCGACAACAACCCCGGATCGTCGCCGCTGACCTCGCTGCTCTTGACCATGAACATGGCCTGCACGCTGTTCCGCATGACCCCCGAAGAGGCGCTGGCCGGCGCGACGCGCAACGCGGCTGCCGCGCTGGGGCTGGATGATTGCGGAACCATCGCCAAGGGCAAGCGTGCCGATCTGGCCGTCTGGGACGTCAAGACACCCGCCGAGCTGAGCTATCGCATAGGGTTCAACCCGCTTCATTCCCGCATTTTCGGAGGCATTTCGTGACCACGCTTACCCTGACGCCCGGCGCCGTGACGCTGGACCATCTGGCGCAGATCTATTGGAGCGAGGCCGCCGTGCGCCTCGATCCCGCGTGCCACCCGGATATCGAGCGCGCCCATGCGCGCATCGCCCGCGCCGTTGCCGGAACCGATGCCGTTTATGGCGTCAATACCGGCTTCGGCAAGCTGGCCTCCGTCAAGATCGCGTCAGAGGATACGGCCACGCTGCAGCGCAACCTGATCCTGTCGCATTGCTGCGGCGTCGGTCCGGCCATTCCGCGCCGCATTGCACGGCTGCTGATGGCGCTCAAGCTGCTCAGCCTCGGGCGCGGCGCATCGGGTGTGCGGCTGGAGCTGATCGCGCTGATCGAGGCGATGCTGGACAAGGGCGTGACGCCCGTGATCCCGGCGCAGGGCTCGGTCGGGGCCTCCGGCGATCTGGCGCCGCTGGCGCATATGGCCGCCGTGATGATGGGCCACGGCGAGGCGGAATTCGGCGGCGATGTGATGCCCGGCGGCAAGGCGCTGGCCGCGGCCGGTCTGAGCCCGATCGAGCTTGGCCCGAAAGAGGGGCTGGCGTTGATCAACGGCACGCAATTCTCCACCGCCTTTGCGCTGGCGGGCCTTTTCGGCGCATGGCGCGCGGCGCATTCCGCGCTGGTCACATCAGCGCTGTCAACGGACGCCATCATGGGCTCGACCGCACCCCTGCAGCCCGAGATCCACAGCCTGCGCGGCCATCGCGGCCAGATCGAGGCAGGCGAGGCGATGCGCGCCCTCTTGGACGGCTCCGAGATCCGCGAGAGCCACAGGGACGGCGACGCGCGCGTGCAGGATCCTTATTGCATCCGCTGCCAGCCGCAAGTGACCGGCGCCGCGATGGACGTGCTGCGCCAGGCCGCGCGAACGCTGGAAATCGAAGCGAACGCGGCAACGGACAATCCGCTTGTGCTGACCGAGGCGGATCTGATCGTCTCAGGCGGTAACTTTCATGCCGAGCCGGTCGGCTTTGCCGCCGACATGATCGCGTTGGCTGTGGCCGAGATCGGCGCCATCGCCCAGCGCCGCGTCGCGCTGATCGTCGATCCGGTGCTCAGCCACGATCTACCGCCCTTTCTGACGCCGCGCCCCGGCCTCAATTCCGGCTACATGATCGCCGAGGTGACCACCGCCGCATTGATGAGCGAGAACAAGCATCTGGCCAACCCGTGCGTTACCGACAGCACGCCGACATCCGCCAATCAGGAGGATCACGTGAGCATGGCCGCCCATGGCGCACGGCGCCTGATGCCGATGCTGGATAATCTCACCCGCATCCTCGGGGTGGAACTTCTTTGCGCGGCGCAGGGTGTCGATTTCCGCGCACCATTGACCACCAGCGCGCCGCTCGCCCGCGTTGTCACGCGCGTGCGCCAGGAGGTCGAGACGCTGGGCGATGACTGCTACATGGCCCCCGATCTGGAGCGCGCGGCGCAGATGATCGCCACGGGCGCCATCATCGAGGCGGCAGGCACGCCGATGCCGGAGCTGGGCGCATGATCCCGGTCGAGGTCGCGCGCGGCGACAGCCCCGTGGTGCTGGGCCTTCCGCATACCGGCACCCATGTGCCGGACGCCATCATGGCGGATCTGAACGAGCGGGGCCGCGGCCTCGACGATACCGATTGGCATATCGAGCGGCTCTATGACGGGCTGCTGCCCGGCGCCACGACGGTGCGGGCGACCTTCCACCGCTATGTGATCGACGCCAATCGCGACCCGTCGGGCGCGTCGCTCTATCCCGGTCAGAACACGACCGGCCTCGTGCCGCTGACGGATTTTGACGGGCATGACATCTGGCACTGCGCGCCGGATGACGCCGAGATCGAGGAGCGCCGCAAGACCTACCACGCCCCCTACCACGCGGCCCTCGCCGCCGAGATGGAACGGGTGAAGGCGATCCACGGCATCGCGATCCTCTATGACTGCCACTCGATCCGCTCGGAAATCCCGTTTCTTTTCGATGGCGTGCTGCCCGATTTCAGCATCGGCACCAATATGGGCGCCACCTGCGATCCGGCGATCGAGGCCATTGTCCAGGACGTTTGCAATGCTGCCGAAGGATATAGCAGCGTTCTCAACGGTCGTTTCAAGGGCGGCTGGACGACGCGTCACTATGGCCAGCCCACGCACGGCATGCACGCCATCCAGATGGAACTGTCGCAAGCGACCTATCTGAGCGCCGAAGCCCCGCCCTGGACCTATGACAGCGCGAAGGCCGAGCGTCTGCGCCGCCCCCTAAAGGACATTCTGACCCAACTGGCCGATCCGGCCCTTATCGCAAAACTCACGCCCGGAGGCACCTCATGAGCAATCCCCGCAAGAATACCCGCGACATCTATCCCGCGACCGGCAGCGAGATCACAGCCAAGAGCTGGATGACCGAAGCGCCCATGCGGATGCTGATGAACAACCTGCATCCCGACGTGGCCGAGAACCCGCACGAGTTGGTCGTTTATGGCGGCATCGGGCGCGCCGCGCGCACGTGGGACGATTTCGACACCATCGTGGCCAGCCTCAAGGATCTCGAAGAGGATCAGACGCTGCTGGTGCAATCGGGCAAGCCCGTGGGCGTTTTTCAGACGCACAAAGACGCGCCCCGCGTGTTGATCGCCAACAGCAACCTCGTGCCACATTGGGCGACCTGGGACCATTTCAACGAGCTGGATAAGAAGGGTCTGGCGATGTACGGTCAGATGACCGCCGGATCGTGGATCTATATCGGCAGCCAAGGCATCGTTCAGGGCACCTACGAGACATTCGTCGAGGCGGGCCGCCAGCATTACAATGGCGATCTGACCGGCAAGTGGATCCTGACAGGCGGACTTGGCGGCATGGGCGGCGCGCAGCCGCTGGCCGCCGTGATGGCCGGCGCCTGCTGCCTCGCGGTCGAGTGCAATCCCGACAGCATCGATTTCCGTCTGCGCACCCGCTATGTGGATGAGAAGGCCGAGACGCTGGACGAGGCGCTGGAAATGATCGAGCGCTGGACCAAGGCGGGCGAGGCGAAATCGGTTGCGCTGCTGGGCAATGCCGCCGATGTCTTTCCCGAGCTGGTCAAGCGCGGCGTGCATCCCGATATCGTCACCGACCAGACCAGCGCGCATGATCCGGTCAATGGCTACCTGCCGCAGGGCTGGACGATGGCCCAGTGGCGCGACAAGCGCGAGAGCGATCCCAAGGCCGTCGAGAAAGCCGCCCGCGCCAGCATGAAGGTGCATGTCGCCGCGATGGTCGATTTCTGGAACGCAGGTGTGCCGACGCTGGACTATGGCAACAACATCCGGCAGGTCGCGCTGGAGGAAGGTCTGGAGAATGCCTTTGCCTTCCCGGGATTCGTCCCCGCCTATATTCGCCCGCTTTTCTGCCGCGGTATCGGGCCGTTCCGCTGGGCGGCCCTCTCGGGCGATCCCGAGGACATCTACAAGACCGACGCCAAGGTGAAAGAGATCCTGTCCGAGGACACACACCTGCACAACTGGCTCGACATGGCGCGCGAGCGGATCAGCTTCCAAGGCTTGCCCGCACGCATCTGCTGGGTCGGCCTCGGCGTGCGTCACAAGCTGGGCCTCGCCTTCAACGAGATGGTCCGCAATGGCGAGTTGAAAGCGCCCATCGTGATCGGGCGTGACCACCTCGATTCAGGCTCGGTTGCCTCGCCCAACCGCGAGACGGAGGCTATGAAGGACGGCAGTGACGCCGTATCCGACTGGCCACTGCTCAATGCTCTGCTGAACACTGCGTCGGGCGCGACATGGGTGTCGCTGCATCACGGCGGCGGCGTGGGCATGGGCTTCAGCCAGCATTCCGGCATGGTCATCTGCTGTGATGGCTCGGAGGATGCCGACCGCCGCATCGCGCGTGTCCTCTGGAACGATCCGGCGACCGGCGTCATGCGCCATGCCGATGCGGGTTATGAGGAGGCGCTGGACTGCGCCCGCGAGCAGGGGCTGAACCTGCCCGGCATCCTCTGATGCGCTTTCGCCGCCGGTCCATAAAGGCCCGGCGGCGCCCCCACTACCAGCCGCCGAAACGCGGCCATTCCATCAGTGGTCCGCCATCCTTCGGGATGACGTGATACTCGCCATGCTGCGATGCCGTTGCGCAGGCATGGTTCGGCAAGATGCGCAGGCGCGTGCCGATGGGCAGGTCCGGCATGGCCGCGTCCGAGCCGGGGCGCGCGGCAATCGTTCCATGCTCCTGACTGGTCTGGGTAACGATCAGATCGGGGATCGGGCGCCCCGCCTCGTCACCGACCAGGCCATAGCCTTGATCCAACTCCTGCGCCGCCGTGCCACGATCGCGCGACAGCGCCATCCAGCCCGCATCGACCATGATCGAGCCGCGCGCGGGTTGATGCCCGATCACCGTGGTCAGCACCGACAGCGCGATATCGTCCACCGCGCAGGCGCCGATGCCCGCCATCACCAGGTCAAAGAAAACGTAAACGCCCGCGCGAAGCTCGGTCACGCCGGTCAGATCCGTCGCGGCATGGGCCGTGGGGGTCGACCCTGCGCTGACCACCGGGCATGGCAGACCTGCGCCGCGCAGCGCCTCTGCCGCAGCCACCAATGCGGTGCGCTCGACCTCGGCGAACTTGGCCTGCGCGGCGCGGCCCACCGCGCCATAGCTCTGGCCCGCGTGACAGAGGACACCCGCCAATTCGGCGCCCCCATCCTGCAGGATGCGCCCGATCTCGATGATTTCCGGATCATTCGGCACCAACCCGCTGCGATGACCGTCGCTGTCGATCTCGATCAGCGCCGGAATGGCAATGCCCGCCCGCGCCGAGGCGTCTGCAACGGCCCGCGCCTGCGGAGCGGAGTCGACGAGGACCGTCAGGCGGCACCCGGCGCGGTGCAGATCCAGAACGCGGTCTAGCTTGTTCAAGGCGATACCGACACCATAGGTGATGTCGCGGATCCCGGCAGCGGCAAAGACCTCGGCTTCGGCCAGGGTCGAGACCATCGCAGGCCCGGTGCCGCCCGGCAGCATCCGGCGGGCCACCTCCACCGATTTGCCCGTCTTGAGGTGCGGGCGCAGCGGCACCCCGAGGCTGGCCGCATGGGCCGCGAGACGCTCGATGTTGCGCATCATCCTCGCCTCGTCGACGATCAGGCAGGGCGTCATCAGGGTAGCGAGTGATTGGGGGCTCATAGCGGGTCTTTCGATATCAAGGGGCGCGCTCAGTAACGCGTCGTCATGCGGTGACCGGGGCGATAGGCCAGCTTGACGAAGGTGTTTGCACTGCCTTCGAACCATGTCGCCCGCTCGACCGTGAAGAGCGGATCGCCCGTCTGGCAGCCAAGATGTCCGGCCAGCGCGGCATCGGCCAGTGTCGCGGAGAAGCTGATCTCGGCGGTCGAGAAGGGGATTGTCGAGACCAGCCATTCATTCGGCCCGATCTGCGAGAAATCGGCGCCGCGCGCCTGCGGCAACGCCTCGAGGTTGATCCAGCGATCCTCGTGCTGGAACGGATCGCCATCGGCGTAATGCATGCAGACGAGGTGCAGCGCATCGGCCCCCTGCCCCAGCTGAAGCCGCGTGCGCAGCCAGTCGGGTGCGGTCTCGATCGTGCGCGAGGCAAGGCTATGGCGATATTCGGCGCCCTTGTCCTCGATCTCGCGGCGCACCAGCGGGATGTCGAAACGCGCCTGTCGGATCGGGCTTGCCCGCACACGCGTGCCAGCCTTGCGCCGCCGCTCGATCAGGCCGTCATCGGCCAGCTCGCGCATCGCGCGGTTCACCGTGGCGCGCGCGCAGCCATACGCTTCGGCCAGCTCGATCTCGTTCGGGATCAGGCTGCCGGGTTGCCAATGACCGCTGGTGATCTTGGACAGGATGTCCGATTTCACGTCCTTGTAAGTGGCATTCATCGGGCGGGCCTTCGCATAAGTTCGCGCTAATCGACTTATAATCTATATTTTATCTGGCACCAAGCCTGCGGCATGTACCTGTAGATACTCTAAACGATGGCGCTGCAATCCTGCGCTTGCTAGCCTATGCGCAATCCGCATCCCAATATATAGTCTAGACATAAACTGGCCCACTTGGACAAGAAACGGTGTAGATGCGGACTATCCTGTCGATCATTTTGAAAAGACTGCTGGTCGGGTGCATGACGCTTTTCGTCGTGACGATCATCATCTTCGGCGCGATCGAAATGCTGCCCGGCGACATCGCGACCGAGGTTCTGGGCCAGGCCGCGACCGAAGAAAGTCTCAACGCCTTTCGCGAGAAATACGATCTGAACCGGTCCTTGCCGGCGCGCTACCTGTCCTGGCTGGGCGGCGCTGTCACCGGCGATTTCGGTATCAGCCTCGCCAACCAGCGCCCGATCTCCGAGCTGATCGGCCAGCGCGCCGCCAACACCTTTTTCCTTGCAGGCTATGCCGCCGCGATCGCGGTGCCGATTGCCGTGGTGTCGGGCATGCTGGCGGCGCTCTATAACGGATCCGTCTTTGACCGGATGCTCAGCAGCTCGACCTTGGCCGCGATCTCGTTTCCCGAATTCTTCATCGCCTATATCCTGATCCTGATCTTCTCGGTCGCGCTCGGCTGGTTTCCCAGCCTTGCCAATGTCGACTCGAACATGGGTCTGGGCGAGCGGCTGTATCTCACGTTCCTGCCTGCGATGACACTGACACTGATCGTGCTGGCCTACATGATGCGCATGACGCGGGCGGCGATCCTGAACCTTCTGGCGCTGCCTTATATCGAGATGGCGCATCTGAAGGGGATGAAGCGCTGGCGCGTGATCGCGGTCCATGCCCTGCCAAACGCACTGGCCCCGATCATCAACGTCATCGCGCTGAACCTTGCCTACCTGATCGTCGGGGTGGTGCTGGTCGAGGTCGTGTTCGTCTATCCCGGCCTCGGGCAGATCCTGGTCGATGCGGTGTCGAACCGCGACGTGACCGTGGTGCAGGCCGCCTGCCTGATCTTTGCCGCGACCTATATCCTGCTGAATCTGGCCGCGGATATCCTGTCGATCATCGCCAACCCCCGCCTTCTGCACCCGAGGTAGCGCCGTGAACGAGATGCTATACACCTTGCGCGGCGCGCCGGTTTCGGCCTGGATCGGCATCGTCATCGTCGGTCTCTATGCTGTCCTTGCCGTCGGGGCGCCCCTGCTGGCCCCCTATCCCGAGGCGGCCTCGGTAGGTGCGCAGTATCAGCCATGGGTCGCACCGCATTATCTCGGCACCGACGCGCTGGGGCGCGATGTGCTGTCGCGGCTGATCTACGGCGCGCGCAACACGGTGGGCATCGCGCTGGCCACGACGGCGCTGGCCTTCCTTCTGGGCGCGACCATGGGCCTTCTGGCCGCCACCCTCGGTGGCTGGTTCGACGCAATCAGCGCGCGCGTGGTCGACGTTCTTATGGCGATCCCGGCACTGATCTTTGCACTGCTGATCCTGACCATCACCGGCACATCGGTCCTGGCGCTGATCTTCGTTATCGCGGTGCTGGACAGCACGCGCGTCTACCGCCTTTCGCGCGCGGTCGCCCAAGGCATCCTGACGATGGACTATATCGAGGTGGCACGGATGCGCGGCGAGGGCCTCTGGTGGCTGATCCGCAAGGAGGTGCTGCCGAATGCCGCAGCGCCCCTGATCGCGGAATTCGGCCTGCGCTTCTGCTTCGTCTTTCTGTTCATCTCGGCGCTGTCATTCCTTGGCCTCGGCATCCAGCCGCCCACCGCCGACTGGGGCGGCATGGTGCGCGAAAGCGCAAAGCTGATCGGTTTTGCCAATTTCTCGACCTGGCAGACCGCCACCTTCGGCCTTGCGCCTCTTCTGCCCGCCGGGGCCATCGCGCTGCTGACCATCGGCGTCAACCTCATCGTCGACTGGGTATTGCACATGTCTTCGGGCCTCAAGGAGTAACGCATGAGCGATCTGCTGCTGGAGATGACCGATATCCGCATCGAGGGGCGCTCGGAACGGGCGTGGAAGCCCATCATCAAGGGTGTCGATCTGGCGCTGCGACGGGGCGAGATCCTGGGCCTCATCGGCGAGAGCGGCGCGGGCAAATCCACGCTGGGCCTTGCCGCAATGGGCTATACCAAGGGCGGCTGCCGGATCAGCGGCGGCTCGATCACATTTGACGGGCAGGAACTTGTGGGAGCGCCGCAAGGCGCGCTGCGGAAGCTGCGCGGCAAACGCATCGCCTATGTCGCGCAATCCGCAGCCGCCGCCTTCAACCCGGCCTACAAGCTGATCGACCAGTATTCCGAAGGCCCGGTCAAGCACGGGGTCATGAGCCGCGCCGAGGCAGAGCGCGACGCGAAAGAGCTCTATCGCAAGATCCGCCTGCCGGACCCCGACCAGATCGGGTTTCGCTATCCGCATCAGGTCTCGGGCGGGCAGCTTCAGCGCGCGATGACGGCGATGGCCATGTCCTGCCGTCCCGATCTGATCGTCTTCGACGAGCCGACGACGGCGCTGGACGTGACCACCCAGATCGAGGTGCTGGCCGCGATCCGCGATATCGTGCGCGAATACAACACCGCCGCGATCTACATCACGCATGATCTGGCGGTCGTCGCGCAGATGGCCGACCGGATCAAGGTGCTCCTGCGCGGCGAGGAGGTCGAGGATGCGCCGGCGCGCGACATGCTGGCCCACCCGCAAGAGGAATATACCAAATCCCTCTGGGCGGTCCGCGATTTCCGCCGCGATCCGATGCCTCCGCAAGAAGCGGGTATCGCGCCGCTGCTGGAGATCGGGCAGGTCACGGCGGGCTATGGCGCCGCCACGGTGCTGAAGGATATCGACCTGACGATCACGCGCGGATCGACCGTCGCGATTGTCGGCGAAAGCGGGTCGGGCAAATCCACCCTCGCGCGCGTCGTGATGGGCCTCTTGCCGCCGTGGCAGGGGGCGATCAAATTCGACGGCACGCCCCTGCCCGCTTCCAGCAAGAACCGCACGCCCGACCTGCAGCGTCATGTGCAGATGATCCACCAGATGGCCGATACCGCGCTGAACCCCAAGCAGCGGATCCGCGAGGTGATCGGCCGACCGCTGGAATTCTTCCTCGGACTCAAGGGCGCCGCCAAAGCGGCGCGCATCCGCGAGCTTCTGACCATGATCGAGCTGGACCCGGACGAATTCATCGACCGCCTTCCATCCGAGTTGTCCGGGGGGCAGAAACAGCGCGTCTGCATCGCCCGCGCTCTGGCGGCCGAGCCGGAATTCATCATCTGCGACGAGGTGACATCGGCCCTCGATCAGCTGGTGGCCGAGGGCATCCTGCGCCTGCTGGACCGGCTGCAGCGCGAGATGAACCTGACCTACATGTTCATCACGCATGATCTGGCGACGGTGCGCTCCATCGCGGATACCGTCGTGGTTATGCAGAACGGCGTCATCGTCGAGCAGGGCACGAAGGACGAGATCTTCACGCCGCCACACGCCGCCTATACCGAGCTGCTTTTGTCATCGGTGCCTGAAATGGATCCCGATTGGCTGACCCGCCTTCTGGCCGCGCGCGGCGCAAGCGGGCATGAGAGCCCGTGATGCGTCTTGCCTTCGGCACGGTATCATCGTCGCTCGATCTCGATGCCCCGGGCAAGCGGGCGGGACAATTCGGCCTGACGCATTCGGGCAACCGCCATGCCTTTTCCACGATCCGCGCGCCGCTTGGCGTCATACGTGGTGGGGATGGCCCCACGGCCCTGATCTGCGGCGGCAACCACGGCGACGAATACGAGGGGCAGATCATCGCACGCCGCCTCTACGAGCGGCTCGAGCCGGGTGATCTGGCGGGGCGCCTCATCCTGGCGCCTGCGCTCAACATGCCCGCAATCGAGGCAGTCAGCCGCACCTCGCCGCTGGACGGCGGCAACCTGAACCGCTCCTTTACCGGCGAGGCCCATGCCGGCCCCACGCGCGAGATTGCCGGGTTTGTCGCGACCCAGCTCATGCCTTTGGCCGATCTCGCCATCGACCTGCATTCAGGCGGGACCGGCACCGCCTATCTGGACGCCGCCTATCTTTGCCTTTCGGGCGACGCGGCGCGCGATGCGCAAACCCGCGCCATGGCGACGGCGATGGGTCTGCCCTTCGCGATGGTCGTGCCGCCGGGCGATACGCCCGGAGATTTCGACGGTGCCGCGCATGCGGCGGGCTGCGCCATGCTGTCCTGCGAGCTGGGCGGTGAGGGCAAGGTGTCACGGCGCGCGCTCGAGGCAGGCTGGCAGGGCGTCTTGCGCGTGCTGGTTGACGCGGGCATCCTGCACGAGGCGGCAGCGACGCGTCTGGGGGCGGGACCCGCGCCGCAGACGCGGTTTCTGGATCTCGGCGCCGCTTCGGCGGCTGTCACATCGGATCACCACGCGCTTGCCGAGCCGCTGGTTGCGTTGGGCGAGGCGGTCAGCGCTGGTCAGCCTATCGCCCGCCTGCGCGATCTGCATCGTCTGGACGTTTCGGCCATTGACCTGACCGCGCCCGTCGCAGGCATTGTCGCCATTCAGCGTGCGGGCGCGATTGTCGCGCCCGGCGATCATCTTTGCGTTATCTGCCCGGAACTCTCCGGCACGGCACTGGATGCCCTGCTGGAGCAGACCGCGCGCGGCGCGCCCTAGATATCCAGCACTACGGCCCCCTTGGGGCGGGCGCAGCAGATCAGCACCTCGCCCGGCGCGGGCGGGTTCAGCGGATCCTCGAAATATTCGACCTCGCCCGACACAAGCGCGCATTTGCACGAGTTGCAGATCCCGGCGCGACAGCTGAATTCAGGATTGAGGCCGGCATTCTCGGCCAGCTCCAACAAGGAGGCCGCACTGCCATCCCATGTCGCTGCCTTGCCGGATTTACGGAAGGTCACATCGCCCACGGCCGCAACGGGCGCAGCCTTTGGGGCCAGCTCGACCGCGGTTTCGTCGCTGGCCCAAGCATCGGGATTGGTCAGAAAGGTCAGCGAGCGGATGGAGGCCGCCGCCTTCGACGCCGCTTTAGACGGCTTTTCTGCAGGCGTGGCACTCATCTGGTCCAGCGACATGGCCTTGCCAAAGAACTCATAGGCAATCCGGTCCTTCGGCAGGCCCAGTTCCTGCAGCAACTGATACATCGCCGCCATGAACGGAGCGGGGCCGCACAAATATGCCTCATAGTCGCCGATGGGGACGTGATCTTGCAGAAACGCCTTGTCGATCATGCCCTCGGCATGATGGCGCGCGGCGCTGCGGTCCTCATCCGTGGGCGTGCGATAGACAAAGAGAGTGCGGATGTTGCCACCTGCAAGCGCCTCGACTTCATCGCGCAGCGCGTGGACCGCGCCATTCTCGCAGGCGTGGATGAAATAGACATCCCGATCTCTCTCTTTCAGGCTGTGCAGCATCGACACCAGCGGCGTCAGGCCGACACCGCCCGATAGGAGCAGGACGGGGCGGCGGCTTGTCTCGTCGAGAACGAAACCGCCGCGCGGGGCCGCGATCTCGAGCTCGTCCCCTTCTTTCACCCTGTCATGAAGCCAGCACGATCCGACCCCATCGGGCGCGCCGCCCTGCCCCGCCTCGCGCTTGACAGTGATGCGGTGGGCCTGCCCGTCGGCAACATGGTTCGAGACCGAATAGGTCTTGAGCACCGGAGCATCCGCACCCGGCACGCGCAGCGTCAGGTATTGACCGGGCAGCGGAGACCAGAGCGGCGCCCCATCCGCGGGCTCGAGATAAAAGGAGGTGATGATGTCGCTCTCGCGCACCTTGCGAGCGACACGAAACGCGCGGAAACCAGTGGCCATGTCACTGGCTCATCTTGGCGTCGACCATCGCCTCTTCGGCGATCATCGCCTCGAGCTGCCGGCGGAAGCGCAGCTGGCCCGCGTCGATGTGAAGGTCGATATGCGGCGAGGTCTTTTCGGTCATGCCGATCTGCACCTCGTTCAAGACGGCGCGATCCTCTTCGAATGCACCGCGCACGTCCTCGCTCATCATCCTGGACAGCTCTTCGTCATCCGGGCGGATGTTGCGCAGCTGGAACCAGTAATAGCGAGTCTCGCTTTCGGTCGTGGGCGTCATGAAGTTGTAGCTGTCCATGACAAAAGTCTTTTCATGCAACGTGCCGTCCACACCGCCGGTGCCGGCGGGGGTAAAGACGGCGCGGATCAGCGCGTGGCTGGGATAGCGCACCTCGTAATGCTGCAGACGGTCGCAATTGCCCTCGAACTCGATCACCTTCTTGTAGAAGGGCGCGGGCTCGTGATCCATCATCCAGCGATGGACGATGACGCCCGTGTCGGTCTTGGTGACGCGCAGCGGCGTGTCCTTGGTCGCGGCGGCGGCAAAGGACGACTCGTGCACCCAGGCCACATGCGTGGGATCCAGCAGGTTGTCGCACATCAGCAGGTAGTTGCAGTTCAGCTCCATCGCCGCGCCGCGGTTGATGCCCCACTCGGGATTGTCGAAATTCGGAATGTCGATGATGTCCTCGGGATCGGCGATCGCCGCGTTGCCCATCCAGATCCAGACCAGGCCGTATTTCTCATGCACCGGATAGGGCCGCACCTTGGCGGCCGAGGGGATGCGCCCCCCTCCCGGCGCCCAGACGCATTGGCCCGCGCAATCGAAGGTCAGGCCATGGTAGCCGCATTCGACATTGTCATCCTTGATCCGGCCCTTGCTGAGCGGCAGCTTGCGATGCGGGCAGGCATCCTCCATCGCGATGACTTCGCCGTGGCTGTTGCGGAACATACAGATCTTCTCGCCCAGCACCTTGACCTGCTGCAGCTCGCCCTTGATCTCGTCGCTCCATGCGGCGACATACCATGCGTTCTTCAAAAACATACCTGGACTCCTGACTGGCTTGGGTGTGGCTGGACCTCTCCGATCTATATTGAAGACATGGCAAAATTAAACGTCGTTCTGCAGGGTGATTGTTTAGTTTTCCTGCCTTATGGAAAATCGGTCGGCGCCCTGGCCAGAGCGCGCCTCGGCCAGGATCCAGTTCAGGAACCTGCGCGAGACATCATTCTCCAGCAGCATGGGCGACCAACAGATGTAATAGGGTTCGGGCATGGGGATGGACTGCTCGGACAAACGCACCAGCCGTCCCAGCTTCAGATCCATCGAAGCAAATGAATGCTGCGCCAGGGCAACGCCCTGCCCGCTTGCCACAGCTTCCAGCGCCGAGCCGGAAAGAGAATGGATCGAGACGGGTTTCTGCCTGGGGCGCGGCTGATCTTGGGCCGCAAGCCAGTCGCCAAGGCGCGGCACGCTGGCATAGCCCGGACCCCAGTCGATATCGACCCACGGCAGCGATCCCAGCGCTTCAGGGTCCGACGCCTCGGGGTGGCGCGCCAGGAATTCGGGCGCGCAGACCGGAAAGCAGACATCATGGAAGAGCGCGCGCCGATGCGGATGCACCTCGGATGCCGCGCCATAGGTCAGGCGGAACATGTGGTTCAGGAATTGCGGCTCCGGCTCTACATGGGTGGCCTCAAGCCGGAAAGAGGCCGAGCCTTTAGCCGCCTCGAAACGGTGAAGGCGCGGATTGAGCCATTTGAGCAGCAAGGTCGGCAGCCCCGAGATACTCACGTCCCGGTCGGCCATCCGCTCGGCAAGTAGCCCCTGCGCCTGCTGGAGCTTGGCGAAGCCGGCCGACAGCAAGTCGTGATACGACCGCGCGGCAGGGGCCAGTGATGCGCGCCGGCCATCCTTCATGATCAGCGGGATCTTGAGTTGCGTCTCGAGGATCTTGATCTGCTGGCTGATCGCGCCGGGCGTCACGCCCAGCTCCTTGGCCGCTGCCGCGACCGAGCCAAGCCGTCCGAAACTTTCGAATGCCTGAAGCGCACGAAGAGGAGGAAGAGTGGATTGCATAGCCTACCTATAGCATGGGATCGAACGGGACACATTTAGAAAGGCTAAAGAGTGTCTGCGCAATTCTCGTTTGTCAGGGGATCGGCGGTAAACCTATTCTAATAACAATAGACATAATAGCACGCAGCCCGCCGCTCGTTCAACTGGCGATCATTCCACTGGCGATCAGCGGGTGCGGCACATGACAGGGGTACCTTCCAATGACAGTTTCGATGAACAGGCGCAGTCTCTTGATGGGCGCGGGCGCCATGGGCGCCGCCGCAGTGCTCGGCCTCTCGGGCCAGCCACTGCGCGCAGCGACGCCGCAGCCCGGCGGGACGCTCCGCCTCGGGATCGGCAGTTTCGACTCGGGTGAGACGCTGGACCCGCAGGTGAACGAGACGAAATTCATGCAGAACCTGCAATGGCAGATCCGCAACAACCTGATAGAGATCGGTGCCGGCGGCGTTCTCGTCCCTGAGCTTGCGACCAGCTGGGAATCCAACGACGATCTGACCGTCTGGGTGTTCAAGCTGCGCCAGGGTGTGGAATTCCACAACGGCAAGACGATGGATGCCGATGACGTGGTCTTCTCGATCAACCTGCACCGGGGCGAGGACACGATCAGCCAGACCAAGTCGCTGGTCGCCGTGATCAAGGACGTTCAGGCCACCGCCCCCGATGAGGTGACGATCACCCTGAACGAGCCGAATGCAGGTTTCCCCCCGGTTCTGGCGCTGACCACGATGCTCATCGTGCCCAAGGATGACATGAATTTCGACGCCGGGATCGGCACCGGCGGCTACATCCTCGAAACCTACGAGCCGGGTATCAAAACCATCGTCCGCAAGAACCCGAATTACTGGAAGTCGGATCGCGCCCATTTCGACGCGATCGAGATGCTGGCGATCCGCGACGTGAATGCGCGCACAACCGCGCTGCAGACGGGACAAATCGACGTGATGAACTCGGTCGATCCGACGACGGCCAATCTGATGGCCGTCATGCCGGAGGTCGATCTGGTCCAGACGCAGGGCAAGGTGCATTACTGCTTCAGCATGATGACCACCGACCCGCTGTTCCAGGACGTGCGCGTGCGCCGCGCTATGAAGCTGGCGATCGACCGTCAGGACATGATCGACAAGATCCTGAACGGCTATGGCTCGATCGCCAATGACCAGCCGATTTCGAACGCCTACCGCTATCACAACCCCGATCTGCCCCAGCACAGCTATGACCCCGAGCAGGCCAAGGCGCTGCTCAAGGAGGCGGGCGCAGAGGGGCTGACGACGACGCTGCACGCCTCGAATACACCCTTTACCGGCGCCGTCGAGGCCGCGCAGCTTTTTGCCGAGCACGCGGCACAGGCGGGTGTCACGATCAATGTCGCGCGCGAGCCCGAGGATGGCTACTGGTCGAACATCTGGGGCAAGAAGCCGTTCTTCGCCTCGCGCTGGTCCGGCCGCGCCAATGAGGATCTGATGCTGAGCCTTGCCTATTCGCGCGAGGCACTGGGCGGCTACAACGCGACCAACTGGGATAACGAGGCGTTCAACACAGCGCTAATCGCCGCCCGTTCGGAGCGCGACGATGCCAAGCGCCGCGAGCTTTATTACGAATGCCAGCGCATCCTGTCCGATGAGGGCGGGCTGATCGCGCCGGTTTGGGCCGACTTCCTCGATGCCAAGGCGTCCAAGGTGGGCACGCCCGAAGAGATCTCGGGGGACTGGGATCTCGACGGCAACCGCTGTGGCGAGCGGTGGTGGTTCAACGCCTGATCGGGCAGAATTTCAGCATGGCGGGCCGCCCTGAACGGCGGCCCGCAGCCAAATCCGATCCCAAGGTTGATACATCCGATGGACAGCCCCGCATTGACCGACAGCCTCGCCGCCGCCCTCGATGATCTGCGCCCACGGTTCGGGGATCGCCTGCTGACCTCGGGCGCCGCGCGCGCGCATCACGGCAGCGGCGAGTCGCATCTGCCGCCACAATGGCCCGATGCGGTCGTCATGGCACAGTCGACCCAAGACATTGCGGACGTGCTGCGCGCCGCCCACACGCACGGCGTGCCGGTCATCCCCTTTGGCGCCGGATCCTCGATCGAGGGGCAGATCCACGCGCCGCAGGGCGGCATCAGCATCGACATGTCCGGCATGGACCGGATCATCGCGGTCAACCCCGAGGATATGGATTGCACCGTAGCCTGCGGCGTCACGCGGCAGGCGCTGAACGAGCATCTTCGTGACACCGGGCTTTTCTTTCCTGTCGATCTGGGCGCGCATGCAACGCTCGGCGGCATAGCTGCAACGCGCGCGTCGGGCACGACGACAGTGCGCTACGGCTCGATGCGCGATCTGGTCTTGGGGCTGACAGTCGTCATGCCGGATGGGCAGATCATCAAGACCGGCGGGCGGGCGCGCAAATCCTCCGCCGGATATGATCTGACGCGGCTTATGATCGGATCCGAAGGAACGCTGGGCATCATCACCGAACTCACCTTGCGCCTTTTCGGCATCCCCGAGGCGGCGCAAAGCGCGATGTGCAGTTTCGCCAGCATCGAGGAGGCGACCGAGACGGTCGTCACCGCCCTGCAATGCGGCCTAAGCCTCAACCGGATCGAGCTGGCCGATGCCGTCCAGATGCGCGCGATCAACGCCTATTCCGGCACTGATCTGCCCGAGCACCCCACGCTCTGGATCGAGCTGACGGGGTCCGAGGCGGCCGTCACACATGATATGGGCGTCCTGCGCGATCTGGCCGAGGGCGCGCTGCGCTTTGACGGGGCGGACACGGCAGAGGCCGCATCGAAGCTGTGGCGCATCCGCCACGACGCGCTTTATGCCGCGCGCGCGCTGAGGCCCGGCATCAAGGGGATTTCCACCGACGTCTGCGTGCCCGTCTCGCAACTGCCCGCCTGTATCAGCGGCATCATGGAGGTGATCGCCACCACCTCGATCATCGCGCCGCTGGTCGGGCATGTCGGCGACGGCAACTTTCATCTGGTGCTGCTCTATGATCCGGCCGATGCGGATGAGGTGCGCGAGGCGCAGCATATCAACAGCAGTCTGATTGCGATGGCCCTCGCCATGGGCGGCACCTGCACGGGCGAGCATGGGGTCGGATTGGGCAAGAAGGCTTACCTCGACGCCGAACACGGCCCCGCGCTGGACGTGATGCGCCGGATCAAGCGCGCGCTGGATCCGGGCGGCATCATGAACCCCGGCAAGATTTTCGATCTTTGACGCCAAGGACAGCAGCCATGACCACACCCCTCCCCGATGATCTGATCCGCAAGGATGTGCGCGATCTGCCCGACTATAACGCCGGCCTCGCCCTGGACCGGTTTCGCGAGGCATATGGCATAGATTGCGTGGCAAAGCTGGACAGCAACGAAAGCCCCCTTGGCCCGTCCCCCCGCGCGACCCAGGTGATGCGCGAGGCCGCCGAAGGCCTCGCGCGCTATCCCGATGCGGAGAGCACCGCCCTGCGCGCCGCCATCGCGCGCAGCACGGGGGCCGAGGCCGATTGCATCATCGTCGGCAACGGCTCGGAGGATCTGATCGGCGCGCTTTTTCGGGCCATCATCCGCGCCGGTGATCATGTCGTCACGATCTGCCCCAGTTTCGGCCTGCATGAATTCGGCGCGCTGACCTTCGGCGCGCGGGTGACCAAGCTGCCCTTCGAGCCGGGTTGGTCCTTTCCGGTCGAGGCGATGAAGGCCGAATTGCGCAGCGCGCCCCGCCTGCTCATCTTCTCGTCGCCCAGCAATCCCGCAGGCCCCGCGATCCGTGAGGATGAATTCCGCGCCATCGTGGACGCCGCCTACCCCGCGACGTTGATCTGCTTCGACGAGGCTTATGTCGAATTCATCGACCCGCAGCACCGCTTTGACGCGCTCGGCATTCTGGCCGCATCGGGCAAGCCGCATATCGTGCTGCGCACCTTCTCCAAGGCCTACGGCCTGGCGGGCGCACGTGTTGGATATGGCATCGCCAGCGCGCCCGCGATGATCCGCGCGCTGATGAAGACGCGCAATCCTTTCGGCGTCAACGCGATGGCCGCCGCGGGCGCGATCGAGGCGCTGGCCGATACCGCCCACCTGGACCGCGTGCTGAAGGATGCCGCGACCGAACGCGCGCGGGTTGCCGACGCGCTTGCAGCCAAGGGCTATGCCTGCGCGCCGAGCCAAACCAATTTCGTCTTTTTTGACACGCGTCAGCCCGCCCATGACTTTGCCGAGGGCCTGCGCCGCGCGGGCATCCTGATCAAGGCCTGGCAGGAGGCGCCGTTTCAGACATGGGCGCGCGTCACCATGGGCACGGCGGCCGAGAATGATGCGTTTCTGGCGGCCGTTCCGCAGATCAGCGAGAGGGTGGCCTGACCGCCTCGCCGCCGTCCTGCGTAGTGTGGCGCACCTATAGGCCGGTACTGCAGCGAAATCCCGTGCTCCTCGGCGCCCCGCTTCATCGCTTTTGAGCGGAACTCCTTGGCATTGTCGACGTGAATGGTATCCGGCAATCCCTCGGCGGGCCAGTCTGCGTCGATCCCCAAGCTCTCCAGCCAGTCGAATTTGGGCTGCACCAGGTGCTGAATGGCCAGTGCCACCGACAAGGTCGATGGCGGCTCCAGCGTCAGGTAAAACCCTGCCACCATGCGGCTGGCGACGTCGATGGCGAGCGTCAGCCAGGGCCGTTGCAAAGGCTTCCGATGAATTCGATCTACGACGATGACATCCACCAGCGTATGGTCGATCTGAACCACCTCATAGGTCCGTTGGACCTGATAGCTGCCTGGCACCGGGTGATGGCGCTGGCGAGAGGCTCTGGCGCCCTCACGCGCCGCTGTGAGTTCGACCGGATCTATCGCCGCCACACGGTCCCGCAGCGTGGTCCAGCACGGGGGACGCAAACCCCTCTGACTGCACCGCATGCGCACCTCCTTTTGCAGGGCGTTGATGCTCGGCTTCTGGAGGGACTTGTAAAACTCCTCGATCGCCCCCGAAATCACCGTTTCGATCTCGTCAGGCAGCCGACGGCTGCCCGTCGGTGTTCCGACTTGAGCCGCCAGCAAGGAACTGGCGACCGGGCGCGCCTTGTACGCTGAGATCAACTCGTACAGGCGGGAGCGCTTGAGACCAAGATCGCGGCAGTCCTTGAGAAACTCGGCACGGTTCGGCGGTGACTTGTTTGCCAGCCGACGGATCACAGTTTCCCGCGCGACCGCCTGTTCCCACGCAGCATCGTCGACGGCGTTGATGTCTGCTCGATCCACCATGGCCAAACCCGGAAAATAAGTGTCTTATTGTCGCGTTGCCCTTTAATCTGAGACGGGACGTGTTTGGCGACAATTTTTGCCCTTAATTGTGAGATGCGGCTGTCATGGGGCCGGCGCTTTTCGCGCGCCTTTGCGCGATGTGATCAACCGCGGCAAGCAATCGAGGCTCCTTCTCGAAGGCGCGCAAGAGAGCAACCCTTGCATAGTCGTCGATGCTTTTGCTGACGATGGCTGCCTTAGCCAAGGGCTGAGATCGAGCGGCGGCGATTGCGGCGAGGCAGAACAGCCTAACTTCCGATCTGGGGTTCTGGACAGCGAACGACGGATCCCCGCGGAAGGTTTTGAGTGACATGGCAAAGGTGACTGCGCGCATTGCGCGCCGAAGTTGCTTGGGGCCGCGCGATCGCGCGGCGCACTCAAGCATCCCTGCCCCGCGGCGCGCTCGGAATATCAGTTTTCCGGATATTTGTTCCTCACAGGGTTTGCCAAGGGTCTGCACAAGTCTCGTCCCGCAAACTTGGCAGTCAAATGCCCAGGCCCGCCTCCAATGCCTGAGCGAAAGACCCTCTCTGGAGCATTGCACGCAATGCTGGAATGGCATCTGAGCCGTCAGCGAGGCTTCTCGTGGGGTCATTGCCGGAAAGGTCAACGATCGCACAACATCTGGGTCGACTCGTGCGGCGTTGGCAATCCTCTCCGCCGTGGCCGCGTCGACACTGAAGTCCAAGGCGGTGCCATGCGCGGTATCAATTTTGATATGAGCCAACAGTTCCGCGTCATCGCAGTAGTTGGCCGCCGCCAGCCGAGATAACCAACCTGACAACAACTCGTCTGGCAGCGGCGCGACAGTTTTCGGCAGCGGGTGCGGCTTCACACCCCGGACTTCTCGAGTCGCCGATAGGCGTTCGCATGGCGCGACCAAACCGGCGTCCATTTTGCGATCGCGTCATCAGTAATGCATTCATCACCTGTGACGATGGCGTCGATGGAAAGATCCTTGATCAGGGCGAAGATGCGCGAGGTCACCCCACCGGTTAGCGCAAGTATCTGCTTAAGTGACTTGACCTTCAGATTGGATTTCTTCTCGAGGGGCATTGCCGCGATGAGTGTCTGGATCATGTCCGAGAACTCGGCATCGTCGCGCCAGTTTGGCAGGTGATGTTCGTCCAGCCGCCTGGCAAGCTGGATATCACCACGGATGGCATCAACGGCCTCGCTGACCCCGAGGCAGACCAGCGACACCTCGAGTTCATTGCTAAGATACCGCAGAACATTGAGAAAGCGGCGCTGTTCGCGGTGGGTCCCGGCCAAGAGGTTGTGAACCTCGTCGATCATGATCATCCGAAGGCCAAGGTCGCGCAGGAGCGCGATGACGCGGACCTCGAGGGAAGCCACATTTTGCGCGCGGGCGCTCAGTGCCGTCGCCGGGGCGCCGACGGCGGCCAAGATGTGCAGGTAGAACCGCCGTTCGTCTGGTGCGGGCGGCGCTTGCAACAGCAGCAGCGGTGTGCGGGTGATGCCTGACGCTGGATCGTATTCTGGTGCGTATTTGCGCGACAGGTTTCGGGCGATCATCGTCTTGCCGATCCCGGAGGCACCATGCACAAGAAGCCTAGGCATACGGGTTTGCCGTGGCGCTTCGATCATAACCTGCAAGCGGTCCAACACCTGTTCGGCCCGCGGAAAGCCGATCCAGATATCCGATTGAATGAGGGCGATCCGACCGTCTTCCTCAGTTGTCCTTGCCCTCAATTCACCATCTCTCCACCTTGAACAATGGGCGCGATGTATCACCCGTGTCGGGATTGCCAACTTGTTTGCGGTGCGGCGCTTGGTTAGGCGTTGGGTATGAATATGCCATCCTCCATGCCGCGCCTGAAAGGCTACCGTTTCCCTCGTGAAATCGTTGCATATGCCGTCTGGGTCTACCATCGCTTCGCGCTCAGCACGGCGGATGTCGAGGATCTTCTCGCCGATCGGGGTGTGTCAACGCCGACTTAAAAATCCCCAAAAGTGCCGAAGTAAAATTCCCCACTTGCACGGGTCCGGTGATCAGCCGGTTTCAGTGATCTGAGGCTCCGTTGTTGGTTTTTGGCGGCCGCCCGCGCCGCTTTGGCGGCGGAGGTGGCATGATGGGTGCGTTGGCGCGGACATGCTCGGGGATGAGGTCGGCATGGCTGCGGAGCCGGTAGCTGGCGCCTTCGATCTGGATGACCACGGCGTGATGCAGCAGCCGGTCGAGCAGCGCGGTCGCGACGACCGGGTCACCGAAGACCTCGCCCCACTCCGCGAAGCCACGGTTCGAGGTGAGGATCATGGCGCCCTTTTCGTAACGGGCGTTGACGAGCTGGAAGAACAGGTTGGCGCCGCCGGTGGTGATTGGCAGGTAACCGATCTCGTCAACGATCAGCAGTGAGGCCCGGGTATAGAAGCGGATCTTCTCGGCCAGCCGGCCCTCTCGTTCGGCCTGGCTCAGCGCGTCGATCAGATCGGCCAGTGTTGCGCGGTAAACGCTTTTGCCGGCCTTCACGGCGGCGACGCCGAGGGCCGTGGCCAGGTGCGACTTGCCGGTGCCCGGCGGTCCGAGGAAGTGGACAACCTCGGCTCGGCGGATGAAGTCCAGCTGGGCCAGGGCCGCGATGCGCTCCCGGTCGAGCGACGGCTGGAAGCTGAAGTCGAAGCTTTCGAGCGTCTTGGCGGGCAGGAGCTTGGCGGTGCGCAGGGCCACCTCGATACGGCGCGTCTCCCGTGTCGCGTATTCCTCACTCAGGAGCGTGTCGATGGCCTCGATCGCGGTGATCTCGCCTTTCTCCAGTTGCTGCAGCGTGTGATCGAGGGCTTCGAGCGCGCGCGGCATCTTCAGCCCGACGAGGGCGCCGCGGATCCGGTCCAGAAGATCGCTCATGACCGTGCCCCCTTGGCCGCCAGGCGCTGGCCAACGGCTCCGTAGAACTCAAGCGGTCGCCTCAGCCCTTGCGAGGGTCGCGACAGGGATGGTCTGGGTGGCGATGCCTTGCGATGCGCCGGATCAACGCGGCGGCGGGCCTTGCCCTCCAGTACCGGATGGCAGGCGATCAGTTGGCCGTCCTCGTAAATCCGCAACTCGGTGGCGTGATGCTGGACCTCGAGCGTCCGGCGCCGGGTGGTGTCCGGGACGGAGTAGAAGTTGCCCCCCACCGCTATCATCCCGTCCTTGCTGACCCGGCGCTCTACCGACAGCACCGCGCTGTAGGGGATTGCCGGAAGCTGTTTCAGATGGTGAACTTCCTCGGCGAAGGCCTCGTCTACCACGCACCGCGTAGTGGCGTGAACACGCGGATTGGCCACCTCGGTTCGCCAGGCGTCGAACTGGACATTGAGGTCGTCCATGTTCCGGAAGGTGCGGGCCAGGAAGAAGTCCTGCCTGATATAGCGGAACGGCCGCTCGACCTTGCCCTTGGTTTTGGCCCGATACGGCTGGCAGGCGCGCGGCACCGCGCCATAATGGTTCAGCAGCGCCACCAGAGAGCCGTTGTAGGACACCACCCCGGCCTCGTCCTCGCCGATCACCGCAGTCTTCATCCGGTCATAGAGGATTTCCTCGGGCACACCCCCCATGTCCGAGAAAGCCGCGATGTGGCAGCGCAGGACCGATTGCAGGTTCTGGCTGGCAACGAACCGGCCCCAGAGCCAGCGGCTGTGCCCGAGTACCATCGAGAACAGCCAAACCTTGCGCACGACGTCGGGTTCGTCGGTGAACTCAACCGTGAACTCGGCAAAATCGACCTGGGCCTGCTGGCCCGGCGGGGTTTCGAACCGGCGCTCGAACTGTGCCTGTTTGGGCGGGCGCGCCAAGCGCAGGAAGTCCGTCACCGCGGTATAGCCGCCGTCATACCCCAACTCCCGGATCTCGCGCAGCAGGCGCGCGCCGCTGAGATCAGGGAATGCCTGAATGCGCTCCTGCAGATAGTGTTCATAGGGCTCGATCACGCGCGCCCTCGGCCGGCGCGGGCCGTAGACCGGCGCCTCCAGCCCACGGTCGAGATACTTCCGCACGGTCTTCCGATCAGAGCCAACCTTCCGCGCAATCGCGGATATGCTCAGACCCTGCTTCTTCAAATCTTGGATCAAAACGATCTCCCTCAGTCCTTTCACCTGCCTGCCCCTGTCAGTTCCTCGTTCAGGGCATCAGGCTTGCATCCCGCGCCAGCGACAATTCCGAATAAATGAAGTTCGGAATTGCCCCTGACGCTCACCACTGGGGAAAATTCAAACGGCGGTTTTGGGGAGATTACATCCGGCGGTTACAGGGGTGTGATGGTCAGCCGGGAAACGGTCCGAAAATGGGTGAACCGCTTTGGCCGCCACTTTGCCGATTGCATCAGGCGCGACAGACCGGCCGCGGGCGACAAATGGCACTTGGATGAGGTCGTCATCCCAATCAACGGCAGAAAATACTGGCTCTGGCGGGCGGTCGACGCGAACGGCGACGTCCTTGATGTTCTCGTTCAGCCACAGCGCAACGCCAAGGCTGCAAGACGTTTTCTTGCAAGGCTGATCGACCGGTTCGGTGAACCCCGTGTCGTCATCACGGACAAGTTGCGCAGTTATTTCAGGCCGATCCGGGACCTGGCAACGGGCGCAGATCATCGCGCGCACAAGAGCTTGAACAACCGGATCGAAGGATCACACAGGCCAACACGAAAACGCGAGAAGTTGATGGGGCGGTTCAAATCTCCCCGGCAGGCACAAAGTTTTCTGGCGGCCCGTGATCAGATCATCATCGTTTTTCGCCCACGACGCTATCAACTCTCCGCCGTCTCATACCGCCACGCAAGGTCCGATGCTTTCGACCTC
>NZ_CP049040.1 GCF_011040495.1 Pseudohalocynthiibacter aestuariivivens | reverse complement strand
CCCCGCGCCGAGGGGACCGCGGTCCCGTCCCGATCAAGTCGCGCGCATGCAGCCGACCGATCAGGTCGCGGCTGATTTCCTTGCCGAAGATGTCCTTCAGCCCGTCGCGCGTGATCGGCTGGTGGTAAGCGATGGCGGCCAGGACCGCGACGTCGAATTCGCTCAGATCGAGTAGCTGGTCCCCGACATCTGCCGCTGCGCGGATCGCGGGGGCGTAGATAGCCCGCGTCCGGAATATCCAGCCGCCAGCGACCTGCGCAACTTCAAAAGCCCGCCCTTCGAGATCGGCAGCAAGGTCCTCGACCAGCAGATCGACCGAGGCCCCCTGCCCCACCACGCGGGCGAGATCTTCGCGCGGCACAGGCGAGGCAGAGGCGAAGAGAACTGCCTCGATCCGGCGCATCCATTCCCGCCAGCGCAGCTCGGGCGGCAGGTCGGACAGCTCGCGATCCAGTTCGGGGTCAGGGCGATCCTTTGCCATCGCTACACCCCGTAGAGCCGGAAAGTATCGCGCCCGGTCAGCTCGCGCACCGCGCCGAGGTCGACCAGCCGATCGCAGAGCCGCCGCGCGGCGCGATCCGGCAAAGGCAGGGCCGATGGCGCCACCGCGTCGCGGGACAGGAGCATCTCGACCGCGTCCCCCGCCCCCTTGGCCCGCAGCTTCGGCGCGACCGCCTTCAGGTGCGCGGTCCGCCGCGCGAGGTCGGCGGCGAGACGCACAGCCTCGACCGCCGAGGAGACAAGCGCGCGATGACAGGCGAGACGCAAGTCGTCGCCTTGCTTGCGCAGGTCAGCGCGTTTCAGGCCCGGGGCCAGCAGCGGCACGACACGATCCCAACAGAGTGCCTGAGCCAGGACCGCATCCGCGAGGATCAGTCCTGCTACGTCTGCGCGCGGCGTCTCGCGCACTAACGCCTCCAAAACCATCGCGGCCCGGGTCACCGGCGCCCCTTTTCCGGCATCAAGCCACGCAGCAATCTGGCCCGGCACGAGGGTCGGCAAAGCTCTGCCCAGAGCCTTGATCGACACCGGCCGCTCCACCGCGCGTTGCCAAGACTGACAGACCGCGCCCGCCGGACCGGGCAGATCGCCCGGACGCAGCAGATGCACCGCATCGCGCAACTCCCCTGCCCGCTCGGGCCGACCGGCAAACGCGACACAAGCTTCGGCCGCGCGCAGCACGAGGCGGTCCCGCAACAAGTCTTGGGGCACATCCGCGCGTCCCAACACAAGATGCAGGTGGGTCAGCGCGGCACCCGACAAAAACGCTACATCTTCAGGGGTTTCAGCACGCGTGGAGGTGACCCAGGCGGGCATCCGGGGTAACGTGTCGGGGTCGCTGATGTGATCCGGTTGGGCAAATGTCATGCCCGGAGACTACACATGTGCGGCGCTTTACTCCAGAAAATAGCGCGAAAACCGCCCCGCATTGCTGTTTTGCATTATGTCCAATAAGTTTGCATTATCGGACATAATAGGATAAGCTCCGACACAGTCTCATGTCGTTTTAGTTTCATGGGTGGATTCGGCCGAAATCGCCTCTCTCGTCGAGGAAATTTCCATTCAACCAGTGGACTGGCCTCTTGCTCAATCTGTGGACTCGTTCCGCTCCAGCGTCAATCGTGCGCTTTTCTTTGCCTTTCCTTAGATCCTGCCCATCCGTGAGCCACGGCAATGGGGCGGCACGCCGGAACAGGACGAGGGCAGCCTCCGGCAGGACCGCGCCGGGCACCAGATCTGCTCCAAAGAGATCATGCAAGATCACCAGCGTCAGAGCCCGCCAGCGCACTGAAAGGTGCTGAAGAGGCGCAGGCCGACCGACGGCCGCACGGGCCTCGTAGGGACAATTCCAACCCGGTTCATTGTACCAGAGTGCGAGGACGGGCCGGGCCGCCCCGTCGCGCTCCAGCGGCGCCCAAATAGTGCGAATTGCATACTCGAGTCGATCGAGACGGCCTGCGTCCCCTCTGACGATTTCGCTGATCTGGCGTTGGAGCTCGAGAACTCCCGCAGCGAAATCAGCCTTCAAAGGGTTCTCGGTCTCCCCTCCCCCGCCGGTCAGAACGGCATCGCACTTGCGACAGAAGGGGCGCAGCAGGCCATTCAGCATGCGAAAAGTAAGCCGCAAGCCGCCACGACAGGCGGGGCAGCGATCCAGAAGCATCGTTCGGTGCGACTGGCACACCGCCTGCTCCGCCAATCGCCAATGCCCCCGCAGATAGGCATCGCGACCGGCAGCGACATCCGCATCGAAACAGGCAAGACAGACCGGCACTGTCTCGGTCAGAAACCAATCCTGCGGCCGATCAGGATATCGGGATGCCAGTGACCTGCGACGAAGCCGTTCCGGATCGATCCTGCAGGCCTTCGCCCAAAGCCTGAGTAACCCCATGTCCGGCGCCACATCGTCGACCTGCCGCAGGCCTTCAGTAGGCCTCCCCTGCCCCGCCAGGTACACCATCATCCCAAGAGGCTCCGCCCCGTAGCGCGCGGCAACCCGCGCCATCCAGGACGAGAGCAGTTCGTCCGCGAACGGACGTGGCGCGACGGGCAGTCGGACCGAGGCCGTCATGCCCCGACCCGTTGCGGCACACGCTTTCCCCGCCGCCGAACCGTCTGGGTCATCGAGACCAGCGGCAGCACCAGATTGTCGCCGAAACTATGCGCGTCGAGGCGTTCCTTGCCCGATTGGACGGCATCGTCCGCCGCCGTCTCGATCAGGCGGAAGATGCGCGCCGTCACGCCGGAGGTCAGCTTATGAATCCGCTCTCGGGCCTCCCAGCTGATCAGATCGGAGGCGCTGCGCAAGGGCAGGATGCGTTCGAAGCTTTTCAGAAGCCCGGCGAAGGCGGCATCGTTTTGCCAGGGCTTGAGATGGAACGCCTCGAAGCGCTCGGCCAGTTGTGCATCGGTCAGCAAGGCCTGGCGGGCCAGATCCATCCCGGCACAAACCAATGGAATCCGAAGGTCATTAGCCAGGAACCGGATCGCATTGAGAAAGATGCGCTGCTGCCGAAAGGTACCGGCCAGCATGCCGTTCACCTCGTCGAGAATGATCATCTTCGCGCCCACGGTCTGCAGCAGCGACCGGCAAATGTCCTTCTCGCGGGCGAGGGTGCCGCCTGTCATCGCAGGAGCGCCCATGGCGGCCAGAAGTTCACGGTAAAGATCGCGCTCGATGGGTTCGGATGGTACTTGCGCGACGACCACCGGGCGATGGTCCACACCGGTCACCTGGCTGAACTTCGGCGGGTGATCACGTTCGAACTTGCGCACGATCTTGGTCTTTCCCATGCCAGTTTCGCCATAGATCAACAAGCACGGCATCCGGTCACGCGGCGGATAGGTCAGCAGATTCTCCAGACGTGCCAGGGCTGCCCCGGACTGCTCGAATCCAATCCAGCGGTCGGCCCGGATCCAGGCGATGCGCTCATCGTCCGGAAGTGCCGCGAACCGGCGGTACGCCGGGTCGAGATGTGCAAATGCGTTGTCCTCGGTCACGTCCATTCCTCAACATAGAAACCCGGGTGGTCCCTGAGCACATTCTCGCTTTCCTCCGGCTCCGGGTCGGCATCCTCGGCCTCGTAGGCCCCTACCCCATCGAGCGCTCGGTCCCGTCGCTCGGAAAACCGCCTGGCCTCCCGTGTCCTGCTGCTGGCAGCATCAACCAGGGCGCGCTGTTCCTCGATCACCGCGAATATGAGGTCTTCGTCCTCGAGCGTGCGCCCGCGCTCGCGCAAAATCACCTGCGCCCGGCGATGCTCCGCAAGGGTGATCGACGGATAGCGCAGATCCGCAAATCGAACAGGGTAGCGCTGACCCTCAGGGCTCCGGACAAAGATCGTGGAGAGGTCACGAGGATCGTAGGAGACCCGCAATTGCCGGCCCTGCCGACCCGCCCAGAGGCTCAGGACATCGTCCCAATACCGCAGGCCGAAGAGATGGATGCCATCGCGGCGTACCATGCGTTCCGTGCTCGGCAGGAAGTCGATCCGGAACCCCTCCGGATCGTAAGGTCGGCGCAAAGGTGCCTCGCGCCGCCCATAGGCCTCGTTCCAGGCCGCGACTGGCGGAATGCCGAGCGCACGGTGCCGTTCGGCATGATAGCGGGTGATTTCCAGCGCCAACCAGTGCTCCAGCTCGTCGAGCGTCATCGCCGACTTAGCCACGGAATCGTAGTCGCCACGGTCCTTGATGCTGCTGAAGGTCGATCCCGGCAGTAGGTGGACCGCCCCCATCATCGTGCCGATCAGCCGCTCGATGTGACCGCCGTAATGCGGCGCCCCAATCGGCCGGTACTGCAGCGAAATCCCGTGCTCCTCGGCGCCCCGCTTCATCGCCTTTGAGCGGAATTCCTTGGCATTGTCGACGTGAATGGTCTCCGGCAATCCCTCTGCTGGCCAGTCTGCGTCGATCCCCAAGCTCTCCAGCCAGTCGAACTTGGGCCGCACCAAGTGCTGAATGGCCAGTGCCACCGACAAGGCTGATGGCGGCTCCAGCGTCAGATAAAACCCTGCCACCATGCGGCTCGCGACGTCGATGGCGAGCGTCAGCCAAGGCCGTTGCAAAGGCTTCCGATGAACTCGGTCCACGACGATGACATCCACCAGCGTGTGATCGATCTGAACCACCTCATAGGCCCGTTCGACCTGATAGCTGCCCGGCACCGGGCGGTGGCGCTGGCGAGAGGCCTTGGCGCCCTCACGCGCCGCCGTGAGTTCCGCCGGATCTATCGCCGCCACACGGTCCCGCAGCGTGGTCCAGCACGGAGGACGCAAACCCCTCTGACCGCACCGCCTGCGCACCTCCTTTTGCAGGGCGTTTATGCTGGGCTTCTGGCGTGATTTGTAGAAATCCTCGATCGCCCCCGAAATCACCGTTTCAACCTCGTCAGGCAGCCGACGGCTGCCGGTCGGTGTCCCTACCTGAGCCGCCAGCAAGGAACTGGCAAGCGGACGCGCCTTGTACGCTGAGATCAACTCGTAGAGGCGAGAGCGCTTGAGCCCAAGATCGCGGCAGGCCTTTAGGAATTCGGTGCGGTGCGGGGTAGCTGTGCTCGCCAGCCGTCGGATCACCGCCTCTCGCGCAACTGCATGTTCCCAAGCGGCATCGTCGACGGCGTTGAAGTCTGAGCGATCCACCATGGTCAAAATCAACAAAAAGGTGTCATATGTCCGATAATGAAACTATAATCCGCAAATGAAACAAGAACGTGAATGTCATGATATCAACACGTTAGAGTCCACTAATGGAACAAGAACGACATCGAAATACAGCCAGAAACCGCGTTCACAGGCGCGAAATGGGTCTTCCATCAACGAAGATAACGAAGGGGACGCTGCATCCGGTGAAGCTCTGCCTCTCCCCTCCTTTATGGCGGGCTCCGGCAGCCTTGATCGGCTGATGGCCGCAGCCCGCGACTATGCGCGCGCTGCGGCTTCGGACAACACGCTGAGAGCCTATGCCACTGACTGGAAGCACTTCGCCCGCTGGTGCCGCCTGAAAGGCACAGACCCCCTGCCCCCATCGCCGGAAATGATCGGCCTCTATCTAACCGACCTCGCCGCACCGACAGGCTCCGCCCCTGCCCTGACCGTCAGCACGATAGACCGCCGCCTCTCTGGTCTCGCCTGGAACTACGCGCAGCGCGGCTTCACCCTCGACCGCAAGGACCGCCACATCGCCACCGTGCTGGCCGGGATCAAGCGCAAGCACGCTCGGCCGCCAGTGCAGAAGGAAGCGATCCTGGCCGAGGACATCCTCGCAATGGTGGCCACCCTGCCCCACGATCTGCGTGGCCTGCGGGATCGGGCGATCCTGCTCCTGGGCTACGCCGGAGGGCTGCGGCGCTCGGAGATTATCAGCCTCGACGTTCAAAAGGATGACACGCCTGACAGCGGCGGCTGGATCGAGATCCTCAAGAAAGGCGCCCTTCTCACCCTGAACGCCAAGACCGGCTGGCGCGAGGTCGAGATCGGCCGGGGCTCAAAGGATCAGACCTGCCCTGTTCATGCGCTGGAGCAATGGCTGCATTTCAGCAGGATCGACTTCGGCCCGGTGTTCACGCGCACGTCGCGGGATGGCAAAAAGGCGCTGGAAACCCGGCTCAGCGACAAGCATGTCGCGCGGCTGATCAAGCAGACCGTGCTGGCAGCAGGCATCCGCGCCGACCTGCCAGAGAAGGATCGTCTTGCGCTCTTCTCCGGCCACTCCCTGCGTGCCGGCCTTGCCAGTGGCGCCGAGGTGGACGAACGCTACATCCAGAAGCAACTGGGCCATGCCAGCGCTGAGATGACCCGCCGCTATCAGCGCCGCCGTGATCGGTTCCGCGTGAACCTGACCAAGGCCGCAGGGCTATAACACGTCATTCCTGAGGGCCGTCAGCGCGGCGACATGGCGTGGAAGATCGCTTTGCGAATGCAGGATGTCCACAATGATCACCTGGTCCGGCCGATCCAGAAACACCAAGAAATGCTCCCCTGCCCTCGCATACCGCAAGTCCTCGGCATCATCGACCAGGATCGCACAGCTCCGGCTATGCGCTTGCCCGTTTAGGATCGCCTGACAGCGATCGAGCAGTTCTGTTTCATAGAGCTCGGCCTGCTTGGGCCCGAATGTCGCGATCGTCCACTCTGCAATCTCGACCAGCTTGGCCTCTGCGCGGCGCGTCAGCCGAAAGGATCGGCTCATGAAGCCGTGCGTGCTTTTCGAAAGGCCCGCCGAATCGCGTCTTCTCCGCTACCCTCGGCAAGCTGGCCCGCCCTGGCCTGCGCCAATCCCTCGAGCAGACCTTGCCGGAGTCCTGCGATTTGGGCTTCTTCCTGTTCGAGCAACCGCAGGCCGGCGCGCATTGCTTCACTCACGTTCTGATAGCGTCCGGACGCCACCAAAGTCTGAACCAACTGGTCCTGCGTTTCGGTCAGAACGACATTGCGTGTCACCATGGCAAAATTCTCCTCGCTGGCAATATATGCCAATGCAGGTTTTTGATCAATGGGATGGGCGCGCGCTTCGCCGTCTCCAAGCGCGCGCCTACGGGCATGGCAGAGCGCCGCCCAAGAGGTTTCGCGGCGAAACCTCTCAGGGTTTTTCCAGAAGCGCTCGGATTTCCTGCATGAGCGAATCCATCAGTTCGCTGTCCAGCCCCCTGCCCTCGAACCGCAGCAGAATGCCCTTGTCGTCCTGCATGCGACGGATGGTGATGCCCGCAGAAGTGTGCAGCGTCTCGGCCCCCTGCCAACCTGATACCGGCGCGCTGGCCCTTGGGCGTCCGCCACGGCGCTTGTCCCGTGCGGGTGCGTCCAACGTGCTTAGCACTGCGTCAATCTGCGCCCATTCGGCCTCGGCATCAGCAGGCGGGTGCTGCTCCAAAGCTGCACGCAGACGCCCCTCTGCCCCGGCGCGCAGACCCTGCGCCAGGCTCAGCCCGCGCTTCTCGGTCAACGCCTCGGGAAAGGTCAGCATATCGCCCAGCTCTTCGAAGATCATGGCAAAGGACCGGACCTTGGATCGTTTGGCCTTGGACGCGGTGGCATATAGCCGGTTCACCGCCTCCTCGACATTGACAAAGGCACCCTGCTGCGCGGCGATCACCGCGATGCGGCCGCGCTCGAAATGGCTAAGCTCGGAGCGGACCTCGTTTTCCTCGACCATCGAAACGAAAGCCTGATCGGCCTCGGCCCGGGGGCGGACAATGGCACGGATGCTGGCGTATTTCACGGCTTCTGTCAGATCGCGCAGCGCCAGAACCGCCATGTAGCGCCGATAGCCTGACACCAGTGCATAGCGGACGCCGTCGTCTCGGGGGCTGGCCAGTTCGAACACCTCGATGGGCAGGCGCAGACCACTGGCGGCGATGGATTGGCGCAGCTCCATCATCTCGTCTTCGGCCAGGTCGATCCGGTCGCGGATCATCGCGTGCGGATCGATCTGGTTCAGCGGCAGATCCGCCATGAGCCGGCCATCGTCGCGCGCCTCTTGCAGCCGTTGCGCCTCTGCCGCGTTATGGGCGTGGCGGGCGCGGATGTCGGGGCTGGCCGTCTCGGCCTGCGCGGCGCTTTCTCCTGCGACCTGCGCAATCGGCGCGACGGCCCCACCGGGGCTGAGACCGGGCCGCGCGGAGGTTTCGCGGCGAAACTCCTCTTCGATCCGGGTCAGATCCTCGGTGCTGGGGGCTTCAAGCTTTCTGCGTTTTGCCATTGGTCTGCTCCTCTATTCGTCTGCCGCTTCTGCGGTCTGTTCTGCCTGCTGTTGATCGCGATACCAGGTGCCAAGGATCAGCTCCTTCACCTCGGCCCATGTCCTGTCGAATGTCTCTCGACCCCGCACATAGGTCTCGCGGTTGAAGTCGCGGTAATCGGCTTCGTAGATGCCGTTCACGCTCTCGCCGGCCTGCCCGACCATCGCTGTCAGTTCCTGCCGGTAGGTGGTCATGAAATCGCCGAAATAGGCCTGAATGACATTGGCCAAGTCGGTCTGCTGCCCGGCATCGAACCGGGTGATGAGGGCGCGCACCGCGTCCCATTCGAACTTGACCTCTGGCAGGCCGTCTCGGCGGCGCACGGCATTTTCACCATCCTCAACGCTAGCAAAGGTCGAATAGAGCATGTCGAAGAACCGTCCGGTAGAATCGAACTCCAGAAACGATGCGCCCAGTGGAACCAAGAGGATATCAGCCGCTGCCAGAGCGTTAATCGTCAGGTAGCCAAGCGCCGGGGGAGTGTCGAGAAAGATGATGTCGTAATCGTCAACGATGCGTTCTTCGGTCAGCGCATTGTTCAGCGCATCCCAAAGCGACCAGCTGCGCAGGCCCATCCGCCAGACGGGAATCTGGAACTCGGCCCAATAGAGGTTCAACTGCGCGCCGAGCAGGTCAATGTTGGGCCAATGCGTTGGCTGGATGATGTCGCGCGCCGAAACCTTCAGCGCCTCTGTCAGCGTCTCGTCAAAGGGCAGGGGGGCCTGACCAGCAGCGGCGCGCACGGTGTTTTCGGCCTGCACGGTCTGGGCGTAGTCCTTTGCCAAGAGCGGAAAGGCGGTGGACCATTCATCAGGCACGTCACCGCCCATGATCGAGGTCAGCGACCCTTGGCTGTCCAGATCGATCACCAGCACCTTGTAGCCATCCAAAGCGGCGGACATGGCCAGATGCGCGGTGGTCGTGGTCTTGGATGTGCCGCCCTTGAAGTTCGACACGGCGACGATCTTGGCCGGCAGCCCCTCGGGGCGCCAGGGCATATACTCACGATCAGCCGCTCCCTCTGCGGCAAAGTGGCGACGCAGGCGCAGCACTTCCTCCAGCGTGAACCATTTCGAATTGCCCTCGCCCAAGCCCTGCGGCAGATTGGGATGCTTTTTCAGCACCCGTCGAAAATGCGCAGGCGCAACGGGGATCAGATATTTGCAGATTTCCCACGTGGAAAAACGGCGCAGGCGCTTCTTGCCATCGGGAGCGTAGCCGCGCTTGGCCAGATCTTCGCGCCCGCGGGCCGCAAAGGCGGCCGCTTTTGCGAATCGGGCGGTCGAGATAGGCTCGGACAACTTCGCGGCTGCGGCGGCCGGATCGATGTTGAAATAGGGAGGGATGGGATCTTTGCCTGCAGTCATCCTGTTTCCTTCGAGATGTGCGCTAGTTTGCGAGACTTATCGCTATCTATCACACATGAAAGCCCGCAAGTGAATCAGGAAGCCGAAATCAGGCTCCGAATCATTGAATATTTTGAAAAAGAGCAACTGCAAAGTTGTAGAATCTTTAAGATATTTAGAATCTTTGTGTCCATAACTCCTTTTAATATCAGTGGCTTATGCCATTTCAGGGACCCGTAAACAGGACGAAAGGGCCCCATATGCAGGATTGCCGGGACCCAGATACGGGGGCAGGGGGGCCGATTCGCAGGATTACAGGCACCAATGCACGGTTAGACCCTGTTTCAGGGCTGTGGCGCCGAATCGGGGCCGAACGGTCCGTCAAGAAATCCTGCAAACGGGTCCCCTTATCATGGATAAATTCTGAGTTCGGCCTGGAAGGAACCCGTTTACGGGAACCTGTCAGAGGTATTTAAAGAACCCGATGAATGATTGCCTGCGGGTGCCTGAACGGGCATACTGTCGCGAAAAAGAGAGGGCAGGGCGATGGATGATATTCCACGCGAGAAATTGAGCGGATCACTGCGCCGGGCAGCGGTGAAGAAACATGTGGCGGCGATCCATGTATCGGGAAAACTGACTCTATTACAGCGCAAACTGTCCAATGTGTTGCTGCTCAATGCCTATGACATGCTGACCAGCCAGGCCCATCACCAGATCGACGCGCGTACGTTGTGCATGATGATCGGGTACAATTCCAACGACTTCCAGACGCTCAAGCAATCGCTGCGCGGCCTTGCCGAAACCGTGGCCGAGTGGGACATGCTGGACGCGGATGGCAAGCAGGAATGGGGCGTGTCGAGCCTGTTGAGCTATGCCAAACTGAAGGGCGGGGTGTGCGAATACGCCTATTCATCGGCGCTGGCTGAGAAGCTGCACGATCCCAAGGTCTTTGCGTTGATCAACCTGAATATCCAGCGGCGGTTTACCAGCGGGCACGCGCTGGCGCTCTATGAGAACTGTTACCGGTTCGTGAGGACGGGCTCGTCCGGCTGGTGGTCGCTTGACCTGTTCCGTCGGTTGATGGGGCTGGATGGATCGGCCTACTACGAAAGCTACAAGCACCTGAACGCCAAGGTGATCAAACCGGCGGTGGCCGAGGTCAACAAGACCAGCAACATCGTGATCGTGCCCGAGACCCGAAAACGCGGCAGGGTGGTGACGGAAATCCGGTTCAGGATCAGCGAAAACCCGCAACTGGCAATCCTTGACCTGGATGACGGGGCAGGGGCGCGGCACGGGCCGATCTATGCCAAGCTGCGCGAAATGGGGGTAAGTGACCGACTGGCGCGACAATGGCTGTCGACCCACGGCGAGGATCAGGTGGCGGCCAAGCTGGAATATGTCGGCACTCGCAAGAATGTCGAAAGCATGGTGGGCTATCTGAGTGCTGCGCTCGCAGGTGATTTCGGCGGGGCAGGGCAGGCCACCACGCCAGAGCCGCAAAGCCCGCGCGCGCGGCGGCTGCAACGGTTGCGAGAGGCGATCGCTGCCCGAACGCCAACCCAACGAGATGCGGACAAACGATTGTTCCTGAACCAGATCGCCGACCCGGCCAAGCGCGCAGATTTCGAGCGGTTCGGCTGGATGTCCGCGCTGAACGCCGATGATATTGCGTCCTTCTGGGAAGAGGTCAGCCCCGGCATTTTGGAAGACACTAGTTCAGAATAGGGACAAGTTCCCGTGTGGGCGTTGTCACATTAACCACTTCCGATTGCCGGATCCCCCCAAATGACTACCACCAACTGATCATTTTGTTGTCACGGTCCAAATCAAGTAAGTAAAGGAAATCAGGCTCGAGCATAACAGGGCAAAGACGAGGTTCTGACCCGCCGCCAGTCTAGTCAGCGGAACCATGAAATCGCGCTGAACGATCGCAACCGACATGGATGAGACTGACAGGATGACGCCACAATGCCAGCCAAAGAGAATCAGCATGAAGACCACGAGTGGTTCTATCCGACCGTCGACCCCCGTCGTAATGGCAACCAAAACAGATCCGATAATCGTGGGATGGAAACCCGCCACTGCCAATCCGACGGGTATGAAGCCGATCATCGCGAAAATCACAGGACTGGGAAAAGCAGCTAGACCCATATGCCCTAGAGCGCCCAGAAAAACTGGAGTCTCCGTGAGAACGGCCCCCATTGTGATCGACGCGGCGAACAGCCACATCGTGTTTCCGAGAAGGCCTATTTCTATCCAGACTGTATGACCGGCTTCAACCATTTTGGGCCTTCCTTTAATGAAAAGCCACATGAAGGCAACAATTGGGGTGAGGAGAATAGTCGCCCTCATGCCGCTCAATCCGAAAAGCAGGTCAATGGCGACGAGAACCAGTGCTGAGATGCCGATAGGAAGCGCGATGTGGCGGGTCAATTTGAATATGATAGCGAGCCGGGCGGGGCGCCATTCGCGTAGCGAAAGCGCCAGTGCAACGAGAGCAACCAAAAAACCGCAGCCCATGCCAAGCCAAAGCGGGACCTCCGGCACCTGAGTGGTCACAAACCCCATCCCGACCGTGAACGGTGTCCACAGAAACGCCAATCCAAGCCCGCGGATTGTTGAATGTCACTGAGAACTGACCCGGTAACCCCCTAAATTGTCACTGAGAATTGACCCATGTGAACACATTGCCCTGACGGTTTTGGTCAGGGAGACATGGAGTGATCGACATGGGATTTTTGAGTGTCATAAGACGTTGGGCATTGCGTGACAAAATGCCAATTCGTGAGATTGCACGGCGCACCGGGCTTTCTCGCAACACCATCAAGAAGTATCTCCGCGAGGATGCGGTAGAGCCAAGGTTCAAGACGCCGTCGCGGCCAAGCAAGTTGGATCCTTATGCGGATCGGTTGTCTGCATGGCTTTTGGCGCAGACGCGTAAGTCGCGTAAAGAGCGCCGGACCGTGAAGCTGATGCATGAGGACTTGATCAAGCTCGGGTACGATGGATCTTATGAGCGTGTGGCGGCTTTTGCCCGTGCGTGGCGCGCTGATCGGCACCGGGTGGAGCAAACGACAGGGCGCGGGACGTTTATGCCGTTGGTGTTCCAGCCCGGTGAAGCCTTCCAGTTCGATTGGAGCGAAGACTGGGCCACAATTGGTGGTGAACGCGTCAAACTGCAGGTTGCGCACACTAAACTCTCGCACAGCCGCGCCTTCATTGTTCGTGCCTACCCTTTGCAAACGCATGAGATGTTGTTCGATGCGCACTGGCATGCCTTCCGCGTGTTCGGCGGCATTCCGGGGCGTGGCATCTATGACAATATGAAGACCGCTGTGGATCGTGTTGGGCGCGGCAAGCAACGCGATGTCAACGCACGCTTCAAAGCGATGGCCAGCCATTACGTCTTTGAGCCTGAGTTCTGCAACCCAGCAGCAGGCTGGGAGAAGGGTCAAGTCGAGAAGAACGTCCGTGATGCCCGGAACCGGTTGTGGCAGGTCATGCCTGTCTTCAAGGATCTGGACGAACTGAACCAGTGGCTCGAGGATCGTTGCATCGCCCTCTGGTCGGAGACAGCGCATCGAGAATTGGCAGGTTCAGTCGCTGATGCTTGGAAAGCTGAGAAGCCTATGCTGATGGTTCTACCTCCCGCTTTTGACGGGTTTGTTGAACACAGAAAGCGTGTGTCGCCAACATGCTTGATCACTTTCGAGCGCAACCGTTACAGCGTGCCTGCCAGCTTTGCGAACCGCCCTGTAAGCCTTCGTGTCTACCCAGAACGACTTGTGATCGTCGCTGAGGGTAAAACCGTCTGCACGCATAATCGCATCATTGATCGGTCCCATCGCAAGCCTGGCAAAATCATCTATGATTGGCGCCATTATCTGGCGGTCATTCAGCGCAAACCGGGGGCACTTCGCAACGGAGCTCCGTTTGCAGAGATGCCTGACACCTTCCGTCAGCTGCAGGATCACATACTGCGTAAGGATGGCGGTGACAGGGAAATGGTCGATATCCTGTCCTTGGTTTTACATCACGACGAAGGAGCTGTGCTGCGGGCTGTGGAATTAGCTTTGGAAGCTGGTGTGCCGACCAAGACGCATATCCTGTGTCAACGCCGTTTGAACTTTCCCCAGAAGTGCCGAAGTAAAATTCCCCACTTGCACGGGTCCGGCGATCAGCCGGTTTCAGTGATCTGCCGCTCCATTTTTGGTTTTTGGGGGCCGTCCGCGGCGCTTCGGCGGCGGCGGCGGAGTGATGGGTGCGTTGGCTCGGACGTGCTCGGGTATGAGGTCGGCATGAGCGCGTAGCCGGTAGCTGGCGCCCTCGATCTGGATGACGACGGCATGATGCAGGAGCCGGTCGAGCAGCGCGGTGGCAACGACCGGATCGCCGAAGACCTCCCCCCATTCGGCGAAGCCGCGGTTCGAGGTCAGGATCATAGCACCTCTTTCGTAGCGGGCGTTGACCAGTTGGAAGAACAGGTTAGCGCCGCCCGGGGTGATTGGCAGGTAGCCGATCTCGTCGACGATGAGCAGCGCGGCCCGCATATAGAAGCGGATCTTCTCGGCCAGTCGGCCCTCCCTTTCGGCCTGTCCCAGAGCGGCGATCAGATCCGCCAATGTCGCGCGATAGACGCTTCGTCCGGCCTTCACGGCGGCGACGCCGAGGGCAGTGGCCAAGTGGCTTTTGCCGGTGCCCGGCGGGCCGAGGAAGTGGACGACTTCGGCACGGTGGATGAAGTCGAGCTGGGCCAGGGCCGCGATCCGGTCGCGGTCCAGTGACGGCTGGAAGCCAAAGTCGAAGCCCTCCAGCGTCTTGACCGGCAGGAGCTTGGCGGTGCGCAATGCGACATCGATCCGCCGCGTCTCGCGTGTCGCATACTCCTCGCTCAGCAGCCCGTCGATGGCTTCGATCGCGGTGATCTCGCCCTTCTCGAGCTGCTGCACCGTGTGATCGAGGGTTTCCAGCGCGCGGGGCATCTTCAGGCCGACCAAGGCACCGCGGATGCGATCCAGAAGTTCGCTCATGACCGCGCTCCCTCAGTGGCCAGGCGCCGGCCGACGGCATCGTAGAAGTCGAGCGGCCGCCGCAGTCCGGGCGGCGAAGGTGGTGGGGTCGGCCTCTTCGGCGGCGCCTTGCGATGAGCCGGATCGACACGGCGGCGGGCCTTGCCCTCCAGGACCGGATGGCGGGCGACCAGTTGCCCGTCTTCGAAGATCCGCAGCTCGGTCACGTGATGCTGGACCTCGAGCGTCCGGCGGCGGGTGGTGTCGGGCACGGAATAGAAGTTGCCGCCGACCGAGACCATTCCCTCCTTGCTCACCCGCCGCTCGACCGTCAGCACGGCGCTGTAGGGCATTGCCGGGAGCGGCTTGAGGCTGGGACGCTCCTCGGCGAAAGCCTCGTCCACCACCCGCCGGGTCGTGGCGTGGACGCGCGGGTTGGCCACCTCGGCCCGCCAGACGTCGAACTGGGCGTTGAGATCATCCATGTTCCGGAATGTGCGGGCCAGGAAAAAGTCCTGCCGGATATAACGGAAGGGGCGCTCGACCTTGCCCTTGGTCTTGGCCCGATACGGCTGGCAGGCCCGCGGCACCGCACCGTAATGGTTCAGCAACGCGACGAGAGAGGCGTTGTAGGTCACGATCCCCGCCTCGTCTTCGCTGATCACCGCGGTCTTCATCCGATCGTAGAGGATCTCCTCCGGCACACCTCCCATCACAGCGAAGGCCGCGGTATGGCAGCGCAGGACCGATTGCAGGTTCTGGCTGGCAACGAAGCGCCCCCAGAGCCATCGGCTGTGGCCGAGCACGATCGAGAACAGCCAGACCTTACGCACGACGCCGGGCTCGTCCGTGAACTCCACCGTGAACTCGGCAAAATCGACCTGTGCTTGCTTGCCCGGCGGCGTCTCGAACCGCCGCTCGAACTGCGTCTGCCTGGACGGGCGCACCTCGCGCAGAAAGTCCGTCACAGCAGTGTAACCACCATTGTATCCCAACTCCCGGATCTCGCGCAAAAGTCGGGCCCCGCTGAGGTCGGGGTAGGTTTGAACGCGCTCGGAAAGATACCGCTCATACGGCTCAAGGACCCGCACGCGTGGCCGGCGCGGGCCATAGACCGGCGCCTCCAGCCCACGGTCGAGGTATCTCCGCACGGTCTTGCGATCAGAGCCCACCTTCCGCGCGATCGCGGAAATGCTGAGCCCCTGCTTTTTCAAATCATGGATCAAAACGATCTCCCTCAGTCCCTTCACCTGCCTGCCCCTGTCACTCTCCGTTCGGAGCATCAGGCCTCATGTCCCGCGTCAGCGCCAATTCCGAATAATTGAAGTTCGGAATTGACCCTGCCGCTCACGACTGGGGAATTTTCAAACGGCGGTTTTGGGGAGATTACATCCGGCGATTACAATCCTGAACCTGCTGCATAGGTTGATCGATCCAAAGCAGACAGATTACCCAGAGATCGACCCACCTGATGCTCTTGCCTTGGAAACGGTCCCAAAGGCAAATGTGGATCGCTATGACGACCTGAGACAAGCAGGAGGAAAGCGCAATGCGTCATGATCCTGCAGGAGCTTCAATTATCATTATGCTGCGCAGTCTTAAACTGCACGGAATGGCCCATGCGGTTGATGACCTGGTTGCTCAAGGTGCCCCAGCGTTTGAGGCAGCCACGCCCATGTTGTCTCAACTGCTCAAGGCGGAAATGGCCGAACGGGAGGTGCGTTCGATTGCCTATCACACCAAGGTTGCGCACTTCCCATCCTACAAGGACCTCGCGGGTTTTGACTTCGCGTCGAGCGACATCAATGAGGCCACAGTCCGGCAGCTCCATCGGGGTGAGTTCATAGAAAACGCGGAAAACGTCGTTCTGATCGGTGGACCCGGCACTGGCAAAAGCCATGTCGCTACGGCTATCGGCGTCCAAGCCATCGAGCATCACAGACGCAAGGTGCGCTTCTACTCGACCGTCGAACTGGTCAACGCATTGGAGCAGGAAAAGGCCCTGGGGAAGGCCGGGAAAATGGCTGAGATGCTCACAAAAATCGACTTGGTCATCCTCGACGAGCTCGGCTACCTGCCGTTCAGCCCATCCGGTGGCGCGCTACTGTTCCACCTTCTGAGCAAACTCTATGAGCGGACCAGCGTCGTCATCACGACCAACCTCAGCTTCAGTGAATGGGCGCAGGTCTTCGGCGATGCAAAGATGACAACAGCACTGCTCGACCGGCTCACGCACCGCTGCCACATCTTAGAAACAGGCAACGATAGCTAGTCCACTCTGAACAACTCTTATCCGTTTGATTTTGCTTGGATATGACGCGAATTTGTTAGGCAGGAATCGCAGGATTTCGTATTATCCGGGCAGGAACCCTGCAATTTCGAGCTATGATATGAAGCCGCGAAAGCCCCCTCCGGAACAAGACGATCTCCTGCGCGCCCGATTGGTTGAGATGATCGACATGCGCCACGAACTGGTGAAGCTGGAAACCCTGATTGACTGGGAGGTCTTCGAACGGGAATGGACCGAGCTCTTTCCTTCCCATACCGGTCGTCCCGCTACCTCTCCGCGTCTTGTGGCGGGGCTTCTGTATCTTCAGCATGCTTTCGCGCTCTCGGATGAGGCGGTCGTGGCGCGATGGGCCGAGAACCCGTATTGGCAGCATTTCTGCGGCGAGACGTTCTTTCAGCATCGTCTGCCGATTGATCCGTCCTCTATGACCCGCTGGCGCAACCGGATCGGCGAGGAGGGTGTCGAATGGATGCTGACCGAGACGATCGAAGCCGGGAAGCGCGCCGGGGCAGTGAAGGGCAATGACCTCAAGCGGGTCACCGTCGATACCACCGTGATGGAAAAGAACATCGCCCATCCCACCGATGCCCGGCTGTATGAGACGGCGCGGCGCAAGCTGGTCGGGCTGGCCCGCGAGGCCGGGATCGGCCTGCGGCAGAACTACAACCGCCTGGCGCCCCGGCTGGCTGGACAGGTCGGGCGCTATGCCCATGCCCGCCAGTTCAAACGGATGCGCAAGGCATTGCGTCGGCTCAAGGGCTACACCGGCCGGGTGCTGCGCGACATCGAGCGACAATTGGACCAGGTTCCGGACGGAACTCTGAAGGTACGTCTGGAAGAAATGATCGCGCTGGTGAACCGGCTGCTGGCGCAGAAGCCGAAGGACAAGAGGAAGCTTTACAGCCTGCATGAGCCGGCGGTGGATTGCATCTCCAAGGGCAAGGCGCACAAGCGCTACGAGTTCGGCACGAAGGTCAGCGTGGCTACGACCAACCGGGGTGGCTTCGTGGTGGGGATGCGGGCGCTGCCGGGCAATCCCTACGACGGCCACACGCTGGCCGAGGCGCTGGAGCAGGTTGAAATCCTGACCGATCAACGGCCAGACATGACCTTTGTTGATCGCGGATACCGCGGCCACGGCATTGAGAACGTGAAGGTCTTCATCAGCGGTGCCAAGCGTGGCGTCACCAGGACCATCGCCAGGCTCTTGCGACGGCGAAGTGCCATCGAGCCGATGATCGGGCACATGAAAAATGACGGTCGCCTGACGCGAAGCACCTTGAAAGGGACCGAAGGCGACGCGCTCTTCGCCGTGCTTTGCGGTTGCGGCCACAACATCCGCATGATCCTCAGGCACCTGAGGGTCTTTTTGCGCCAATTGATTTGGGTGGTCTGCCAAACCTGCATGACCGCTGACGCGGAAATGGCACGCGATCGAAGGGTTCAGGTCTATATACTGACGACCTGACAGCGATGTTCAGGACGGACTAGCTACCGCTTCAAAGCCAGCTCAGAGGCCGCAAAAAAACCACAAAGGAGGCCACCACATTGACCAAAGTATAGCTGCCGATACATAACTAAGAGCGGGTCAAATCTCGGTGACAATACCGGGTCAGTTCTCAGTGACATTCAACAGGCTATGGCCAAATAATTCAACAGCCCCGGTCATGTCCAGTTAGCTCTCATTAACGCAGCACACATTTTTTTGGTTGTACTTGTTGGCGCATCATTATCTGCGCGAAAACCCATTCTGACGATTACCAAGTCTATGCTTGGAACGATGAAAACACGCTGTTCTCCAGAACCTGCCATATAATAAGCTTCCGACGGCAATTCGTAGGTTTTTGTACGATTCAGCCAGACCTGCCCCCCGAATTCAGGTTCGTCCCATGCCGGTGATGGTGTGCTGATCTGTTCGCCCCAGTTTGTCGGAAGCAGTCGTTTCCCCTTCCACACGCCTTTTTGCAGATAGAGCAAGCCCAGCTTGGCCCAATTGCGCGCGGGACCATAATTGAACCCCGACATCACGAAATTTCCAAACCAGTCAGTTTCCAATATCTGGGGATCTGCCTTCAGCACATCGAAAAGCTCTTCCTGCGGCCAGGTCAGATAGGGGCGGCCTAAGTTATCTTCGACATAGCGCCGGATAATCAAACCCAACGCCAGCGTGTCGCAATTCCTATAGCGACCACATGTGCCGGGGGGGTATTTCATTCCTTTCTCAATAGAAAGCCGGAAAGTGTCCACCGCCTCGGTATAAATATATTCGTGATCCGAGACACCGTGCGCCCAATCGGAACGTGGATCATCTTTGCCGGAGAAATCCAGGCCGCCCGACATTTGCAACAGATGCCGGACAGTGATTTCAGAACGTGGATCGCCCTTGGCGTGCCATTCGGGGATTGGCGCTGGCTTATCTGGATCAAGTGCACCGGCTTGAACCAACATGCCGACTAGTGTGGCGGTCAATCCTTTGCCCATCGACCAGCTCTCCAACGGCGTAGTGGCATCCACCCCGTCGCGATATCTCTCGGCGATGATTTGCCCCTTATGAAGAATAACAACCGCCGAGGTGGCTGCATCTGAATCTGCAAAGGCCAGATCAACGGCTTCATCAATTGCCTTCGATCCTTGGCCGCGCGGCAGATCTGTATTGCCGCTACGTTCAGGGTTGAAAGGCATACTGGTTTCGCGATCATCGAATTGTGCCGCCACTTCAGATTCTGTGGCCGTTGCTGGAAGGATCACGCAGCCGCGTCGCCCGAAGCATCTCGCTTTGCGGCTGATCGGAGAAAGCGATGCCAACCTGGCTTTTTCGGCCTTATGATCGAACGAAAAATCCGGAAACTGCTGTGCATATTCGGCGATGATCCGATCAATTAAAGCCGCCTCAAGGGTAAGGTGGGCCTCGACTTCTTTCAGCTCAGGGTCAACCGTAAGCTTCACGGCATCCAACAGAACTTTTTCAATCCGATAAAACCACAAAGCATGGCGTCCGCTGGTTTCAACTACTTCATCGAGTTCACGGCGCGATAGAAAAATCCCGGATCCGACGACCTTCGCATAGGTGGCCAGCATCAAGTCAAGAGGAATAGGCTGTTCACACGCTGACTGCTCTTTCATAGCTCTTCCTTATTGTCAGATCAGTCAGTCTTGGTGCCCGAGGCGAACAGGCGTCAATATGGCGGCATGACCAGGGAGTGGTTCGCCTGGCAGTTGCTACGTTAGGAGGGCGGTTTGACGCTTTCTTCGAACTTGCGGAAATTGTCCAACCCGACAACCTCGTTCGCCTCATCCAGCGTGATCGTAACGCTGGCATCCACCTTTTGGGTTTGCACAATTGTCTGAAGCTGTTTTTCGACAGCGGCAATATAGGTGCGCAGGATGCTACTGGGCAAAGCGATCAAGCTGAAGCCCATCTTGTAGAGATCGTCGATCGTACAAGTGTCCGAGGCTTCACCCTCACCAATCGCAGCAAGATGCGGCCCGCCCACCAGATCGGCAAAGCGTTTCATTTCCTCCAGATCGGCAGGGCCGTGCATGATAACCAGATCCGCGCCTGCTTCCTTGAATTTTCTGGCACGCATGACCGCTTCATCAAAACCGATGATTTCGCGGGAATCCGTGCGCGCGATGATCAGCGTATCGCTGCATTGGCGGGCTGCAATCGCTGCCTCGATCTTTGCAACGGCCACATCGACCGGCTCCACTTCCTTGGAGGCCATGTGACCGCATCGCTTGGGCCATTTCTGGTCTTCGATCTGAATGGCCGCAATGCCGATCCTCTCTAGCGCCTGCACCACCTGACGCACGTTTACCACGTCGCCGTAGCCCGTGTCGCAATCGGCGATGATTGGCAAATCCACCACATCGGTGACCGCTTCGGCCATTTCGCGCAACTCGCGAAACGCCACAAGACCGATATCCGGCAAGCCGAACCGCGACGCCGCCATCGAATAGCCGCTAATGTAGACCGCCTCGAAACCGGCGCGCTTGGCCAGTCTGGCCTCAAGCGGCGAGCCGATACCGGGCACCATGAAGGGTGAACCGCGTTCTAGAAGCTTTCTGAGTTTTGCAGCTTTGGTCACTGTGCATCATCCTTTCGTTGCGACGCCCGGGCGTCGGATATCTTTCGTAAATTCGGTCAATCGCCGTTTCTCACGCAGGAACACCGGCGGGGGCGTCAGACGCAGACGCGTCGATCTTGCCGGTGGCAATCGATATTCCCGGATAAAGCAGCACGCTCTGCGGTCCGAAGGTGATCTTGCACCGCCCGGACAAACCTTGCGCGCGATCGAAGGCCTCGACTTCGTAGCCGCCCACATCAAGGTGGTACTCATAGCAGGCCCCCGCGAAGGTCGAGGCTTTGATCGTGCCTTCGATATGGTTCGGCATGTCCGCGCCAGCAGTCGCATCGGAATGAACCAGTGCTACGTCTTCTGGTCGAAAGGCCATCGTGACCTCATCGCCGACACTCAAGCCGTGATCGTTGGCGGCGTCAATTTGGAAACGGTCGTCGGTGCCCACCAGTTGTACGGTCGTCAGGGATTTACCGCCCGCACCCGGTTCGACCACGCGGGCCGGCAAGAAATTCATTCGCCCGATAAACGCCGCGACATCTTGCGAGGCCGGCTTTTTATACACAGTTTCCGGCGGAGCCTTTTGCAGCATGTGCCCCCCGGACATGACAGCCACGGTATCGCTTAGCGCCAGGGCCTCATCCTGGTCGTGGGTCACATAAATCGTCGTGATCCCCAATTCCCTTTGCACTGACTTCAGCCAACTGCGCGCCTGCAGGCGCAGCTTAGCGTCCAGATTTGAAAGCGGCTCATCCAGCAGCAGGACGCTGGGCGAATAGACGAGCGCACGCGCCAGCGCGACCCGCTGTTGCTGGCCGCCCGACAATTCATGCGGATAGCGCGCGCCAAGCTTGCTCAGGTCCACCATGTCAAGGGCATCGTCGATCTTGCGCTTGCGATCGGCGGCTGAAACCTTGCGCAGCTTCAAGGCCACTTCAAGGTTTTGGCGCACCGTCATATGCGGCCAGAGAGCATAGGTCTGAAAGACCATGCCGACATTTCTTTCTTCGCAGGGAACATGGGTGTTGGTCCGGCTGTTGAACACCTCCCGCTCACCAATCGAGATTGTCCCTTCGGTCGGGTTATCAAGGCCCGCGATACACGACAGTGTCGTGGTCTTTCCGCATCCGCTGGGTCCGACAAGGGTGAACAATTCACCGTCTTCCACAATAAAGCTGACGTTATCCACCGCCTTGTTCGCGCGTCCGTAGGTGCGGGTCAGGTTTTCGACAATAATCCTAGGCATCGGCTTTTTTCCTTATGCGAAGTTGAACGCAACCAATAACGACCAGGCTGATTGCAATCTGTACCACGGCCAGTGACGCGACAGCCCCGGTCGTTCCCTGCGACCAGAGCGACAGCATGGCCGTCCCGATCACTTCGGTTTCGACGGTGACCAGGAACACGCCTGTCGCGTATTCCTTCATCATGATGACAAAAACCAGCGCCGCGCTGCTGGCAAAGAAGGGAAGTAACAGCCTGAACAAGACCCGCCCAAAGGTATGGAGCCAGTCCGCACCAGCGACATAGGCGGCCCTGTCCAGTTCTTCGTGCAGCTGCATGATGGCTGCCGAAATCAGCGAAAAGGCTACCGGCAAGGCGCGTATACCGAAGGCGATGACCAAACCGAACAGGCTGTTCAGCAAAATGCTTTGCACCGAACCCCAGGGAATAGCGGTGTAGGTCCAGAACAATCCGATGCTAAGAACGGTTCCGGGGATCGCCAGCGTAGACAGCACCAGGTATTCGGTCGCCTTACGGAAATAAAACGGGGAGCGCCGCGAGATAAGCGCAGCCGTCGCGGCCAGCGCGCTGACCGCGACGGCGCCGATTGCCGAAAGGATCACGCTGTTCACGATGGGATCGTAGTAGGCCGAGATCGAAAATAGCTCTTTGTAGTTGTCCAACGTCAAAACCGAAAACGGATTGAGCAGCGGCGTGAGAATTTGCGTAAACGACCGCATGATCAGGGCAATCGCCGGAATGACCATTCCAAGAACGAGATACCCGTAAATCACGGCTGCAATCGCCCATTTGTACCACCCGAGGGAATGTTGATAGGATCTTGTGGCCTTGCCACGCACGCTGATGAAGCGGGACGATTTGCGCAACACCATCGCCTGCACGATGATCAGGCAGATCAACACCATTAGCACCAGCGTTGCCGCGGCGGCAAGCACGCCGTGATTGGGGTTGATCGACGTCAGGCCGTATTCATATAGGAAACTTGAAAACATGCGGATGCCGTTTGGCAAGCCAAGGATCAGCGGCACGCTCAGGGCCTCGATGCTCATGCTGAAAATCAGCAATGAACTGTAGACAATTGCCGGGCGCAGCATGGGCACCAGAACGCGGGCGATGATGAACAAGGGTCGCGCACCAACCGTGCGCGCCGCCGCCTCAAGCGATACATCCGCCTGGCGCAAGCTGTTTGCGCAATAGACATAGGCGATGGGCGCAAGGCCCATAGATTCCACAATCGCCATGCCCGGGATGGTATAGAGATCCCAAGGCGCAAAGCCGATCCATTGTTTTACATAATAGGTGGCGAACCCGCCCGGCGAATAGACCAGCACCCACCCGAACGAAAATATCAATGCCGAAATGAAAAACGGCCATTGCATGATGAACGAAAAGAACGTGCGGCCAGGAATGTCGGTCTTGACCACGATGATCGCCAGCGGGATCGCGATGATCAGCGAGAATATGGTGCTCAGAAACGCGAAATAGACAGTGTTCAGGATGACGATGCCAAAATCCTCTTCGCGGAAAAGAATGGCATAGTTCTGCAAAGTGAATTGCGCTGTGTCGTCGTAGAGCGGCGCATTCAGAAACGACTGATAGACCGTCGGGATCAAAGGTGCCGCAATCAGAACCACCACAAGGGCGAATACAAGACGCATGAACCAATAGCTGCGCTGCGCCCCCAGGATACGCCTGTAGTGCGGAAGCCGCCCCTGGACTTCATAAATGCGTTGCCCCATCGCGGTGTCTTGCACGCCCATTGTCTTTTTTCCTTCAGCCTAAAGCGGTATTCGCGCGATCATGACCAGACTGAACAAGAAACACCGCACCATCGCATCAAGGCTGTTGCCTTGCGGAAAGCGCGTATGTTGCAGGTTTCTTGTTAGTCGCTTTCCTCGGCGCTGACGGCTCACCAAAAAACAATTGCTGCCCTGCCCCATAGCGCGTTCAGGCGCAGAGCAGCATCTTGAGGCGCCTATTGGTCCCGCAGGGAATTCCAGCGCACAGCGAAAGCTTCCTTGTCAGCTTCGGTGATCGTCTCGTAAGGAACAGTGACAACCGCATCGTCAGACAGGTCTTGCGAAATTTCCTCGAACGAGACCATACCGCTTGCCGGTTCAAGACCTTTGCGGATGGCCGTCCGGCCACCTTCCAGAATGGCCTGCTGCCCGTCTTGCGAAAGCATGAAGTCGATAAAGAGCTTCGCCGTAGCGGGCCGTTTGGTCGAGCTTGCGATCGAGACCGCCCCACCCTGGAATGACGTACCGTCCTGCGGTGCGGTATACCCCAACAGGCCGCTGCTTTTGTCGGCCGCAGAGATCATCGTCGCGCTTGAAATATAGACGGTTGCCGCATACTCACCGGTTTGAAGCTTTGTCAGCATCGACCCCGACGATCCTTCGGGCCGCGATTTAGGCAGGATCACCTCAAAGGCGTCCCAAAGTTCGGGCCGCGCATCTAGAAGGCTGTAATAGCCGGTGAAGGCATAGGCGGATTTGATATCGCGCACACCGACCATCAGATCGCCGCTGGTGTCCTCGGCAATTTGTTTCGCCAGATCGCTCAGAGAATTGATGTCTTCAGGCAGGATCGCCTTGTTATAGCCGATGATCACCGGTGTGATCGTGTATTGATACCCGTTTTCATAGGGTTCGATGATATTTTCATTATACTGCGACGCCTCTACGGAGTCATAAGCAAGAATAAGATCTTGCTGGTCGCGCAACAAAGCGCCGACGCTTGGCTGGATTTCCACGATATCGCCCCCCGCGATCCCGCGTGAAGATTCAGCGCGCAGCTTTTCGTAAACCTGCTCACCCTCCATATCGAGGTTCTTCACGCTGGATACGAAAGGATACCGCTCCATGAACGCCTCGAACACTGGGTTCCATCGCGGCTGATCGTAAGAGCTGTAGATGACCAGCTTGCCATCTTCCTGCTTGGCCGCTTCGATCAGATCGGAATAGGAAGATGGATAATAGGATGGCAGATTATCCTGCGCGGTCGATTGCTGCGGTGCCAAGGCCAATCCCAAAGCCAACAACGCCGCCCCACTGGTTTGCCTTGCCATGCTGCGTATGTCCTGATTGCATTTAAACCCACTGAAATACATAGTCTTTCCCTCCTGTTTGTTTTTTTGGCGCTGGCGTGCGCCCAATTCGCGGGTGGTGTAGCTCATCCAAAGGACATTCTGTCAAAACGTCTGTTGCGCGCCAGACCTTGTCGCGTGATCGCCAGCCCCCGTAATCTGCGTCCTATTTTTGCGGTACTACGTGATTGACGTCGAGTATTGTTTTTTGACTTTCATTATGGAAATGAATTATCAAAATCGTTGAATTTGACATGCAAATGTCATGGTTCCGTACCGGCACCAAAGGTATCTGCCGCTTGGCACAAGTGGGACCGTGTTGCACGGATCGGCGATTGGTCGCAGATGCCCCTTTTCCGGTACTGTCAGACGACAGGTTCATAGGTCGCACGACCAAGGCAGGCCATGCGGTTTAGGGCGACGGCGGTGATCTGTGTCTCCATTCTCCGGCCTTTCAGCTCTGGTCCTATGACCTGTTTGAACCGAGCAATCTGCGCCTCGCCTCGTGATCTCTGGGCATATCCGGTGGCCTTTTGCCAGCTAATCCGGCCCTTATCCGTGATCATCTCGATATGCGTGTTGCGCTCTTTGCAGTCGCCCATGACCGCATTGCGCGGCGGCGGAATGATCAGCTCAACGTCGGGACCGAGCACTTCCCGGATCTTCTCGGCGGTGGGCGCGCCGTCATAGGCCCCGGCGGCGATGAAACACCCAACCTTTCCCGCGATCTGGGCCAGCAATTCGGGCAGCGCAGCGGGATCGCTGACATGCTCGTCGGTCAGGCTGGGGGCGACGATCTCGCCCGCGTCCGGATCGAAGCCGATATGCAGTTTGCGCCATGTTTTGCGCTGATTCTTGATACCATGTTTCTCCCGCATCCAATCTCGACCGCCATGGATCTGGAGCCCCGTGCTGTCCACGATCAACGTCACCCGACCGGCTTTGAGGCGGCTGTCAGGCGTGACTTTGAGCAATGCACTGCGGCGACACAGTGTCGAAACATCCGGCACGGGCAGATTCAGGCCAGCCAGCCGCACCAGGCTTCGCACAAAGCCTTGCACCTGTCGCAGCGCCAGGCCGAACACCGCCCGGAGCGCTAGGCAAATCTCGATCGCCAGATCCGAATGCCTCCGCTGCCCGCCCCGTTTTCGGACGCCGACTGCGCGCCAGCCGGACACGGCGTCAAGATCAAACCACACAGTCACATCCCCATGCCGCAGCAGCGCTTCGTTATACTCCGGCCAATTCGTAACACGATATTTCGCCTTGGGGATTTTATGCCACCTCGACGCGTTGTGCTTGAACGGCATCGCTCTTTCCTGTCCTCAGATCACACCATTGGCTACTGTGACACGGAGATCCATGCAACACGGTTCGTTGCTATAGGTCTGGTTTAAACGAGGACAGGCCTTACAGCATGTCGTATTTATCCCGCAAATTCTGCCACTCATTCATTTTGGCCGTCTCTTGCACATCCTTGAGCGTCACAAGGTTATCTTGCAGAAATTCCGATGTGATATGCCCGCTTGTTTGCAACAGATCGTAGGTTTTGCTGACGCTGTGATGCGCGGCACACAACCCCAGGGCACAATAAAACAGCGCCTTGTATCCCATGTCTTCATAGCGCGAGACCGGCAGGCAGCAGGCCGGGTTGTCGGTCGCATCGCCGACAAAGGCGATGACACGGCCCGGGAAAGTCTCTGCCACTTCGATCAGTTCATCGGTGGTTTCCTGTTCGCAAAAAATGCAATAATCCGCTCCGGCGTTCAGATAGGCATCCATGCGCCGCTTGAGACCGTCAAGCCCCTCGACCGCCTTGGAATCCGTGCGCGCGATCAAGGTGAAATCCGGATCTGTTCTGGTATCCACTGCCGCCTTTATCTTGGTTGTGGCATCTTCAATCGAAATGATCTGACGATCCTTTTGTTGCGAACACTTCTTCGGAAACGGTTGATCTTCGAAATGCACTGCGGCAACGCCCGCGTTTTCATAACTGTGGATCGTGCGGGTGAAATTCGTCAGCGCGCCAAAGCCTTGATCGATATCGCAGATGATTGGAATGTCGAGGATATCCACCGCATTGCGGGCCACCGACAGCATCTCGCTCATCGTGGTCAGCCCCCAATCGGGGTACGCGGCCAAGCTAGCAGAAATGGAAAATCCCCCCAGGTAGACCACGGGAAAACCAGATTCTTGCGCAAGAAGGGCGGAATAGACGTCATAGGCCCCCGGCACTGCAACCGTCTTGTTCTGCCTGAACACTTGCCGAAGCTTCGCCGCATTTGTCATCTCAGTTTCCTTTGCTGGGTTGATTTTCCATTCTTTCTCCATTTGCGTAGACCATCGTTGAAAACGGTTAAAATCAGTAATCCAAATCCGGTTATATTAGTTCGCAATATATCAGCCGACACATCGTGAATTAGTCCGTCCTGAACATCGCTGTCAGGTCGTCAGTATATAGACCTGAACCCTTCGATCGCGTGCCATTTCCGCGTCAGCGGTCATGCAGGTTTGGCAGACCACCCAAATCAATTGGCGCAAAAAGACCCTCAGGTGCCTGAGGATCATGCGGATGTTGTGGCCGCAACCGCAAAGCACGGCGAAGAGCGCGTCGCCTTCGGTCCCTTTCAAGGTGCTTCGCGTCAGGCGACCGTCATTTTTCATGTGCCCGATCATCGGCTCGATGGCACTTCGCCGTCGCAAGAGCCTGGCGATGGTCCTGGTGACGCCACGCTTGGCACCGCTGATGAAGACCTTCACGTTCTCAATGCCGTGGCCGCGGTATCCGCGATCAACAAAGGTCATGTCTGGCCGTTGATCGGTCAGGATTTCAACCTGCTCCAGCGCCTCGGCCAGCGTGTGGCCGTCGTAGGGATTGCCCGGCAGCGCCCGCATCCCCACCACGAAGCCACCCCGGTTGGTCGTAGCCACGCTGACCTTCGTGCCGAACTCGTAGCGCTTGTGCGCCTTGCCCTTGGAGATGCAATCCACCGCCGGCTCATGCAGGCTGTAAAGCTTCCTCTTGTCCTTCGGCTTCTGCGCCAGCAGCCGGTTCACCAGCGCGATCATTTCTTCCAGACGTACCTTCAGAGTTCCGTCCGGAACCTGGTCCAATTGTCGCTCGATGTCGCGCAGCACCCGGCCGGTGTAGCCCTTGAGCCGACGCAATGCCTTGCGCATCCGTTTGAACTGGCGGGCATGGGCATAGCGCCCGACCTGTCCAGCCAGCCGGGGCGCCAGGCGGTTGTAGTTCTGCCGCAGGCCGATCCCGGCCTCGCGGGCCAGCCCGACCAGCTTGCGCCGCGCCGTCTCATACAGCCGGGCATCGGTGGGATGGGCGATGTTCTTTTCCATCACGGTGGTATCGACGGTGACCCGCTTGAGGTCATTGCCCTTCACTGCCCCGGCGCGCTTCCCGGCTTCGATCGTCTCGGTCAGCATCCATTCGACACCCTCCTCGCCGATCCGGTTGCGCCAGCGGGTCATAGAGGACGGATCAATCGGCAGACGATGCTGAAAGAACGTCTCGCCGCAGAAATGCTGCCAATACGGGTTCTCGGCCCATCGCGCCACGACCGCCTCATCCGAGAGCGCGAAAGCATGCTGAAGATACAGAAGCCCCGCCACAAGACGCGGAGAGGTAGCGGGACGACCGGTATGGGAAGGAAAGAGCTCGGTCCATTCCCGTTCGAAGACCTCCCAGTCAATCAGGGTTTCCAGCTTCACCAGTTCGTGGCGCATGTCGATCATCTCAACCAATCGGGCGCGCAGGAGATCGTCTTGTTCCGGAGGGGGCTTTCGCGGCTTCATATCATAGCTCGAAATTGCAGGGTTCCTGCCCGGATAATACGAAATCCTGCGATTCCTGCCTAACAAATTCGCGTCATATCCAAGCAAAATCAAACGGATAAGAGTTGTTCAGAGTGGACGAATTACGAGCCCTTATCCAGACATTAAAACTATACATTTCTCAAATTCCAGCGTTCTGGCTAACGTGAATTCCACAACGTAACATTTGGGAATATGGTGATGGATCGGCACGCTTTTCAGGCGGTTTTCGGAACGCAGGGCACGACAGTTTTACCGGTCATTCACGTTCTTGATGCCGAACAGGCCGCGCGCAACATCCGCATTGCGCAAGACGGGGGCTGTCCAGGTGTTTTCCTGATCAATCATGATTTCGAAAAGGAAAAGCTACTGCCGATCATCCGCGAGATGCGGCAGATGTTTCCGAATTTCTGGATCGGGGTAAACTTTCTTGCGGTGACTGGTAGATTTGCCTTTCCCATCCTTGGCCAGCTTCAGGACGAGGGTATTCGCGTCGATGGCTATTGGGCCGACGATGCCCGCATTGATGAACGTCGCGCTGCCGATGATCAGCCCGAAGCGCAAGCCATTGAGCAGGCGCGCCGCGACAGCGGTTGGAACGGGCTTTACATCGGCGGGACCGCCTTCAAGAAGCAGCGTGAGGTTGCGCCGGAATTCTACGCCACCAGCGCGCAAATCGCCTGCGGTTTCATGGATGTGGTCGTCACTTCGGGCGTGGCCACGGGCCAGGCCGCAGACCTGTCGAAAATCAGAACATTTCGCGAAAGCTGCGGCAATACCGCGCTTGGTGTGGCCTCGGGGATCACCCCGGAAAACGCAAATCAATTCATGTCCGGCGTTGATCTTTTCATGGTTGCGACCGGCATCAATCACGAGGGCGACTTTTACAATATCGACCCCGCAAGACTTCAAGACCTCATGAACATCACTCGCAAAGCAGGAGCTAAGTAACAATGACACACGACAAGGGACCGCGCGACGATCGCTGGTATTTTCCACTGATGGCCCCCAACACCAAGGGCGACAAGTTTGCCTGGCTCGATCCGACCTCGCTTTATATCAACGGGCGCGCGTTTCACGATCTGCTTGATGATCTTTGCGCCGAAATCAACCCCGATGAAGTGGATGTCGTCGCGGGGCTCGATGCAATGGGCTTTGTTTTGGGCGCCGGTATCGCCACCCGGATCGACCGGGGATTTTTACCCATTCGCAAGGCGGGCAAACTGTGCGTCGATACCGACAGTTCAAGCATGACCAACTATTCCGGCCAGACCCAGAGCATGGAAATGCGCCTGCCCGCCTTCAGTCCGGGCACCCGTGTCTTGCTGGTGGATCAATGGGTGGAAACGGGCGGCACCATGCAGGGTGCCATCAACCTGGTTGCGCAGCAAAAGGGCACCGTCGCCGGCATGGTGGCCGTGGTAATCGAAGAAAACGACGCCACCGATCAATACCGGCAAAAATACAAATGCATTACCGCGATCCAGTCCGGCACCGAATGGCAACGCCAAGCCAACGCGCAATACCTGGAAAGCTTCAAGACCTATCGTCCGGAAATGGCCTTTCCGATCGCGCCATGACCTTCGCGCAGATTCCGGGCAACGGTGCGAAAGGCAGCGCCATGAAACTGATCAGCGGCAACAGCAACCGCCCCTTGTCCGAGGCTATCGCCGGGCATCTGGATGCGTCGCTGGCCGAATGCAAAATCCGGCGCTTTGCCGACGACGAGGTCTTTGTCGAGATTGGAGAGAATATCAGGGGCGACGATGTCTTCGCCATCCAGTCCACATCCTATCCCGCCAATGACAATCTGATGGAGCTTCTGGTGCTGATTGACGCGTTGAAACGCGCATCGGCGAGGCGGATTACGGCCGTTATCCCCTATTTCGGCTATGCGCGGCAGGATCGCAAGCCTGCCCCCCGGACGCCGATTTCGGCCAAGCTGGTAGCCAATATCATCACCCACGCCGGGGCGGACAGAGTTTTGACGATGGATTTGCACGCCGGGCAGATCCAAGGATTTTTCGATATACCCACGGATAATCTCTATGCCCTGCCCGTGATCGCGCGCGACATCACTTCGCGCAATGGGGCGCAGGATGTCATGGTGATTTCACCGGATGTGGGCGGTGTGGTGCGCGCACGGGCGCTGGCCAAGAGGCTCAACTGCCCTTTGTCCATCGTCGACAAGCGCCGCGACAAACCCGGTGCCTCGAAAGTGATGAACGTCATTGGCGATGTTTCGGGTAAATCCTGCATCCTGATCGACGATATCGTCGATTCCGGAGGAACCCTGTGCAACGCCGCCACCGCCCTTCTGGAACAGGGCGCAACGCAGGTTTCGGCCTATATCACGCATGGCGTCCTGTCCGGCTCGGCGGTCGAGAGGATTTCGGCCTCGGATCTGACCGAGCTGGTCATCACCGACACGATCTGCGCCACGCCAGCTGCTTCATCATCCTACAAAATCCGCGTGATCTCGGTTGCGGAAATGTTCGCCAACGCGATCCTTCGCGTTGCGACATCACAATCGCTCAGCGTTCTGTTCGATTGAGGTAATCCAAGAATGCAGCAAAGCGCGCTCAATCAAGGGCGCGCCTTTTTATTGCCAATAGTACACACGACGAACTCCGAAAATACAAGAAAGGTTGGGCTTTCAGTCCACGTTACCAATTGCCAATCAAATAATGAATATTTATAGTATGTGATATAGCATTTGTTGGGGATATGAAAATTCAAACCTTTCTGAATTTACAAACCGATCTGCTGCGCACGTTCATTTCGGTTGTCGAACTAGGCGGACACACCAAGGCCGGGCAGGCTTTGGGGCGCAGCCAGCCCGCCATATCGCTACAGATGCACCGGCTGGAAAATTTGGTCGGTGTCAGTCTGCTGGCCAAGGAAGGGCGTAAGATCATCCTGACTCGTGACGGCGAAGCCCTGCTGTCTTTTGCGCGCGATATCGTGCGGCTCAATGATGAGGCCGTACAGTTTTTTCGCCACGCCGATCTGTCTGGCGTATTGCGCATCGGGCTGCCCACGGACTACGCGATGGCGTTTTTGCAGAACGCACTGGCGAGTTTCACGCAGCAGCATCCTGATGTCGAGTTGGAGGTGCGCTGCGACCTGAGCCGCGAATTGCACCGGCAATTGCGCGCCAACGAGCTGGATATCATCGTAGCCGTGATGCCGAAGGCGCAGATGCCCTATGTGTCACGTTCCTGGATCGAACAACCCGTTTGGGCCGCCGCGTCAGACATGGTGATTGATCCCGAGAAACCGGTACCCTTGGCAGCACACCCCGAAGGTTGCGATTATCGTGAACGCATGATCGAGGCACTGCACACCGTTGGGCAGCGTTGGCGTATTGTCTATACCGGGTCCGGCATATCGGGGCTGCAAAAGGCCGTGCAAAGCGGCTTTTGCGTCAGCGCCCTGACGCAGCCCACGCTGCTTGAGGGGATGCGCACACTTGGAGCAGAGGACGGATTACCCCCGCTTGAACCACTGCGCGTGGGGCTGCTCTACAAACATCCACAGCTGACAGACGCCGGCGTCAAGCTGGTGAGCGAACTTGTCAGCAAGCTGGACACGATCGGAGTGAGCGAACGGGCCGAACCCGCATGAGCGTCCGTAACGGAATCACGTTTTTCTTTGTCTGCGAAGACACTGTCTCCGCCTTGAAGCGTTGCGCTCGGGCCGGGAACACCCCTGCCCGAGCAACTGCCGCCAAGCTTTATTCCGCAGCTTTGCGATTGCTTCCGACTGCGCCGTCGAATGAAGCCTTGATACGGTCAGCTGCAATTTGCAGATGCATCGTATCTGTTCCGAACAGAACCCCGGAAACGCCATCTTCCAGCAGTTGGCTCATGGTTGCACTCGGATCTTGCAATTCAAGCGGGATGGCAAAAACGTAAACATCATACTTGGCAGCAGCCGCGCACACCTTGCGCAAGGCATCGCGCGTGGCATTCATGATCTCATCGGAAAACCCCTTCTGAACCGCGCCAATGGAAACCGCGAAATCCCCAGGGCCGAACAACACGGCGTTGATTCCATCCACCTGAACGATGTCCTCGATGTTCTCAACAGCCTTATTGTCCTCGATCAGTGGGATTACCGATACATGGTCCTGAATGTTGCGAGCGTATTCCAACCAGTCCTCGGTGCGATAACGCGTTGCGCGCACATCCGGACACATACCGCGCACCCCGATGGGCGGAAATTCAGAAGCCGAAACAGCACGTTGCGCCTGTTCCGCTGAATTGATCCGCGGAACGATCACGCCATCCGCGCCCCGATCCAGAGCCTTCATGATAAGATATTCATCAAGTTCCTGAACGCGAACGACCGGCGAGATGTCAAATGAATCGGCGGCCCGGATCAGTGTCGCCATATGTTCCATGTCGAATTCGCTGTGCTCGGTATCGAGCATGGTGAAATCAAAACCGATTTCGCCTGCGATTTCGACCACGTTCGGCGAACCGGAATAAAGCTCCAGCCCCACCATTTTTTGCTTGCGCGCAATCTTTTCCGCAAGTTTGGTTCTTCGTGTCATCCTATTCACTCCTCTAAATTGGGGTCATTTGACCCAGGTGACCAATTCGGGAATTGCCATCGTCAAGCCGAACGCCAGAAGCAGCGCGCCCAGCGGAAAGACCAATTCACGAAATGTTTGCGAGATATCGAGATGCAGAATTCTTGCAGCAGCGAAGAGACAAACCCCCAACGGGGGCGTTACCCCGCCAATCGCAAGATTCAAGATCATCAGCACCCCGAAATGCAGAGGGTCGATACCGGCTGACACTGCGACCGGCACGAAGATCGGTGTCAGGATCACGATGATGGAAATCGTTTCCATAAACGTGCCCAGTATGAAAAGCAGCAGACTCATCAAAAGCAAGATCACCAATGGATCGGCAGACACGCTTGTGATCCAGCTGGCAAAAGCCTGAGGGACCTGCTCTGCGGCGATGATCCAGCCGAAGGCCGAAGATACGGCGATGATGATGGTGATTGCCGCAGTGTCACGTGTGGCTTTGACCAGTGAGTCCCATATAACAGTTGGCGTGAGCTTGCGATAAATGAAAATCCCGATAAAGAGCGCGTAAATGCAAGCGACGGCGGCGGCCTCAGTTGCGGTGAAAATCCCCAAGAAGACACCCCCTAACACGATGATCGGCATAAAGAGCGCGGGCATCGCCTCGCCAAGCAGACGGCTTGGCCCGGCCATATCGGAAACATCCAAAGTTTCCTTATAGCCACGGCGGTGGCTGACAAGAACAGCCACCAGACACAGCAAAAATCCCGCCAGTAAGCCTGGCAACACCGCTCCAGCAAAAAGATCGCGAATTGACGTGCCCGAAATGGCGCCATAGGCAACCATCGAAATGCCTGGCGGAATCACTGCCCCCAATGCCCCCGAACAAGCCTGCATAGATACGACAAAACCGGGAGCATAGCCCTGCTGGACGAGCCGGGGCTGCATCAGCTGGCCAACAGCGACCGTCGCGGCCACCGCCGAACCACTAAGCGCGCCAAAAAACGTGGTGGCAACCACACTTGCCACAGCTGAACCACCTGGCAGCCGGCCCAGCGTGGCTATGACCAGCTTCATCAAACCGTCCGTAGCCCCGCCCTTTTCCATAAGAATTCCACCCCAAATGAAAAGCGGAAGTGCCAGCAAAACAAATGAATCCACGCCCCGGACAGTCTGTTGTGCTAGAATCGACAAAGGTGGAAATCCGACTGTCAGCGCGTAAATGCAGACGGCCGTGCCAACTGCAAAAGCTATTGGGACACCCAGTGCGATGAGACCCAACAGACCAGTCAGAAGCAATATGAATTCAACACTCATCTAAGGGTCCTTACTGGTAAATCGCTCTTGATAAAAAAAGTGGGATATGCATCGACTCAAACAACATCATGGGTTTGACCTGAAGATGGCTTTTGGCAATGCGAGCGTCGCAATAAACATCAGCATGAAACCTGCCGCCACAGCGACGACGTACCAGGCAGCCAGGCTCAGCCCACTTCCGGGTGCGTGCGAATTGATAGTCATCGGCAGGAGCTTTGCGCCGCCAAACGCTAAGAATCCGCCCGTGATAAACATGGCAATTGCCTTCGTGATTTCTATCACAAAGATAAGCGGGCGAATTCCAAGTTGACGCAAATATCCGATTTCGATGTGATCGTCAGAAACCGCCAGTTGCACAGCACCAATGAACGTAAGCCATATCAAAGAAACTCGCGCAATTTCTTCGGTCCATTGCAGCGGGATATCCAGAAAGTACCGCCCAACGACTTGCCCGACGCAACACACGACGAAAACAGCCCAAAGCGGAACACTGATACAGTTGAACAGGTTCGCGACTTTTTCCATGTCTGAACGCCTTCCATCTGTTCTGGCAGGACCAAGGGTAAGCCATCTGCGCTGGCAGACGACTTGCCTTCCCTTGGACAAAGTTAGTTTACTGTGCAGGCAATGATGCGTATTTGCTCAGAACCGACCAAATTTCTTCGCCGTATTGCTCACGGTACTTAGCGTACAAGGGAGTAAGCTCTTCGCGGAACGCGGCGCGGTTAACATCTTCGACAACTTCTATTCCTTGCGCTTTCAACTCCTCAAGCGCGTTTTGCTCCTGCTCTTGCGTTGCCTGCGCCATTTCCTGGCCTACGGTCTTGACTTCTGCCTCCAGCATTGATTTCACGTCATCGGGCAGCGACTGCCAATAGGCTTCGTTGATGATAATCTGGTTGGAATTCAGGATATGCCCCGTCAATGAGATATTGGGCTGAACCTCCTGAAATTGCGAGGTCAGGATCAGGAAAAGCGGATTTTCCTGCCCATCCACAACACCTTGTTGCATCGCGGTGTAAAGCTCGGTGAAGGAAATGGGCACCGGCTTCGCACCCAGGGTCTCAAACATGTCGATACGAACCGGCACATCTGAGGTGCGCATCTTCAGCCCCTTAACATCCTCCGGCGTGCGAATTGGTCGTTTCGAATTCGTCATATGACGGTATCCGAACGGAAAGAACGCAAGCGGGCGTGCGCCGTGCTCCACCATTATACTTGAAATCATTTCACCGAACTCGCCCTCGTAGGCGCCTTCGATCTGCTGATAGCTGTCCCAGATGTAGGGCAACTCTTCGATCATAAACCGCTCATCCAAAGGCGCCTGCGTCGGCACACCGATGTTGGCCATCTGGATTCCGCCAAGCCGGACCTGTTCGCTCAACTCACGGTCGCCGCCCAGACTGCCACCACCGAAAATAGTGATTTCCACGCGCCCTTCGCTCTTCTTCGAAACACGATCGGCCAGTCGTTCCATAGCTACATGAACATAAGAGTCCTGTGGAAAGTAATGCGCCAGCCGCAGCGCATGTTCTTGCGCACTTGCTGCACCTATCTGCATGGCGGAAAACAATAGGCCGGACAAAGCAGAAGCGCCCCATTTGTTTAGTTTGAATTTCATAGCAATCTCTCCCGTTTTTTCTGGAAACAGGAATACTGCCAATTTGACATATCCGAAAATTTGTTTTTTCAATCAGATCATTTGTTTTACGCATGCATAGACGGCCCGTCCCAATAGGAATCCCCAGTCAAACTGTGAATGCAAAGTCGGAGTTCAAGTTCAAAACCGTTGCAGACTGTGTGAAAACCCGGACAAGCTTCCTAAGCTGATTTGGCTGTGGTATCCTCGATCATGGCACATATCTCAGGCGATGAACGATCCAAACTTCTGCTTTTGCCGAGCTCTGTGGACGACGATGTGGCCGGACAACGTTGTCCGGCTTCATGAAGTTATTCTTGTGCAAAAACCTCAAGTGCCGCGTTCGATGCATTTATAGCAGCGGGCAAGCCGCCATAGAGCGAGATTTGCTAGATTGTTTCGGTGATTTCTGTTTTGGTCAGCCCCGCCTTTAGGCCGGCTGCAATGTTTATTTTGAGTTGTGGCGCAGTCTGCCCGCCGAGGGCTGTAAGCGCTGCGATAGTTGCAATGTAGCGAGGGAGTGCCCTAAACTCGACCGTGTTGCATGGATCGCGGTATTACAGTAGCCGATGGAGTGATCTGAGGACAGGAATGAGGGTGCTGTCGCAAACTTTCGACTTTCTGAGTGCGCATGATATGTTAGCGTTGTCAGGGAGCTGGCAAGAGGCGGTTGGCGTGATTGAGTTTAAGGGCGTGCATTATCCGAAGTCCGTGATCCTGCACGCGGTTTTCTTCTACCTACGCTACGCCGTCTCCTACCGTGACTTGGAGGAGATCATGGCAGAGCGCGGGGTGAAGGTCGAACATGCTACGCTGAACCGTTGGGTGGTAAAGTTCGCGCCGCTGATCGCGGCCCGGGCGCAAGCGAGGAAGCGGCCGACCGCCAGATCCTAGCGTATGGACGAGACCTACATCAAGGTGAAGGGTAAGCGGTGCGCTGGTCACACGGGTCTGACGTAATTCCAGGGCAGCAGTTTGTTGATGTCCGTTTGCTTGTGTCCTTCGGCGATGGCGGTGAGAACAGCTGACAGATAGCCGTGAGGTTCGATCTCGTTGAGTTTGCAGGTTTCGATCAGGGAGGCGATGACGGCCCAGTTTTGCGCCCCAGCGTCGTGCCCGGCGAAGAGCGCGTTTTTGCGGTTGAGCGCAATTGGACGGATCGTCCGCTCGACGGCATTGGAATCCAGTTCGATGCGACCATCGCTGAGGAACAGGATCAGCCCATCCCAGTATTTGGCGATGTATTTCAGGGCCTCACCGGTCGGCGATTTTGCTGAGACGCGGGCGCGGTTTTGGACAAGCCATAGCTCGAAGGCGTCGATGATGGGTTTTGAGCGGTCCTGTCGCGCGGCGAGCCGTTGCTCGGCAGTCTGACCGCGCAGATCTTTTTCGATGCGATAGAGCGCCTGGATTTGCGCCAAGCCTTCCTGCGCGATTGGTGCCGCGCCAGATTGGGTAACATCATGCAGCTTGCGGCGGGCATGCGCCCAGCAATAAGCCAGTGTCACATCCTGAGCAGGCCGTTTCAGCAGGCGGTTGTAACCAGCATAGCCATCGACCTGCAGGGTGCCGCTGAAGCTTTTCAAAATATCTTCTGCATGCTGACCGGATCGCCCCGGTGCATATGTGAAGGCGACACCGGGGGGATCATCACCACCCCAAGGCCTGTCATCGCGGGCAAGGGCCCAGAAGTATCCTGTTTTGGTGCGTTTGCGCCCAGGTGCCAGAACCGGCGCGGGCGTCTCATCCATGAAGAGCTTGGTCGAGTGCTTCAGATCGGCCATCAGGGCATCATAAATGGGGGTCAATTCGAACGCCGATTTGCCCACCCATGCGGCCAAGGTCGAGCGATCCAGATTAATGCCTTGACGGCTGTAAATCTGTGCTTGTCGATAGAGCGGCAAGTGATCAGCGTATTTAGAGACCAATACATGCGCCAGCGTGGCCTCGGTTGGCATGCCGCCTGCAATGATGTGGGCCAGTGCCGGAGCTTGGGTGATCCCACCCTCACAGGAGCGGCAGGCGTATTTGGGTCGCCGGGTAACAATCACGCGGAACTGGGCAGGGATAATGTCCAGCCTTTCGCTGACATCCTCGCCAATGACATGACGCTCGGCGCCGCAGGCGCAGAAGACATCAGGTTCAATGATCACTTCCACCCGCTCCAGATGCTTGGGCAGTGAACCACGATTGCTCTGACGCGGCTTTGCTGGCCGCACGGGCGCGGTGCGCTCATCCGCATCAATCTCGGCTTTCACCTGTGCGATGGCCGTCTCGATGTCTTCGAGTTCCAACTCGTATTGGGCCGGATCGATCTTCTCGGATTTGGCACCAAACAGTGCCTTCTTGAAGGAGGCAACCAAGGCCTCAAGCCGCGCATTCTGATCCTGCTGCGCACGGATAATCGCCTTCAGTTCGGCGATATCATCGGGCAATTTGTCAGGCACAGTCATGCCTGTTCCCATAACAAAACAAGGGCAGAATGGCCCGTGCAAACGTGCCAGTGAGTCACTCCGCCGCAGCAGGAGCCGCCACCTCCAAAGGCCGTACACGCCGCCAATCCAAACCCGCGAACAGCGCTTCAAACTGGGCAGGTTCCAGGCGCATCACCCCATTCTTGATTGCAGGCCATTTAAGGGCGCCTCGAAAAATTGCCCTGACCTTGCCGCTGCGGTATGACGGCCGGGGTGTTCCGCGGCTTGGGGTGTAACGATGACGCAGATGGGTTTCTTTGATCTTTCAGACCGCTACGCGAGTCTGGACGCTAAGAAGGACCCGCTGGTCGAGATCGACGCCGTCGTGCCCTGGGAAGAGTTTCGCCCGACCTTGGAGCGAGTCTGGCGCAAGCCCGATGCGGAGCGCAAGTCGCGCGCGGGACGCAAGCCCATGGATGCGGTGCTGATGTTCAAGACGCTGGTGCTGAGCGCGCTTTACAACCTGTCCGACGACCAGATCGAGTACCAGGTGCGCGACCGGCTCTCGTTCATGCGGTTTCTTGGGCTTGGCCTGCAGGATCGTGTGCCGGACGCCAAGACGGTGTGGCTGTATCGCGAGGCGTTGGCGCAGGCGGGCATGGTCGAGGCGCTGTTCAACCAGTTCGACGACTATCTGTCGCGGCAGGGCTATATCGCGCGGGGCGGCCAGATCCTGGATGCGTCCATCGTTCCGGTGCCTCGCAATCACAATACGCGCGATGAGAACAAGGCGATCAAGAACGGAGAGGTGCCCGAGGATTGGGCCGACAAGCCAGCGAAGCGCAGTCAGAAGGATGTGGATGCGCGCTGGACCAAGAAACATGGCAAGAGCCATTACGGCTACAAGAACCACGTGAATGTGGACCGCAAGCACAAGCTCGTGCGCCGCTACCACGTCAGCGATGCCGCCCTGCACGACAGCCAAGCGGTGGACCACCTGTTGACGCGGAACAATACCGGCGCCGGTGTCTGGGCGGATCCGGCCTATCGATCCGAGGAGATAGAGACCAAGCTGCGCGCCCTGAAATTGAAGAGCCACATCCACCGCAAGGGCAGACGCGGCAAGCCGTTGACCGAACAGGCCAAGGGCAGCAACAGGACGAAATCCGCGGTGCGCGCGCGGGTCGAGCATGTCTTCGGCGCGCAGGCCAACGACATGGGTGGCAAGCTGGTGCGCACGATTGGCATGGTGCGGGCCAAGGCGAAGATCGGGATGACGAACCTCGCCTACAATATGCGACGTCTCGGCCAGTTGCGACGCCTGAGCCCGTGCCCGGCGTGACCCCGGGGCGCGGAAATCAGGCCGCACGGCCGGAAAAGCAACACATCAAAGGCGGGGGGCCGTAGGCCTTGGGGCGCTCCAAGGCGACATCGGCTGACAACACGCGCGCCTCATGCGGCTGACAGCACAACACCCGAGCAGAAACAGTCAAAAATCGAGGTGCCCCCACGATATTCATGGCGGGGCTTTGCAGGCCGTATCTGACGCCGATCCATGCTTCGTGTGGCTCTGTGGTCGCTCGATCTGGCAAGGACCGAGCCATAGCGCGCTTCGGGGTGGCTGATGCATCGCGGCGGTAGCCCGTTTGTCTGGCTATTGGGGCCCTCGGTTGGGCGGTCGGGCAGCCCGACCGGCCGCTTGGCAGCGTTGTTCAGCAGGCCGGCACTTCGGGGATGTATGGCGACTACGGGTCCACCCATGACAGTGCCGAGATCCTTGGCCATAGCGCCGCCCAGAACGGCGCCGCCGCCGATGCGAGGGTCAGGGTCATGCGCCTGCCGGCGATGACGAGCCGCGCCCCCGCCCGCAAGACCCGTTCGCGCAGGCGCCGAAGGCTCCATCCGGTCCCCGTTGCCTTGGCCATTTCCCGACGGGCGATGTGCATCACCTGGTAGGCCATGAGGGCAATCAGCAGGCGGACCTCGTTGCAGGCGAAGGCGTCGACCGCGAGTGCCGCCGATTTGGGCTTTCGGCCGCGCCAGTGTGATTTCGCCCGGTTGGTGGAGGACAGCGCCGGGGCCAGCACGTCCTTCAGTTCGCCCATGTGCCCCTCGGCCTTGCCGCGCTCGCGGTAGTGGTCGAGCACCTCGCGCCGGGTCATCTCCGTCCAGCTCAGCGAGGTGACGAGGAAGAAGCGATCGAGCAGCAGATCGCCCTCGCGTTCCTTGACCACGAGGATCACGCGGCGCGGCCTGGCCCAGCTTTCGGCCTGGTAGCGCATCTCGTGGAGCCACATCCGCGGTTCCGCCGGCCTGCGCCCCGGAGGCCGCTTCATGAAGGGCGCGGCCATCCGGTCCAGCACCGGATTGGCGCGCAGGCGGGACACATAATCGATCCCGCGCGCCTCCAGCCCCGCCAGCAATGTCGACGAAGGGAAGCCCGCGTCAATGCGCACCATCGCCACCTCGCAGAGGCTTTTCTGCGCTCGGTCGACCACGTCGAGGATGACGTCGAGCGTCCCCTCGGCGGTGCCGACATTCCCCGCCCGGAGCCGGGCATCGAGCATGTCCCCGGTCTCGGCGATCGAGGTGATCAGCGGATGGTAGATCCGCGCATCATAATGGCCGTTCCATTCAGCCTTCGGCTGATGGCCATGCACCTCGATCGGGGCGCTGTCGACATCGAGGGTGATGCGCTTGACGCGTTTGCCGTCCCGCTCCGCGCGCAGCCCGCGGCCGGCCAGCTCCAGCACCGCCTCGCGCAGAACCTTCAGGTTGGCGGGCTCCGCCATGATCGCGGTGAAGCGTGACAGCGTCGGTTGCGACGCCAACCCGCCGTCAGACACCAGGGGTGTCAGGCCAGCCGAGGAGCTGGTCGCCAGCCGGAAGGCGGGATCGTGGCGCAGGGCATCGGCATCATCATGGTCGCGCCAGCCCTGAGCCGAGAGCAGCACGCTGGTGCGGATCAGGGACGCCAGATCATGCGTGACGTCCGCCCGGCGGCGCGGATCCGTCAGCCGGGTCGTCATCCAGCCAACGATGCCACTGGCCTCAAGAATGTCCCGCAGCAGCACGGCGCCCGGGTCTCCAGTGAGCCGATGGGCTCGGCTCTCGATCCGAAGGGACCTGTTGAAGCGGGGCGTGACTGGCTGTAGCGTTTCACCCATGCGTGCGTCCGAAGCTGCCCAAGGTTTGTGTATAGCAGCTTGAATCTAAAGCGCTTTCAGGCGCACGCAACCTGTCCAGCCGATTTGGGTGAATAAGGCGGGCTTAGGTTGCGTCTAATCATGGGTTCAGAAAGGCCGACTTTTCCCTGTTCGGATGGATGGTATGGTCCGTGTCGAAGCGGCCCGCCGGCAAAGGCGGCGCGCAAGCATGGCGCGCCGGGCGGTGCTTGGCGCGACGGGGGCAGTTCAGGAAAAGCAGGATTGGCAACGATGAAGATGAATGACACGGGCATTATCAATGGCAGGAATTTCGTCGGCGGTGAGTGGATCGATTACAACCGTCCCCCCATCGAGGTGCGCGGTTCGGCTACCGGCGAGGTGATTGCCAACATCCCCGACGCCGGGGCCGAGGATATTGCTAAGGCTGTCAAGGCCGCGCAAATGGGATTTGATGCAATGCGGCGACTGACCCCCTCGAAACGGGCGGGGATGCTGTTGGACTTCGCCGATGCGATCGATGCGGATAGCGCCTACCTTGCGGATCTGGAATCGCGCAACACCGGGCGCAACCGAGAGGCGGCGCTGATGGAGGTGGCACATTCCTCGGACACGCTGCGCTTCTTTGCCGGGGCCGCGCGCAATCTCGAGGGTAAGGCGGCGGGCGAATACGCCGAGGACCGCACTTCGTTCATCCGCCGTGACCCAATCGGGATTTGCGGCCAGATCACACCTTGGAACTACCCTATGATGATGGCCGCACTGGCCATCGCACCTGCCTTGGCGGGGGGCAACGCCACTATCCTGAAGCCTTCGGAACTGACGCCACTAACCTCTCTGCGGCTAGCTGAGCTGGCCGCCGACATCTTTCCCAAAGGCGCGCTCAACATCGTCACCGGCTATGGCCAGAGCGCCGGAGACGCGCTGGTGCGCCACAACGACATCGCGCTGGTCTCGCTGATCGGCGACGTCAATACCGGCAAGTTGATCACGAAGAACAGCGCCGACACACTCAAGCGACTGCACTTGGAGCTGGGCGGCAACGCGCCGGTGATCGTCTATGAGGACGCTGATATCGAAGCCGTGATCGAAGGTCTGCGCGTCGGTACCTTCTGGAACGCCGGTCAGGATTGTACGGCGGCCACCCGGATCATGGTGCAGAAAGGTGCGCGCGACCATTTCCTTGACGCGTACATCGCGATGGTCGATGGACTGAAGGTGGGGGAGCCCGAGGTCGCCGGCGTCGAGATGGGACCGGTGATCTCCGAGGCGCAGCGCCGCCGTGTTCTGGGCTTCGTCGAGCGCGCCGCCAAGGCCGGTGCCGAAGTCGCCACCGGCGGGTCCGCCACCGGCGAGCGCGGCTATTTCGTCGAGCCCACGGTCGTCGTTGATCCGGCGCAGACCTCAGAAATTGTCCAGCGCGAGATCTTCGGTCCAGTGGCCACCGTGCAGACCTTCACCGACGAGGCTGAGGCGCTGAGCTGGGCTAACGATAGCGATTACGGCCTGACCGCATCGGTCTGGTCGCGCGACGCTGGCAAACTGTTCCGCGCGGCGCGAGAATTGTCCTATGGCACCGTCTGGCTCAACGACCACTTCACCATGGCCGCCGAGATGCCTCACGGGGGCACCAAGAAATCTGGACATGGCAAGGATCAATCCATGTACTCGCTCGAGGATTACACGATGGTCAAGCATGTCATGCTGAACATCGCCACACGCTGACAAAAGGGCAAGAGAAACGGTATGGTAGGTAATTGGGATATCATTGTGATCGGCGGCGGCATCGTCGGATGCTCGGCAGCGTATTTTGCCAGCAAGTCCAGGCAACGGGTTCTGCTATTCGAACGTGACACCGCGGGATCGGCGCAGTCAGGCAGATGCCTAGGGTTCGTGCGGCAGCAGGATCGCGATATGAAGGAGTTACCCATCGCCATGGGCGCGCTCGAGATCTGGCGGTCGCTGGAGGAGAGGCTGGGGCGTCCCGTCGGCTGGTTCCAGGGTGGTAGTATCATGCTGGCCAACTCGGAAAAACAGCTCGAAAAGCAACGCGAGTGGCAGAGCCGAGCCAAAGAGCGGGGGCTTGAAACTAAAATTTTGACTCCGGCTGAAGTCTACAAGCAGATGCCGCTACTCAAGCAGGACGAAAGCATAAAGGGCGCCAGCTTCACCGAAACCGATGGTCGCGCCGAGCCTGGCTTGGCAACGCGGGCAATCTTCGACGCAGCAATCGAGGAAGGCACTGAAGCGATCCGTGGCCAACTTGTATCGGGCATCGAAACCGCTGGCGGCAAGGTGGTCGGCGTCCGGTCCAAGGGCGAACTCTACCAAGCACCCACCGTGATCTGTGCGGCCGGGGCCGGAACTTCGCGTCTATTGCGCAAGCTTGGGGTTTTGCTGCCTCAGGAGATCATCCGTTCCAGCATCGCGCGGACGAGCCGCACGCCCCGCAAATTCCCGATTTGCACCTCCTTGCCTACGACTGGTCTGCGGCAGAGCACGGACGGATCGATTCACCTTTCGGTCTTAGGAGGTGAATATGACCTGCGGATGGATTCCCTGCGCTATGCAAAGTGGTATTCGGCGCTCAGGAAGGATAATACCGATACAATCCGGGTTAATTATCTGTCGCCACTGCGCCAGTTCATGAGTGGTAAGACGCCGCCACCAATGGGCGATATCGCCCCGACCAGCGACTGCGTACCACCCGATTCCAACCGCCTTAATATGGCGCAAAGTGAGGTCGCCAAATATTTGCCAGCATTAGCGGATTTGAAGATTACGTCAAGTTGGGCAGGCTATATAGACACCCTGCCTGATATGCTTCCCGCAATCGGCGGCGTTCAAAACATCGACGGATTACTCGTAGCGACGGGTTTCAACGGACATGGTTTCTGTCTAGGCCCTAAGGTAGGCGAGATCCTGGCCACACTCGCCCATGGCAAGACATCAGACATCGACCTCACCCCACTGTCGCTGGAACGCTTTCAGAAAAGCGGTAGAGCGGTAAGGCCCTGAAACAAACATCAATGAAATGAAAGGATTGAACATGACCCAGGTATCAGAAGAAGAAGCCATAAAATCGGTTGTCCGAGACTATTTCGAAGGAGTGATTTACGATCAACCCGAGCGGATCAGGTCGGCGATGCACCCCAAGGCTCACCAGGCGGGACACTACAATGGCGAGTACGAGTTTTTCGATCGCGATACCTTTGTCACCTCGGTGAAGCCCGAAAACCCGCTCAGTCCGGGTGCCGTCTACGAGGCAGAATTCGAAATGGTGGATATCACAGGCACCGCCGCCGTAGCAAAGTTCCGCGTCGTTTGCTTCGGCGAGAATTTCACCGATTATCTTTCGCTCATTAAGGATGACGGGAAGTGGACAATTGTAATGAAGATTTTCGTGGATCACAAGGATATCTGATACTTGGCGCGAGAAGTACGGCACCTGGCTACCCTATCCTGCTTCTTGAACGCCCCGCGCTACGGCAGCCGCGATACGGTGCGGGCTTAGGTTGCGTCTAATCATGGGTTCAGAAAGGCCGACTTTTCCCTGTTCGGATGGATGGTATGGTCCGTGTCGAAGCGGCCCGCCGGCAAAGGCGGCGCGCAAGCATGGCGCGCCGGGCGGTGCTTGGCGCGACGGGGGCAGTTCAGGAAAAGCAGGATTGGCAACGATGAAGATGAATGACACGGGCATTATCAATGGCAGGAATTTCGTCGGCGGTGAGTGGATCGATTACAACCGTCCCCCCATCGAGGTGCGCGGTTCGGCTACCGGCGAGGTGATTGCCAACATCCCCGACGCCGGGGCCGAGGATATTGCTAAGGCTGTCAAGGCCGCGCAAATGGGATTTGATGCAATGCGGCGACTGACCCCCTCGAAACGGGCGGGGATGCTGTTGGACTTCGCCGATGCGATCGATGCGGATAGCGCCTACCTTGCGGATCTGGAATCGCGCAACACCGGGCGCAACCGAGAGGCGGCGCTGATGGAGGTGGCACATTCCTCGGACACGCTGCGCTTCTTTGCCGGGGCCGCGCGCAATCTCGAGGGTAAGGCGGCGGGCGAATACGCCGAGGACCGCACTTCGTTCATCCGCCGTGACCCAATCGGGATTTGCGGCCAGATCACACCTTGGAACTACCCTATGATGATGGCCGCACTGGCCATCGCACCTGCCTTGGCGGGGGGCAACGCCACTATCCTGAAGCCTTCGGAACTGACGCCACTAACCTCTCTGCGGCTAGCTGAGCTGGCCGCCGACATCTTTCCCAAAGGCGCGCTCAACATCGTCACCGGCTATGGCCAGAGCGCCGGAGACGCGCTGGTGCGCCACAACGACATCGCGCTGGTCTCGCTGATCGGCGACGTCAATACCGGCAAGTTGATCACGAAGAACAGCGCCGACACACTCAAGCGACTGCACTTGGAGCTGGGCGGCAACGCGCCGGTGATCGTCTATGAGGACGCTGATATCGAAGCCGTGATCGAAGGTCTGCGCGTCGGTACCTTCTGGAACGCCGGTCAGGATTGTACGGCGGCCACCCGGATCATGGTGCAGAAAGGTGCGCGCGACCATTTCCTTGACGCGTACATCGCGATGGTCGATGGACTGAAGGTGGGGGAGCCCGAGGTCGCCGGCGTCGAGATGGGACCGGTGATCTCCGAGGCGCAGCGCCGCCGTGTTCTGGGCTTCGTCGAGCGCGCCGCCAAGGCCGGTGCCGAAGTCGCCACCGGCGGGTCCGCCACCGGCGAGCGCGGCTATTTCGTCGAGCCCACGGTCGTCGTTGATCCGGCGCAGACCTCAGAAATTGTCCAGCGCGAGATCTTCGGTCCAGTGGCCACCGTGCAGACCTTCACCGACGAGGCTGAGGCGCTGAGCTGGGCTAACGATAGCGATTACGGCCTGACCGCATCGGTCTGGTCGCGCGACGCTGGCAAACTGTTCCGCGCGGCGCGAGAATTGTCCTATGGCACCGTCTGGCTCAACGACCACTTCACCATGGCCGCCGAGATGCCTCACGGGGGCACCAAGAAATCTGGACATGGCAAGGATCAATCCATGTACTCGCTCGAGGATTACACGATGGTCAAGCATGTCATGCTGAACATCGCCACACGCTGACAAAAGGGCCGCGTGATCCTGCGCTCGGATATGTCGGATGAGCAAGGCTGCTCACGAACCAGAAGGAGAACTATTGTGACGGATAAAAGCAGTGCCCTGTTGGCGGGTGAAACAACCGGTTTACGCCGGTTTCTGCAGACCCTCGAAAAGACGCCTGGACAGGGCATCGCCATCGTCGAGCGCGAGGTTGAAGCCGATTACCAAATGGGCACCATCGTAAAGAAGATGGAATACTCTGACGACAGGGCAGTCTTGTTCACGGCGGTTTCGGGCCATGACATGCCGGTCCTGCTGAATCTCTACGGCTGCAAAGCCCGACTGGCTATGTCGCTAGGCCTCGACGCTGACACCTCGCCCTCGACGACGCTGGATGTGTTCTCGGATCGGCTCAACAACAGGGGGGAAACACGACTCGTTGAGATCGCCGAAGTCCAAGAAGTGATTGAAGAAGGAGACCAGGTCGATCTGACCTCCCTGCCGATCGGCATTCACGTGGCGCAACAGGGCGGGAAATATATCAGTTCCGGCGTACTTCTAGCACGCGATCCTGCGACTGGGTCAATCAACGGCGGAATATATCGTCTGATGCTGCAGGGGAAGAACACGCTGTCCGTCAGCGTCGACCCAGGCCATGATCTGGGACGGATCATGGCGCATGGCAAGGAAAATAACGTCGAGATCGAATGCGCGATTGTGGTCGGCGCGGATCCCGTCATTTTTTTAGCATCTCAGGCCAAGGTGCATGTTTCGCGTGACTTCTACGATGTAGCGGGCACTTTGCACGCCGGCGGATCGGTCAGTGTAGCAAAAAGTGTGACGAATTCCCTGATCGTGCCGTCAGACGCCGAGATCGTAATCGAAGGCCGGATCATACCCGGTAAAACGGCGGCCGAAGGACCCTACGGCGAATTCTCATATTATTATGGGTCGGACCCGAAGGCGAACTTCATCCAGGTCGATGCGATCACGCGCCGCAAGGATGCGATCTATGCCGATATCCATCCGGTCCACACGGATCACCGCGCCTTGTGGCTACATCCGGGCCGCGAGGTCAGCCTGCTGCAGCGCCTGAAGGCCCTCGTCGCCGGGATTACTTCGGTTCATATTATGCTTGACGGGGCTGGGATGATCGCGGTGATCTCGATGAAGAAGATCCACAACGGCGACTCGCGTCGCGCCCTTCTTTTCGCACTGGCTTCGGACATGTTCATCAAACATGCTATTGTCGTCGATGACGATATCGACATCTGCGATCCCAAGCGCGTTCTGTGGGCATTGGCGACGCGGTTCCAAGGCGATCGCGATTTGGTTGTCGTGCCCAACGTGCGCGGCTACATGGAGGATCCCAGCGGCTACTATCTGGACGAAGAGGAAAAGCACGGCAAGGTCACCACCAAAGTCGGCTATGACGCGACGGTCGTGCTGGGTACGGATTTCCCTCAGGCCGCAGATCATTATTCCGAAGACTACCGCGATCTCGACCCAGCCGATTACCTCAAGAACCCATTGAAACATGGTCGCTAGCATCACGACTCTCCGGAACCGATGACATCGTCCCGGAGTGCGCATCGGACATTTCCGGAGGAAGAATGAAGAAGTTGATCGTCGGGATGAGCGGCTCCAGCGGGGCCATCTACGGAATTCGCCTACTGGAGGTTCTGGGGGCCATCGATGATGTGGAAACGCATCTGGTCATGTCGCCGAATGCCAAGCAGAACGTCGAGATCGAAACCTCCTATACCTACAAGGAGGTCCAGAAATTGGCTGATGTGGTGCACAGCTACCGCAACCAGGCCGCCTCCATTTCGAGCGGCTCCCTCAGGACTGACGGCATGATCGTCATGCCCTGTTCGATCAAGTCTCTCTCGGCGATCGTGACTTCCTACGCCGACAGCCTGCTGGTCAGGGCCGCAGATGTAGTGCTTAAGGAAAACCGCAAGTTGGTGCTAGTGCCACGCGAGACGCCTCTGCATGTCGGGCATTGCAAGCTCCTCTACGAGGCGGCGCAGCTGGGAGCGGTAATCGCGCCGCCTATGCCGGCGTTCTACAACGCTCCGCAAACCGTCGACGATATCGTCAACCACACGGTTGGGCGGGTTCTCGATCTTTTTGGCCTGGACACCAAGATCGTCAAACGCTGGGAAGGAGTTTGATCGGCCGCGCTCCTTGTTAACCCAGATAATTCACGACGCTTGTGTTGACGGGCCTGACACCATGTTCTCCGCAGTCCTCTGATGGAGTATGCACGCGGTGGCTTCGTCCGGGCTTTCCCGACGGCCGGCGGTGTTATCTGGAGCTTTTCGGGTTGCTGTTTCAGGGTTGGCGGGGCGTGATGTTTGCGTCATGCCGGGTGTGGCGGCGCGAGCGCGTTGAACAGTCGCAGCTGCTGATGACCGTGCGCGACATCGAAAGTGTCATCGATATCCAGCACGATCTGCTGGGGCGGGCGAGCAAAGGAAGCGCAGTAAAATCGGACCATCTCATGCGCCATCCGGGTGAGCACCCGTGTGTCGGCCGGGTTCTCCATTCGCGAGATCGTGGGCTGCGAGCACAGCGCCGCCCCTGTCTCGGCATCAGGCTCTAGAGCAACCCTGGCTGGGATCGAGACCGCGCACATGATCCGAAAGGGCCAACTTGACGGCAACGAGCTCACCATGTTCCAGCAGTTTGCGGCGCTCGCAGCATAAATGTGTCCAGAGAGCGGTAGTCAATCGTCAAAAAAGCTTTGCGACAGAACCCCAGGAACTCCAGGCCGCTCTCAAGCGGGGCCTAGCGGTGACACGAGATGGCCAACCAGCCATCGTCCCCGAAAAGGTCGGCTGAAATGCTTGAAACCAAAAAGAAAAAGCATGTCGATGCTCCCTGCGGGTTGTGATCAGCAAGGAACTAGCCAAACATTTGGGGGATTCCCGCCATGGCCCAACGTGTAGCTTATGATGGTGATTTGTCGCTGTCCTTGGCGGTTGTTGCCACAGGCAGGATAGCGATATTGGCCGGACAGGTTGGCTCCGACCCGGCACGCCGGAAACGGTACGTGAGCAGACGTTCGCAAAGCTCGAAGAGCTTGACGTCGCGCTCAAGAAGTTGGCGGTGACGCGGAAATCGGTGATCCGCTGCCTATGCTTCCTCTCGGATCCGGGAAACTGGGAGGAATTCAACAAAGCCTATAGCCAATTCTTCACCGAGGGCTTTCCCGCTCGCACGACGGTGGGAGCGCAACTGTTGCGGGGGCTGCTTGCTGAAATTGAAGCGATGGTGGAATTGCCTGAGTAGACTGATGCTTCGGTCGAGTGTAACAATCGGCGGCTTTTCTTGATATCATCTGCAGGTGCTGAATCCTGCCTGCCTCAAGTATCGTGTTGCTGCGCTTTCAACGTCAGGTCTTTTCCGGCATTTGGTTAGGAGTTTCTGAGAGGTAAGGTAATGGCCAACCCCGCAATGTTCACGTGGCTGGACCGCGCCCGCGTGGCGCTGGATCTCAGTCGGTTCGCTCTGACTGAGCCAATCGATGCGGTCGCGGGCGCAGGCGTTTATTCAACGATCGAGACCCATACGGCAGGTATGCCAACCCGAATTGTCACGCATGGAGTCGGGGTTCTGCCCGGGGCGACCATGCTTGAACGCATGCAATACCTGCAGCATAGCGACGACGATGTTCGTCGCCTGCTTATGTACGAGCCGCGCGGGCACTCGGCGATGTGCGGAGCAATCATTCAACCACCGTTGCAGCCAGACACCGATGTCGGCCTTCTGTTCATCTGTGCCGGAGGCCATTTGCCGATGTGCGGTCACGCTGCGATTGGAGTGAGCACGGCGCTGGTCGCCTCGGGTGCCATCGCACGGACTGAATCGCCCCGAGTTTGTCGGAGACCATCAACTTAAGTAAGGATGATGGTTATGACAAAAAGCAAAATGGCAAATCGCTACTCGCCCGAGGTCCGCGCACGGGCGGTCCGGATGGTGTTCGAGCATCAAGGCTCCTACGAAACGCAGGCGGGCGCGATTGCGGCCATTGCACCAAAAATTGGCTGTATTCCCCAGACCTTGAGCGGATGGGTCAAGCAGGCCGAAAAGGACAGTGGCATGCGCGACGGCGTGACCACTGAAGAACGGGATCGGATCAAATCCCTCGAACGTGAGGTTCGCGAGCTGCGCCAAGCTAACGAGTCCACTCTGAACAACTCTTATCCGTTTGATTTTGCTTGGATATGACGCGAATTTGTTAGGCAGGAATCGCAGGATTTCGTATTATCCGGGCAGGAACCCTGCAATTTCGAGCTATGATATGAAGCCGCGAAAGCCCCCTCCGGAACAAGACGATCTCCTGCGCGCCCGATTGGTTGAGATGATCGACATGCGCCACGAACTGGTGAAGCTGGAAACCCTGATTGACTGGGAGGTCTTCGAACGGGAATGGACCGAGCTCTTTCCTTCCCATACCGGTCGTCCCGCTACCTCTCCGCGTCTTGTGGCGGGGCTTCTGTATCTTCAGCATGCTTTCGCGCTCTCGGATGAGGCGGTCGTGGCGCGATGGGCCGAGAACCCGTATTGGCAGCATTTCTGCGGCGAGACGTTCTTTCAGCATCGTCTGCCGATTGATCCGTCCTCTATGACCCGCTGGCGCAACCGGATCGGCGAGGAGGGTGTCGAATGGATGCTGACCGAGACGATCGAAGCCGGGAAGCGCGCCGGGGCAGTGAAGGGCAATGACCTCAAGCGGGTCACCGTCGATACCACCGTGATGGAAAAGAACATCGCCCATCCCACCGATGCCCGGCTGTATGAGACGGCGCGGCGCAAGCTGGTCGGGCTGGCCCGCGAGGCCGGGATCGGCCTGCGGCAGAACTACAACCGCCTGGCGCCCCGGCTGGCTGGACAGGTCGGGCGCTATGCCCATGCCCGCCAGTTCAAACGGATGCGCAAGGCATTGCGTCGGCTCAAGGGCTACACCGGCCGGGTGCTGCGCGACATCGAGCGACAATTGGACCAGGTTCCGGACGGAACTCTGAAGGTACGTCTGGAAGAAATGATCGCGCTGGTGAACCGGCTGCTGGCGCAGAAGCCGAAGGACAAGAGGAAGCTTTACAGCCTGCATGAGCCGGCGGTGGATTGCATCTCCAAGGGCAAGGCGCACAAGCGCTACGAGTTCGGCACGAAGGTCAGCGTGGCTACGACCAACCGGGGTGGCTTCGTGGTGGGGATGCGGGCGCTGCCGGGCAATCCCTACGACGGCCACACGCTGGCCGAGGCGCTGGAGCAGGTTGAAATCCTGACCGATCAACGGCCAGACATGACCTTTGTTGATCGCGGATACCGCGGCCACGGCATTGAGAACGTGAAGGTCTTCATCAGCGGTGCCAAGCGTGGCGTCACCAGGACCATCGCCAGGCTCTTGCGACGGCGAAGTGCCATCGAGCCGATGATCGGGCACATGAAAAATGACGGTCGCCTGACGCGAAGCACCTTGAAAGGGACCGAAGGCGACGCGCTCTTCGCCGTGCTTTGCGGTTGCGGCCACAACATCCGCATGATCCTCAGGCACCTGAGGGTCTTTTTGCGCCAATTGATTTGGGTGGTCTGCCAAACCTGCATGACCGCTGACGCGGAAATGGCACGCGATCGAAGGGTTCAGGTCTATATACTGACGACCTGACAGCGATGTTCAGGACGGACTCATTACCCCCAATCTCCCGTAGACGCGCGCCGAACACCCTGTTCGACATCCGACCCGAGCTTGGCGACGATCTGTCGATACGTCCGCCGCCGTCGAAAGGTGATGGGCGTGCCCGAACTCAGTGCCCGTTCGAGCTTTGCTGTAGCCTGCGACAACGGAAAGCACATGGCAAAATAGATGGCCCCCAGCACAAGGTAAACCTCAAGCGCCCTGAACGTTTCGGAAGTGATTGCTTGACCAATGGTCATCAGTTCCGCCCCAGAGATCGTTACGAGTAGTGCCGTTGCCTTCAGCATGTCGACAAGCATCGTTCCCAAACCGGGAAGTGCCACCTGAGCTGCCTGTGGAAGAACTATGAAACGTAGCGTCTTCGCGGTGGACAGCCCAACCGCCTGCGCGCCCTCGTATTGGCCGCGGCCCACGCTGACCAGGCTGCCTCGATAGATTTCGGCGATGTAAGCGGCATAAAACAACGATAGGTTCAGACAACCCGCTGCAAACGCGCTGAGGACAATGTTTGCTGACGTCAGACCAAAGTAGACAATGAATAGGCCAGTCAGAATCGGAGTGTTCTTGATGATCTCGGTATACGTACATGCTACGCCGCGCAGCATCAGCCAGCGGCTCTGCCGCGCGAGCGCAACTACAATACCAAGCAAGTTCGCCCCTAGGAAACTCACAGCCGCGAAGCTTAACGTGCGCAACGCGCCATCAAGCAGTCTCGGGGCGTACGAACCCCAGTCTATTCCTCCCATTTTCAGTTGCCGACCGAGGGTGGCTGCCAGTCATCGGGACGGTCCACACCACGGCGTTCCTCTGCGATGTAGTCACCTGGTGGTGTCAGCCAGACAGTTGTATCTTCAATACCGTACTTACTCAATAGAGACGCGATGCTGCCATCGGCATACATTTCATTGATTGCCGCGGTCAGCTCATTCGCCAGTTCGGATCGGTCCTTTCTCAAGTACCATGCGATCTGGCTGGGGCGCAACAGCTTGTACTCCGGGTGTGACTGAATCTCCTCAGCGGTCGGCACCTCGAGGTCGCTGATCTGCAGATTCCAATCCGGGCGCGCCTTGATGGCAGCGTCGTTCACCAGCGCATCCGCGGGGGCGACATCCACCCGACCGCTAGCCACGTCCGCCAAAAGCGCTGGATATTCGGGATATAGACGCACGGTTGCTCCGGGAACAGCCTGCAATGCCGGATTCCAGCTGTACCCGGTGATCGAGCCAATCGTCTTACCTTCCATTTGTTTGACACTGGTGATGTTTCCGCCCTCGCGCTGCATTACTTGAATTGGTGCGTACATGATAGGGTCTGTATAAACTCCCCTCTTGGCGCGCTCTTCAGTCCAGTAGAAAAGACATACAGCCAAGTCATTGCGACCGGCCTGGACGCTGGCTAGCTGCCCGGCAAAGTCCGATACTGAGTATTCGAAATTCAGGTCAAGCCGTTCGGAAACATCCGCGAGCATCTCTGGCTCTATCCCCTGTGGTTCGTCGCCCGCAACTTTGCAGAATGGTGCATAGGCAATGAGGCCGACTTCAATATCCTCAGCCCCCGCATACCCGGGAAAAGTGAAAGAGGCCAACGCAATTGCCGCAGTACCCATCGCTAATCGGGCGCGGCTGCAAGTACTCTCACGGCGCCCGGCAAACGGCAGAATTGTACCGCTCTTGGTACGCGCCATGAGTTGGGGATTGATCGTTCGGTTACGATCTTGTTGTGCTGTCATGTGATTACCTCCTGTTTTGATTTTGATTGTTGGCTTTCTGTTCATCACGCGACTATATCTCGCAGACCTAGTATTCATCGAAGCCGATGATTAACAAATAATGGTTTGCCTATGTCACACTAAGGAGAAAATTAACTGTCCTCGCTCTGAGGCGGGCAATATCCCAAATGACGGACGGAACTGACTGAACTAGGTGTTTAGTCCCGGCATGTGATGGTCTAGCGATCTGCGACCATCAGAAGGAATCACTATGGGACAAATTCTTCACGGTAGCGCCACGACCACGCACGCGATCCGAGCAGCAATACAGTGATCGCAAGCTTCGAACGCGGCGCTGAGCCGGGAGTTGGGCGTTAACGTCAAGACCGTCGCCAAGTGGCGCAAACGTCAGACGGTCGAGGACGCGCGGATGGGGCCGAAGGAAGCCCGTTCCACGGTTCTCAGCATCGAAGAAGAGGCTGTCATCGTCGCTTTCCGGCGCCAGACGCTGCTGCCTCTGGACGATTGCCTCTATGCCCTGCAGCCGAGCATCCCGCATCTGACGCGCTCGTCGCTGCACCGGTGCCTGCAGCGCCATGACATCAACCGCCTGCCGGACATGGAGGGCGACAGGCCGAAGAAGAAGTTCCGGCGCTATCCCATCGGTTACGTCCACATCGACATTGCCGAGCTGCGCACGGCCGAGGGTAAGCTTTACATGTTCGTGGCCATAGACCGAACCTCCAAATTCACCTTCGTGCGGCTGGAGAAAAAGGCCGGCAAGATGGCCGCCGCCCAATTCCTGCGCGATCTCATCGCGGCGCTGCCCTACAGAATCCACACGATCCTCACCGATAACGTCCTATGTCGGGAAAATCTGGCTGCTTAGGTCAGCAGGTCCTGGGGCATTTGGTACTCCAGATGCCCTGTTAAGGTTGCCCAGACGGGCTCTGCCGTCAAGAAATGATCTCTTCCATAGCAAACACAGGGTACGCACGATGGCGGCCCTCACCGTCCTCAATACGAGATTCCAAATCCCAAGCAGAAGGCCCGAACATTACCTACGAGGTCAGATGGCTGCCTCCACGGCTCATGTCAGAGAGAGGTCCTTCCGCCTGGGCTCACCCCCTCGAAGAAGGGGCGATAGGGTTCGCCGTGTTTGACCACGGCGTGTACGGTGCGCGCCATCTTGGCCGCGATGGCGGTGTAAGCCTTGCGGCGTAGATGGGCGTTGTGCCGGTCCTTCGAGATGTAGCGTTCGAACTTGTCGCGGAAGCTATTGGTCCGCTTCAGCACTGCGGTCTGGCCGGCCATCCAGAGGGTGCGACGCAACCGGGCATTGCCGTACTTCGAGATCCTGCTCTGGCCGCGGAACATGCCGGACTGGACCGTGGCGAGGTCCATGCCGCAGAACTTCAGGAACTGGCGATGATGCTGAAACCGACGCAGGTCACCGGCCTCGGCCAGGATGGTCATGGCGTTGATTGGGCCGATCCCGGGAATGGTCGTCAGCAGCTGATAATCGGGGAGGTCCGACAGCAGCTCGACGGCCCGTACTTCGATCTCGTTGCGCTGTCGAACCAGAGTGCGCCCTTCGGCCAGAACGAGGCGGAACATGCGGACAGCGTCGGAGTCGAGGTGAACCGGCAACCCCACTGAGCCAACCGCAGTCGCATAAATATCTGAAAGTAAGCGTTCTTTGGACACTTTGCGTCCAACCACTTGCCAGGCATCGGCAACGAATGCCTCCCGGCTCATCGCCGTGATCATTTGTGGTGATGGATACTTCTCGAGGAATGCCAGAAACCAGTCGGTTCTCGAGTGCCGATGAAATCGTTCGGCCTCCGGGAAGTAGAGCGGCAGATGATGCGTCATGCGGTGCCAAAGCTCAGTCTTCGAGCGTGAAACGATCTCGTGGGTCTTCGACAGTTCCTGAGTGTCGGCGGTCCCAGTCACCAGCGGATCGTGAAAGAACTGAACGGCGCCGATCTCCAGCATGTGCAGGATGACCTGGGCGTCCTTCGGATCGTTCTTGTCCCAGCTGTTGTGCAGGGCCTCTCGCGTTCGCGCCAGACCGACGGAGGACACGAGCTTCAACTCGAACCCCGCCTGTCCGAGATGGTGAGCCAAGACACGGTGATAATTGCCGGTCGCTTCGAACCCGATCCGCTCCGGTAGGTCGTAGCTGGCGAGAGTGGTGGCCAAGCGCTCGAAATCTTCCAGTGTGTTTGTAATCGTCAGTCGACGCCGGCGCTTCTTGCCGGGAATGCTGATCAGCACCTCATGCCGATGCTTGGAAATGTCGATGGCGACCAACACGGTCGGGATGGTAAAATTGGTGACGGTCATAGCCGGTCTCCTCAGCGGTGTAGTTATGCAAAACCACTGTTGAGACCTGAGACCCGGTTATGGCCACCCGCTGCGCTATTTAGGGGCTGCGCGCGTGGCCATAACCTAAAATAGCGCTTCTTCCCGACGTGCTACGGCATCCAGTTCACAAACCGTAAACAGGACCGTTATGCGATGGAGCACATCTTTGACCGCGTCTGCGTAGAGAACGGGATCGAGCACCGCCTGACCAAGGTGAACCACCCCTGGACCAACGGCCAGGTCGAGCGCATGAACCGGACAATCAAGGAGGCGACGGTCAAACGCTATCACTATGACAGCCACCAACAGCTTCAAACCCATCTCGGCGACTTCATCGCAGCCTATAATTACGCCCGTTGCTTGAAGACCCTGCAGGGCCTAACGCCATTCGAATACATCTGCAAAATCTGGACAAGAGAGCCGGATAGGTTCATCGGCAATCCAACCCATCACATGCCGGGACTAAACATCGAGACCCATGTGCGTGCCGCTCATCACCTGCATGGCGACGACACGACCGTGCCGCTTCTGGCCCGGGGCGGTGCGAAGAAGGCCCGGCTCTGGACCTATGTGCGCGATGACTGCCCATGGAATGGGGGCGCACCGCCGGCGGCAGTCTTCCGCTTCTCCCGCGATCGCGCGGCAATCAATCCCAATCAGCATCTCGCCGGATGGCAAGGCGTGCTGCAACCCGATGCCTATGGCGGATACAACGATCTCTATCGCGCGGACCGCGATGCGGGGCCCGTGACCAGCGCCCTGTGCTGGGCGCATGCGCGCCGGAAGTTCTTCGAGCTGGCGGATATTGCGAGGAACGTCCGCAAGGGCAAACCCGCCCATCAGATCTCGCCGGTTGCGCTGGAAGCGGTGAAACGGATCGACACCAACTTCGACATCGAGCGCGAGCTCAATGGGCTGGATGCCGAGGGCCGCCTTGCCGCCCGCCAGGAGCTGTCCTGCCCCCTGGTGAGCAGCCTCCACGACTGGCTGCTGGCAGAGCGCGCGAAACTGTCCCGGCACAACAATGTGGCCAAGGCGATCAACTACATGTTCGAGAAAGAAAGCCGTTGGCAAGCCTTCACGGCATTCCTTGATGACGGGCGCATCTGCCTGACGAACAATGCGGCCGAACGCGCCCTGCGCGGCGTGGCTTTGGGCAGAAAGTCGTGCCTCTTCGCCGGCTCCGAGCGCGGCGGACGGCGGGCCGCCGCCATGTATACCCTCATCGTCACGGCAAAATGAACGACATCGACCCGCAGGCCTGGCTCGCCGATGTCGTCGCCCGGCTGCCCGACATGCCCGTCTCACGCGTTCCGGAACTTTTGCCCTGGAACTGGAAAGCCCGTGAGGGCGCTACTGCGACGGCCGCGTGAACAACCGTTGAAAACAGGGCCTTTGAGCGCTGTAGCCCTTCATCGGTCAGCACGACAGATTTGACTCGGTTAACCGGGTCATGGATCAAACCCTTCCGATGCAATCGATCCAGTGCCGACCAGTCCATGCCTTTCCAGGCGCGACGCTCATCATGTAGCGTCAACCAGAGCAGTCCCAGAACCGCGTCGTCGATCTTGTCAACGTCGATCTCCATGAACAACAGGTATCACCTCACAGTGCCAAAGGGACCGCGGTCTTCGCCGGAGCCTTACGCCCTGCAAGCGATTGCTGGATGCGTTGCAGCCAGGTGAACTGGCCCCATTTTCGACCGGACACCTGGGCCTGAACCAGGAGGCTTAGGCATATCCCTAAGCACGTGCTTATGTCTGAAGTTGAAATCATTACGGATGGTGGCCGCCGTCGCCGCTGGAGTTCCGCCGAAAAGCTGCGGATTGTCGAGGAGACACTGGACGGCAGCGAGAGCATCTCGGCCGTTGCGCGCCGCAATGGCGTGGCGCCCAATCTTTTGTATCGTTGGCGCAAGCTGATGCTGGAAGGAGGGAGTGTCGCGGTGACCGGGGACGACGATGTAACCAGCAACAAGAAGGTGCGGCAAATGGAGGATCGCATCCGCGAGCTCGAGCGCCAACTCGGTCGCAAGACCCTGGAGGCTGAGATCCTTCGGGAGGCGCTGGACAGGTCGCGGGCAAAAAAACCGACCTTGCTTGCCGGGTCGCTGAAGACGGACGGTTCCCGATGAAGGCCGTGGCGGACACGCTCGGCGTCTCGCGCTCGAACCTGCACGAGCGGGTGAGCGGCAGGACCAAGCCGCGTCGGCGCTATCATAAAGCGCAAGACGCGGCGCTTCTGCCGTTGATCGAGCGGCTGGTCGCGAAGCGCCCGACCTATGGCTACCGGCGGATCACGGCGGTGCTGAACCGAAAGCTGCGCACCGATGGCCTGGCGCCGGTCAATCACAAGAGGGTCTACCGGATCATGAAGGCGCACAAACTGCTGCTGGCACGCAAATACACAGAGCGTCCGGAGCAGACCCATGACGGCAAGGTGATCGTCCTGCGGTCGAACCTGCGCTGGTGCTCCGACGGCTTCGAGTTCACGTGCTGGAACGGCGACGTGGTGCGCGGAGCCTTCATCATCGATGCGCATGATCGCGAGGTCATCGCCTGGCGTGTGGTGGTGAATGCCGGCATCAGCGGATCAGACATCCGCGACATGATGCTCGAGGCGGTGGAGCGGCGCTTCGGTGATTGCCGGGCACCATGCCCTGTCGAGGTTCTCACCGACAACGGCGCGCCATACACGGCGAAGGACACACGCATCTTCGCCCGGCAGCTTGGTCTGCGTCCCTGCTTCACCCCGATGAAGAGCCCACAGAGCAATGGCCTGTCAGAAGCCTTCGTGAATACGCTCAAGCGCGATTACGTGCGCGTGACGCCTATGCCGGATGCAGAAACCGCACTCGGATTGATCGATGGCTGGTTCGAGGATTACAACGAGAACCATCCGCACTCAGGGCTGAAATGGCGCTCGCCCCGCGAGTTCATTGCAGCTCAAAACGCAACCGCCTGAGTGTCCGGTGAAATGGGGGCAAGATCACCAGGCCAACACGTGCTGGCAGACAAGGCATATGATGCGGACTGGATCAGGGATATAATCTGGAAACAAGGTGCCATCGACGTGATCCCGTCCAAGTCCAACCGCAAGCTGACCACGGATTTCGACGCCGAGCTGTATAAAGAGCGAAACAAAATCGAGCGCTTCTTCGGTCGCCTCAAAGCCTCTGTCCGCCTTTGGATCGAGTTATATGAGTCGGCTGCCTAGCAGGCGGTCGAGCGGTCTGCAACCTGACAAAGCCGTCGGTCGTCAACAGCCGGTCGCGGTTCTTCGTGGCTGGTGCCGCGCCTCGAGAGTGGGGGCAAACTCAGGACCGTTCTGTCGACCGCTTTGTCCAGTGCTACGGCTAATCGCACTCACAAAGAATTGGTAGGTTAGACTCCGACTAACCCGTGCTTCGGCAGATTGTTGTTAATGTCTCGCCTAGTCTTAGATAGTGTCCGGTCGATGCAGATAATCACCTTGGATAGCGCCTTGGCAGAGCAATTGAAAACTTCGATAGAAGCCCGTGACGTGGTAAAGCGCTATGGCGACTTCCCGGCACTGAAAAAGATCTCATTGAAGATACACGATAACGAGTTCTTCACTCTGCTGGGCCCCTCGGGCTGCGGCAAGACGACCTTGCTGCGGATCATTGCGGGTTTCGAGGGCTTGAACGAGGGGCAGCTGTTCCTCTTCGGTGATGAGATCGTCAACTTGCCACCAAACAAACGCCCGGTGAACACAGTTTTTCAGAACTACGCTTTGTTCCCACACATGACCATATTGGACAATGTGGCGTTCGGGCTGGAAATGCGCGGCACGGCCAAGGCCGATGCCCGCAAACAGGCGGGTGCTGCGCTGGAGATGGTGCAATTGTCACAATTCTCGGTGCGGCGACCCTCGCAGTTGTCGGGCGGTCAGCAGCAGCGCGTTGCGTTGGCACGTGCCCTGGCACCACGCCCCAAGGCTCTGCTGCTCGACGAGCCGCTTTCGGCACTCGATCTCAAGCTAAGGAAGGCCATGCAGCTAGAGCTAAAGCAGATTCAACGCGAAACCGGCATTACCTTCATCTTCGTGACACACGATCAGGAAGAGGCCCTGACAATGTCCGACAGGATCGCGGTCATGTCGGCGGGGGAGGTGCAGCAACTGGGAAACGCGCGCGACATCTATGAACGCCCCCACAACATGTTCGTGGCCGATTTCATCGGTGAGACCAACCTTCTGGAGGTGTCGGTTCGCCAGATCAATAACGGCCGAGCAACCTGCCATATCGGCGGCGGGCATGAATTGACCTGTGATGCGGTAGAGGGAATCGACGTCGGATCCTCTGTGCATCTATCCGTGCGTCCCGAGCGGCTGATCATCTCCAAGGAACCCGTGGAAGCAGAGAGCCTCAAGGGCATCGTGCAGAACAACATCTTTGTGGGCACCAATCTAACCACCCGCGTTGCGCTGAGCAACGGCGTCGATATCATCGTCCGCACCTCGAATTCCGAGCGTGGCAACAAGCGCATCTTCGAGCCGGGCACGGAAGTTTTCGCAAACGTGGAGAATGGGGCCGCGCGGCTCCTGGTAGACTGATGGCAGCAGAAGCGGCAAGCGGCGGGTCGTCGAGGTCCGACACATACAAAGAAGCCCGGACATGGCTATTGCTGCCCGCTTGGGTGGTATTGACGGTCGTGGTTCTTGGGCCTGTTCTGCTGATGCTGGTTTATTCCTTTCTCACCAAAGAATTCCGCGGCGGAGTGATCTGGGAATTCTCCCTTGCTGCCTATGACCAGTTCTTCTGTAGCCGCGGGCTGTTCGGGGACGAACCCTGCACGATCGAATGGACCTACATCGAGATTTTCTGGCGCTCCATATGGCAGGCAGGGCTGGCCACGCTTATGTCGTTGCTGATCGGTTTTCCGACGGCCTTCTTTATCGCCACGCGTCCCGCGCACAAGCGTCAGCTTTGGCTTTTCCTGATTACCATCCCCTACTGGGTCAACCTGCTGATCCGGACCATCTCGATGAAGTTTTTGCTTCGCGACAACGGCCCGATGAACGAATTCCTGCTCGGCCTTGGCGTCATCGACAGCCCGCTGCAAATCATCAATACCAACCTCGCGGTGCAACTGGGGTTGTTCTATTCCTACCTGCCGTTCATGGTGCTACCGATCTATGCTGCGGTCGAACGCTACGATTTCTCCATGTCCGAAGCCGCCGCCGATCTCTATGCCTCGAAATGGACCACCCTGCGCCGCATTCTCCTGCCAGCGGTCAAGCCGGGGATCATCGCCGGCAGCATTCTGGTCTTCGTGCCCTCACTAGGTTCGTTCTTGGCACCCGACCTTCTGGGCGGCGCCAAGAACTTCATGATCGGCTCGCTCATCGAAGAGCAGTTCAAGGGCAACGCCGGCAACTGGCCGTTTGGTGCCGCAGCCGGAATGATCCTGCTTAGCATGGTGCTGATCCTATTGCTGATGTTCGCCTACCGGCGGGCGAAGGCGGAAATGGAGAAATCGTGATGGCTGGCCGCAATTATGACATCAAGCGCTACACCGGGTTTTTCACGATGACCGTTCTGTGCCTGGTCGTGCTTTATGTGCCCCTCGTGGTGGTGGCGGCCTACTCCTTCAACGACAGCACATCGGTTTCGGTCTGGCACGGATTCAGCCTGAAGTGGTACAGGGATGTCTTTTGGGGGTTGGAATCGGCCACCTTTCGGCAGGCCGCCTGGCATTCGTTCACGATCGCCATTATGGCGGCGACCTGTTCGACAATGATCGCCACGCTGGCCGCGACTGCGATCATTCGCGGCGGCAGGTTCAGGCTACGCACGGCGTCGCTCGGGCTGATCAGCCTGCCACTCATGGTGCCCGAGATCGTCACAGCTGTCGCGACGCTGATTTTTTTCAGCTCCATCGGCTTCACGCGCGGATACCTGACCATTCTCATCGCCCATATCGCCTTTTGCATTCCTTTCGCGTACATGCCGATATCTGCGCGGATGCAGGGTATCGAGGACACCTATGAACAGGCAGCGATGGATCTCTACGCATCCAAAGCGCAGGCGTTTCGCAAGATCCTACTGCCGCTGATGATGCCCGGCATTATCAGCGGCTACCTGCTGGCCTTCATCATCTCGCTCGATGACTTCTTGATCACCAACTTCGTCAAGGGGGCCGGTGTCGAAACCCTACCTACGGCGATCTTCGGTTCGGTCAAGCAGGGGATTAAGCCCAACATCATGGCGGTTTCGACGATGCTCCTGCTGGTGTCCATCGTCATGGTAACGCTGTCCTACTTTGCAGGAAAGACCGACAAGAACGAATGACCAAACCAGATGTACAACCTAAGGGAGAAAAAATGTTCAACAGGATGAAACTGCCCGCCGCAGCATTGATGGCGTGCCTTGCCGCTGGGGCCGCCAGTGCACAGGAAAAAGTGGTGATCTACCAGTGGTTCGAGTACATTCCGCAGGAGCTGCTGGCCAAGTTCACCGAGGAGACGGGTGTCGAGGTCGTGATGGATACATACGATTCCAACGAATCACTTCTCGCCTCGCTGAAGGCCGGATCGCTGGGCACCTACGATGTAGCCTTTCCAGGGAACTACATGGTTTCCATCATGGCCAAGGAAGGTATTCTTCAGGAAATCGACACTGGCGAATTGAAGAACCGCGGCAACATCAAGGAGAAATGGTCAGATCCCAGTTTCGACCCGGGTCTGAAATATTCCATCCCCTACCAGTGGGGTTCCACCAGCCTTGCCGTCAATACCGACGTATATTCGGGCGACATCAACACTAGTGACATCCTTTTCCACCCACCCGAGGAGCTGAAGGGTAAGATCAACATGTTCGACAGCCAGAGTGAAGTGATGGTTATGGCTGCAATGAACATGGGCATTCCCCAATGCACCAACGATCGCGAGCAGTTGAAGGCACTCAACAACATGCTTCAGCAGGCTAAGAAGGACTGGGTCTCCTTCAACTCAGACACGGCGCGCGAAGCCATGGTCGCGGGCGATTATGCCGCCAGCATGATGTATGACGGCTGGACGGCCAAAGCCCGGGCTGAGGGTGCTCCTGTGAAGTACGGCTTTCCCAGAGAGGGGTATATAGTCTGGATGGACACTGTCGTCCTGCTGAAGGACGCACCCAACCGTGACAACGCCCTAATATTCATGGACTTCCTTCTTGAGCCCGAGAACATCGCTATGGTGAGCAATTTCGCACTTTACGGGAATGGCATCAAAGGGTCCGAGGAATTCATGAATAAAGAGTTGGTCGACCTGCCTGAATTCAACCCCCCCGAGGAGGCGGGCGAGCCTGTATTCGTTCTGGATTGCGATGAGGAAACCCAGAAGGTCTATGATCAGATCTGGACCAATCTAAAAAAGTGATTCGCCGCACCGACTATGTACAGACCTGCGTCGCAAAGATGCGACGCGGGTACACTGTCGGGCGGATAACCCGAACTCGAATTTCCTCCAGCTTTGCGCGGAGACAAGACGCAATTGGCATCGAAGCAGAGCTGCTGAGACTAATCCGAAGCGCGGCGAAGCGAAGCCCTCCTTTCATCAGTGGCATACGCCACGCAGACATGCGGCTTGACCACATCGAGCAACGAGCAACACAATGATCCGCACAAGCAATGACTACCGGGACGCAATCCGCAAGGCTCGGGAAATTTACCTGGATGGCAAACAGATTGACGATGTGACCACGCATCCGACGTATGCCCCGCTGGTAGATCTGCGCGCCCGGATCTACGATATGCAGCAGGAGCCGCAGCACCGGGACGTTCTGACCCGCACCGTGAGTGGCCAGACCCATACCGTTACCGCTTCTCTGCCATTCTCGCAATCGGACTGGTGGGCAAAGCGACGGGCAAGTGATCGCGTGTTCTCGCAACTCGGTGGCATTGCGTCACGGACAGGTGAAGAGACCGTTGCCGAGTTTTGGTCCCTTCGGGATTGCCGCGATGCGTTGGTCGACATGGACCCGCAGTTCGCCAACAATATCGACGCGCACATCCTAGCATCGCAAGAAGACGACCTTTTCCGCGTCTCCGCCAACACAGACCCCAAAGGCAACCGAGCGCAGTCGTCTCTTCATCAGGACCCCGACAGCCTGCTGCATGTAGTTCGGGAAACCGACGCCGGCATCGTCGTGCGCGGTGCCAAGTTCGAAACTGCTGCCTTATATGCCGATCTGGCCTACACCAAACCCAATATTGCTAATTGGGGTGATACGCTACCCAACGAATATGCGGTTGGGTTTGTAAGCGACCTAAATGCGAAGGGCCTTAAGTTCATTTCCCGTTCCGGCTTTGCCCGTCCTGACACGGAACGCGATTATCCTCTGTCCAATCGGTTTGACGATGTCGAGTCTCTGGTCGTCTTCGACGATGTGTTGATCCCTTGGGAAAACGTCCTGTTCCATCGCCAGCCACGGGCGGCAACCCTGATTCGCGCCACGCTTCACCGATATTCCGCCTTCTTCTTTGTTCACCGCATTCTTGTTTTTGCCGACATGCTGATCGGTGTGGCGCTGCTAAATTGCCGTCAGACCGGCATTGCGCACGAACAGGCCGTACGCGACAAGCTTGCAGGGCTATCCGTGTGGCGAGAGGGCATTCATGCACATCTAACCGCAGCCACCGCGTTGGGTGAAAAATCGCCGGCGGGACAGATGATGCCGAACCAATCACTACTCCTTGCGGGCCGTGTTCATGCGGTGTCGCAGTTGAATAACATGATGCATCACGTACGCGAGCTATGCGGCGGACAAATGTCCCTGCTGCCCCCCGCTTCTGCTTTTGAAGCACCCGAAACCGCGAACTGGCTAGAGAAATACTTCAGTATCGGCGAAGAGGTAGTTGCCGAAGATCGGCGCAAGCTCATGGCGTTTGCACGAGACCTGATCAATTCCGATCATGCTAGCCACAAGTTGACCTACCATCTTTTCGGCCAATCCCCCCCCCATGCACATTTGGCATCAGTATACCACAATTTCGACTGGGAAGGGCCACTAAACCTTGTGCGCGATGCCGCCGGGCTGGATAACCAAATAGGCAAAAGCGGCGTCTCGGATGCCGATCCTGCGACCTATGGCGATTGGCATTCACCCGAAGTGCCAGAGCGGCGATGATCCCTTGCAGAGTTCGACGCGTTGGAGGAAAACTTGCCTAAGTTCCGCATTTAGATCATCATTCAAATGACTTATGTAAACGATCAAAATCATTCCGTTAGACGTTCATGGAAACCTTTGGAATGGGAATTCAAACCCGGAATCAACAATGCCACTCCGATACACGCTGCGTCAGCTTGAATACTTTGTTGCTGTTGGTGAGACTGGCAGCATCGCTGCGGCGTCACAGCAGATAAATGTTTCCTCGTCCTCGATTTCGGCTAGTGTTTCACAATTGGAAGATGAATTGGGCGTAAAGCTCTTTGTCCGACAGCATGCACAAGGTTTGGCCCCGACATCCACTGGCCGCACGCTGCTGGATCATGCGCAGACGGTCCTACGTCAAGCCGCGGCACTCAACGATCTGGCGGGCTCGCTTTCGGGATCGATACGTGGGCCACTCGCTATCGGTTGCCTGAGCACATTTGCCCAGATCGTGCTACCCGGTCTGCGGTGCAGCTTTACCGATCATTACAGTGAGGTGCGTATTAGTCAGGTCGAGGCCGACCAGTCCGAGCTGTTTGGGCTATTGCGGCAGGCCAAGATCGACTTGGCGCTAACCTACGACCTCGATCTGCCGCGCGATCTGGCATTCCACCCGATGCTGGCGCTGCCGCCGGTCGTGGCGTTGAGCGAAACCCATCCTTTGGCACATTTGCAAGCTGTTTCCATTGAGGAGCTCGCGCCCTACCCCATGGTTCTTCTCGACTTGCCGCATAGCGCCGACTATTTCCTCTCATTCTTCACCCATGCGGGCCTGCGCGTGAATATTGCAGAGCGTACACGGGACATGGCCGTAATGCGGGGGCTTGTTGCGAACGGGTTTGGCTACTCCATCGTCAACGTCCGCCCGATGAACGATCTTGGACCGGATGGAAAACCGATGCGGTTCGTTCCGCTGACCGGAAATCAACGCCCCATGAAACTCGGCCTGCTGTCGATCGCCGGGGCGGAAGAGACGCAATTACACAAGGCGTTCTTAACCCATGCGGAAAATTGGATTTCAACACACAGCAAACGGCTGCTCGGTACCTGCTGAGCCGGATCAGCGCAACTCAACCAGAACCCGATCCATCATCCGGTCACAGGCGGCGAGCTGGGCGGTCTCCAGGTATTCGTCGGACTTGTGCCCCTGCCCCGCCATGTCGCCCGGCCCGCAAACGACAGTGGAGACGCCCAGCCCGGCGAAGAACCCGGCCTCGGTGCCGAAGGCGACCTTGATCACTTCCTCCGATCCGCAAAGTTTCGCGACCCGAGCCACCTCCGGCGCATCCGACGCCACATCAAGCCCGGGATAGGTATTTGTACAGGTAATATCGATACCGGCGGCTGGGTCGTCGGCCCGCCATCGCGCACTTAGCGACGCGGCTTCCCGACCCAGCCGTGTTTCGAAATTTTCCAGACTGTCGGCGGCGAGGTGCCGCAGTTCGAATTCGATCTCGGCCCGGTCCGGCACGATGTTGAGAGCAGTGCCGCCCTGCATCCGACCTGCGTGAACTGTAGAGTACGGAATGTCATAGCCCGCGTCGCGGATGTTGGACGCAGCATAGTCGCCTTGCAGGGCGCGCAACGATGTAAGGACCTCTTCTGCTACATGCAGCGCGTTGACGAAGCGTGGTGCCAAAGCCGAATGACCTGCCGTGCCGCGGCAGACGGCGCGGAAGGCCGCCTTGCCCTTGTGTCCGATGGCCGGGCGCATCGAGGTGGGTTCCCCCACGATACAGAGGTCAGGTTGCCAGCCAAGCGTCTTCACTTCCGGCAACATCTTCCGGATGCCCTGGCAGCCGATCTCCTCGTCATAAGAGATGACCAGCATCAAAGGCTGCCGGGGCGAAGCCTTGCCTGTGCGTTCTGCAAGCGACAGCATCGCGGCGAGATAGCCCTTCATGTCGGTGGTGCCGCGCCCATAGAGCCGCCCTTCTTCGCACGTCAGTTCGAAGGGCGGGCGGGTCCAGTTCTGGCCTTTGACCGGTACCACATCGCTGTGGGCCGACAGCATTACACCGCCCGGCCCCTCCGGCCCGATCCGCGCAACCAGACCGGACTTGGGCGACACCGGATCATCGATGCAATGCGTCGTGAAACCAGCCGCGCACAAAATGTCTTCGGCGTAGTCGATCAGCGCCAAGTTGCTGTCGGCGCTAACCGTGGGAAAAGCGATCAGACGTTCGAGAATCTGGAGCGTCCGCGCGTCTGGTGTATCGGCTGTCATTCCGCGGCCAGTTCGGTGATTTCGCGGCGGAATGGCAGATCGTCTCCGATGTCCTCACTGTCCAGCTCACGGGCATAGCGGTGTCCGGCATAGGTGGCCCAAGCAATCGGGCCGGCCGCCTCGGCGTCACCGAACAGCTTGACCGAACGGATGCCCGCATCGGCCCAGTCGTCTTGCCGCGCCATCAGTTCGTGATAGAGCCCATCATTGCCGACGCGCGAGGCGACCATGACTACCGCATCGGCCTCATAGGCGCAGGTTTTGCCTGTGTAGACGCAGTTCGATACCACGTGATCAGCGTTGATTTCGCTCACGCCCCGGTTCAGCACGATATCCACGCCCATTTCGTCCAGTCGTGCATGGATCGTCGCCTGTTCCAGAGTGTTGTTCGTCCAGTCCGACACAAAGGCCGAAGGGGTGATCAACGTGACCTTCGCGCCCTGACTGACCAACAGTTCGGCCAGCACGCCGCCCATGTAGTAGTGATCGTCGTCGTAGATCACCACGTTGCCGCCTGGCACCGTCCCGTCCATGAGATCGTCGGGCGTGTAGACGTTGGCGCCATCGGAAATCGGCATCGGCACCACGTGCTGACGTGACACGCCATCACGCCGCCAGGTGGCACCCGTGGCAATCGCCACGTTCTGGAATCCGAACTCCATTATGTCGTCGGCGGTCAGCTGGCTTTCGCGGTAGATCTCCACGTCCGGACGCTGCGACAGTTGGTAATCGCGATAGTCCACGACCCGGCCCCATGCGCTGAGGCCCGGCAGGGCGCGTTCGCGTGTGACCCGACCACCGATCACGTCGCGCGCTTCGGCCACCGCCACGTCATAGCCACGGCGGCAGAGCGCCCAGGCCGCTTCCAGCCCGGCCGGGCCGGAGCCGATGATCAGCACATTGTCGCTGTCGCCCTTGACGTTCATTTTTTCCGGATGCCAGCCCTTGCGCCATTCCTCCATGAAAGTCGGGTTCTGGGTGCAGCGGCTGATCGACATGGTCATGTCGCCGGTGATGCAGATGTTGCAGCCGATACACTCGCGGATGTCCTCGATCCGGCCTTCCTCGACCTTTTTCGGAAGGAAGGGATCGGCAATCGACGGACGCGCGCAGCCGATGAAATCGAGCGTCCCGGATTTGACCATCTTGACCATCACGTCGGGCGAAGTGAAGCGCCCCACACCCACGATGGGCTTGTCGGTCAGTTCGTGAATCCCGCGCACCAACTGTTCCTGCGCTGCCTCTTCCTTGAAACGCGACGGGCCTGAGCAGTCTTCCCAAGTGCCTTGCGCCAGGTCCCAGAGGTCCGGCAGATCCTTGTTCATCTCGATGAAGTCGCGCACTTCGGCGTTGGAAAAACCCAACTGACCAATGGTCTCGTCGAGACTCACGCGCAGGGTGATGCCAATAGTGTCGCCCACCGCTTCGCGCATATCGGCAACCACCTCGTTCACAAAGCGCGCGCGATTTTCAAGACTGCCTCCGTATTCGTCGCTGCGGTGGTTGGTGACGCGACTCAAGAAGTGCTGGAAGATACCGAACCCGTGCGCGCCGTAGAGGCAGATCAGGTCAAACCCGGCCTCCTTGGACCGTTTGGCAGCATTGACGAACCAGCGGCGCAAATCCCGGATATCGGACTTGGATAGCGCGCGCGCCTGCAGCGGATCGTTGGTGAAAGTGCGGATGGGTTGCGCCGAAGGAGCCAGCGGTACTTCTTTTGTGTAGAAATTTGGACCATTGATCCCCGAATAGGCCAGTTGGATTCCAGCCAGCGCACCGTGTTCCTTCATTTTTTCCGACATGCGACGCAGTTGCGGGATGTCCTTGTCTTCCCAGAGGCGCAATTCGATGAAGGGCGTGATTTCCGAGGTGTGGTGCATCTCGCATTGTTCGGTGAAGATCACGCCCCAACCGCCCTGGGCCTTGATGCCGCGCATCTCCGCCGCAGCCGAGGGATCACGGTAGCCGCCCCCGTTGCAATGCGGCACCTGGTAAAACCGGTTCTTGGCGGTGACAGGGCCGATCTGCATCGGCTCGAACAGAATGTCATAGCGGGGGTCGCGCATGGTCGTCTCCTTGGGAAGCTGTGCGGCGGCGCCGCGGGGCGCCTTACGCGCGGTACTTGATCCAGGTGGTTTTCAGGGCGGTGTACTTGTCGAAGGAATGCAGAGACAGATCGCGGCCGAAACCTGACTGTTTCATGCCGCCGAACGGCGTTTGCGCCGACAGTGCGTCCACCGTGTTCACCGACACCGTCCCCACGTTCAGCCGGTCCGACACCCGGCAGGCTCGGTTGAGGTCGTCCGTCCAGACCGAGGCCGCCAGCCCGTAGATCGAGTCATTGGCCATCGCCACGGCGTCGTCTTCGCGGTCGAAGGGAATGACCGACAGCACCGGGCCGAAGATCTCGTCGCGCGCCAGAGGATTGTCATGGGCCACGTCGCTGAAGATGGTCGGCTGCACGTAACAGCCTTTGCCGTCGATCTGCACACGCTCGCCGCCGGTCACCAGATCGGCGCTGGTCTTTCCTGCCTCGACAAAACGCATGATGCCCTGCGTCTGCTTTTCGTCGACGATGGCGCCCATTTTCGAGGCCGGATCCAGCGGATCGCCCGGCTGCATGCCCTGCGCCCGTTCAACCAACTTTTCCACCAGCGCGTCCGTGACCGACCGTTCCACGTAAAGCCGCGAATTGGCCGAGCAGACCTCGCCCTGGTTGAAAAAGATACCAAAGGCCGCCATGTCTGCCGCCGCATCGAGATCGCCGCAGTCGGCAAAGACGATATTGGGGCTTTTGCCGCCGGTTTCCGGCCAGACCTGTTTCAGGTTGGATTGCCCGGAATACTGCATGAACAGCTTGCCCGTGGCGGTCGATCCGGTGAAGGCGAGGCAATCCACATCCATGTGCAGCCCCAACGCCTTGCCGGCCGTCGCGCCATAGCCCGGCACGACGTTGAACACGCCGTCAGGCACCCCGGCCTCTGTCGCCAGCTCCGCCAGCCGCAGCGCCGAAAGCGGCGATTGCTCGGCCGGTTTCAGCACCACCGAATTGCCTGCCGCCAGCGCGGCCGCAGCTTTCCATGTGGCCATGTCCAGCGGGAAGTTCCACGGCACAACCGCGCCGACGACACCCAGCGGCACGCGGCGCACCAGCGCCAGATCACCGGGGCCGGTCGGGGCCACCTCGTCATAGATCTTGTCGATGGCTTCCGCGTACCACTGGAAGAAATGCGCCGACCCCGGCGCGTCGACCGTCGAGGCATCGGTGATCGTCTTGCCCATGTCGAGGCTGTCGAGTAGCGCCATTTCTTCGAGGTTGGCGCGGATCAGGTCGGCCAGTTTCAGCAGAACAGCCTTGCGGTTCCCGGGAACCATGCGCGACCAGCGTCCATCCTCGAAGGCGCGCCGCCCCGCGGCCACGGCCAGATCCACATCCGCCGCATCACATTCCGCAACGCTGGCCAAAACAGCGCCGGTCGCTGGGTTGATGCTGTCAAAGGTCTTGCCAGAAGCCGCGTTGACGAATTTGCCGTCGATGAAAGCCTGCGTCGGTAGCGTGAGTGCTTCGGCCTTCGATTGCCAATCCTGATGCGTGTGGTCCAACATGTGTGGTCTTTCCTGTTCTTTTTCGTCTGCTCTTATTGGTCGCCCGGCACGCCGTAAGACGGTGCTTCGCGGGGATCCAGGGCACGCTGGATGTAGGCGGCCAGCTGCGGTTTGTAGATATCCCATGCGGTTGCGATGTTCTCGATCGGGCAGTCCTCGGTCCAGTCGCAGCGCAGGTCGGCCACCGGCCAGGCGACCTTGTCGACGATCTGCATGCCCGCCGAATGCACCGGCCCGGCTTCTCCGCCAGCATCGCGTCCCGCCCGCATCGCCGCGATCAGCCGGTCACCGATGTGGCCGCTGGCAGCAAGGTAGGCATCGACAATGGCTTGCGGCACGCCGTCATTGTCCAGCAAGTTGCCGCCGGAGGCGACATCCTGGGCCTGTGCTTGTGTCCAGATACCCAGCGATTTCGGCCCCGAATGAATAGCCGTGCGCCCATGCACTTCCACTGCCAGCACTTGCCGGTATTCCATGAATTTAGACTGTCCGTGCATCTCGGCGATGGCCTCTTCAGCGGACATGCCTCCCTCCATCAGGTCCAGTGTCAGCGGACCGAGGGTCGGGTCGGTGACATTCTGGGACGCGACGGCCCCGACTCCGGCGCGCGCATAGGCACAGCGCGCGGCAACGGCCGGAGAGGAGGACGAGACGGCCACGCCGAACATGCCGGTCTCGGCACAGCGTGCGACGAGCGAAAAAGTCATCGCCGGAAACCTTCCGGAATAACGGCAGTGCCATCGATTTCAACCAGCCATTCAGGCCGCGCGAGCGCCTGCACAACGAGTCCCGTCGAGACCGGATGCACGCCCTTGATGTACTCGCCCATCGTCCGATAGACCGCCTCACGGTGGCGCACGTCGGTGATGTAAACCACTACCTTGACCAGATGCTGCATGTCGCCGCCGGCCTCTTCGATCAGCTGGCGGATATTCTGCATGACCTTGTGAGTCTGCTCGACGGGATCGTGGCTTTCGATGTTCTTAGCGCCATCAAGGTTCTGCGGGCACTGCCCTCGCAGCCAGACGGTCTTGCCGCCCTGGGTGACCACCGCCTGACACAGATCGTTGTCGAGGTTCTGTTCGGGATAGGTATCCGAGGTGTTGAAGGTTCGGATGCGCGTGTGTTCCATGTCCGGGTCTCCCATACTTATTCCGCGGCGGCGGGGACGATGGCAGCCTGGCCGTCATATTCGAGGTACGACCGCTGGATCGCGATCTGGTCTGCGATGTGCTTGGCGTCATGCCAGACACCCCAGAGAAAGGACGATCCGCGCCGCGACTGCCATGGCAGGCCGAGGAAATAGACGTCCGGCTCTTTTGACAGGCCGCGCTGATGGATCGGTGCTCCCTTTTCATTGAATGCATCGATCTTGAGCCAATTGAAATCCTGCCGGAAGCCAGTGGCCCAGATGATCGAGGTCACTCCTTCCCTGGCCAGGTCGATCGACCCCAGCGGATTGGTCAGGCAATCGGGATCGGAGAAGACCTCGCGTGCCTCGGGTTCCTCGGGAAGATCCAGCCCGGTGCGGGCGACATAGGCATCGGCCATGTCCAGAAGTTCATTGTAGTTGGCATCCCCTGCCGCCACGTTGGCCCGCAGGTCGTCGGCGAAACTCAGAACGCCGTTGCCATACCCCTTAGTCAAACCGGTCAGGATCACACCCTCGTTTCCGAGGCGGCGGAAATCCATCGTGCGCCCGCCATAGGCGCCGCTGACGGAAATCGTCACATGTTCGGTGCCCGGTTCAGGCGCCGCCATGTCCCACAGGCCCAGAACACCCAGCCACCAGACGAAATCCCGGCCCCGATAGCGGCGCGGCGGACGGTCATGCGGCCCGACCGACAGAAAGACCTTGCGGCCCGCGCGGTTCAGTTCGTCGGCGATCTGCGCGCCCGAAGACCCGGCACCGACCACCATGACCGCACCTTCAGGAAGCTGGTCTGGGTTCTTGTAGTGGAAGGAATGAATCTGCGTCACATCCGCGGTTTCCGGCACGATCGGCGGGATCACCGGATGCTGGAATGCGCCCGTGGCGGCGACAATGCGGCGGGCGTGGATGTCGCCCTCGCTGGTCTTGATCAGGAAACCGCCATTTCCCGGCTGGCGCACAGCCTCCAGAACCTCGACCCCCTCACGGATCGGCGCGTCGATCATCGCGGCGTAATCAACAAGGTACTGCGCGAAACGGTCCTTGGAGACGAATTCATCCGGATCGTTGCCCTCGAACTCGAGGTTTGGGAAACGGTCATGCCAGGCCGGGCCATTGGCAACCAGATTGTCCCAGCGCCCCGTGCGCCACGCCTCGGCCGTTCGGTTCTTTTCCAGTACAAGATGGGGTATGCCGACTTTGCCAAGATGCTCGCTCATCGCGATACCAGCCTGTCCGCCTCCAACAATCAGCGTATCCGTCTTTTCCACGGGCATTTCTGAATCCCCCTCTGTGATGAACCGTCAATCCCGCCCCGTGTGGGTTGTTGCATCGGGTCTAGTCGAGGGTGAGAGCCGCGACAATTACGATTTCTCGCAGCATTGGTTAGGTTCTCCCTAAACCTCTGTTTTTCGGGCCCATACAGATCGACGGTGCAGCATATAGGCGCTCTCGGACGAGGAAAGGGATCCATCGGTCGATAACATGCAAAGCGATAGGCAGCTTAGGATTTGCCGCATCCCCGGATCGGCAAAAGCTTCTTTCTGGCAATTCAGTTTTCCGGCAGACAAGCGCCGCACATCTGACGCCCAGAGGAAAAGCCATGCACAAAGCTGCGGCAGAAACAGTAAATTGTCCTGATGCGACGCATCGTTCCGAGACGGATTCGCTCGGACAGATGGTCTTACCAGCAGCAGTGCTTCACGGCATTCACACCGAGCGTGCACTGCAAAACTTTCCGATTACAGGCGTGCCGCTGAACCATTTTCCCGACCTCGTCAGGGCACTGGCGATGGTCAAGAAAGCTGCTGCACTGGCCAACCGGGATCTTGGCGCCCTGCCGGCCGATATTGCCGGCCCCATCATGGGGGTCTGTGATGAAATCATAGCCGGAAAACATCATCGGCATTTCGTGGTGGACATGATCCAGGGCGGGGCCGGCACATCCACGAATATGAACGCCAACGAGGTCATCGCCAATCTGGCGCTGAACCGATTGGGCCACGCGAGCGGTGCCTACGGTCACTTGCATCCCAACGATCACGTGAACCGTTCACAATCGACGAACGACGTTTACCCGACGGCCCTGCGCCTTGCGACCTTGCAAGCCTGCGAGCCGCTTCTGCGCGAACAGGCGCGGCTCAGCGCAGCATTTGCCGAACGGAGCATACGCTTTTCGGATGTGCTGAAGGTCGGCCGGACCCAATTGCAGGATGCCGTACCGATCACGCTGGGTATGGAGTTTGCGTCTTTTGCCGAAACCATCGACGAAGACATCGACCGCGTGCGTCAAATCTCTGAGCTCCTGAAAGAGGTCAATCTGGGCGGGACCGCGGTTGGCACCGGGGTCAATACACCTGCGGGCTATCCGTCTCTGGTCGTGCAGCATCTTTCGGCGGTGTCCGGCTTTGAACTCAGCGAGGCGCGCAATCGCATCGAAGCCTCTTCTGATCTTGGTGCATTTGTCATGTTCTCGAGCGCCTTGAAACGGATTGCTGTCAAGATATCAAAGATTTGCAATGATCTGCGGCTCCTGAGCAGCGGACCGCGGGCAGGTATCGGAGAAATCCACCTGCCTCCAGTTCAAGCGGGATCTTCGATCATGCCGGGCAAGGTGAACCCGGTCATTCCCGAGATGGTTAACCAGGTAGCGTACCAGGTGATCGGGAACGACCTGACGGTCACACTGGCCGCAGAGGCCGGACAGTTGCAACTAAACGCCATGGAGCCCGTCTTGATCTTCAACGTTCTGCAATCCATGCGCATGCTGACACGCGCCTTCGGCGTGCTGACCGATCGCTGCGTCAGCGGAATAGAAGCTGATTCCGCCCGCTGCGAGGCACTTCTCACCGGCAGTCTCGTTCCGGTGACCGCGCTGGTGCCGTTTATCGGGTATGAGACTGCTACGAAAATCGCAAAAGTGGCACGTGAGAGCAGACGCAGCCTTGCAGAGGTTGCAGTCGAGACAGGAGTGATGAGTCCCGAAGATGTCGAAAGAGTTCTGACCCCGTCCAACATGCTCGGGCTTGTTGCAGATGGTCCTCCGGCAGTCAGTGGCCATTTTACCCACGGAACAACTTCAATGAAATGAGACAGGAGACCCACGCATGAAGGTGCTTGTGCCCGTCAAGCGCGTGATCGACTACAACGTGAAGGTCCGCGTGAAAGCGGACGGATCGGGTGTCGATCTCGCCAACGTCAAGATGTCGATGAACCCGTTCGACGAGATTGCCGTGGAAGAGGCGATCCGTCTGAAGGAAGCAGGCAAGGCCGAAGAGGTCGTGGCCGTTTCGATCGGCGTGAAGCAGGCGCAGGAGACGCTGCGCACGGCGCTGGCGATGGGCGCGGACCGGGCGATTCTCGTGGTGGCCGCGGATGACGTGCACCAGGACATCGAGCCGCTGGCCGTGGCCAAGATCCTTGCGAAAGTGGTCGAGGAAGAGCAGCCGGGCCTGGTGATTGCCGGGAAACAGGCGATCGACAACGACATGAACGCCACGGGCCAGATGCTGTCGGCGCTGCTGGGCTGGTCGCAGGGAACCTTCGCCTCCGAGCTCGACATCGAGGGCGATCACGCCAAGATCACCCGCGAGGTCGATGGGGGCCTGCAAACCATCAAGGTGAAGATGCCGACCATCGTCACCGTCGATCTGCGCCTCAACGAGCCGCGCTATGCGTCGCTGCCGAACATCATGAAGGCAAAGAAGAAGCCGCTCGACGAGAAGACCGCCGAGGATTACGGCGTCGACGTCAGCCCGCGCCTCGAGGTGGTCAAGACCACCGAGCCGGAAGCGCGCCAGGCCGGTGAGATCGTGCCGGACGTGGATACGCTGGTGGCCAAACTCAAAGAAAAGGGGGTCGTGTGATGGCTGTTCTTCTTCTTGCCGAAGTCAATGACGGTGAACTGGCGCTGGACGCCACGGCGAAGGCCGTGGCCGCCTGTGCCAACCTGGGCGACGTGACCGCGCTCTGCGCCGGGGGCTCGGCCTCTGCCGCGGGTGAAGCGGCTGCGAAGATCGAGGGTGTGAGCAAGGTGCTGGTCGCCGAGGATGCCTCGCTGGGGCACCGGCTGGCGGAATCGACTGCCGCGCTGATCGTGTCGCTGGCAGGTGATTACGACCACATCGTGGCGCCGGCCACCACCGACGCCAAGAACGTGCTGCCCCGCGTGGCCGCGCTGCTGGACGTGATGGTGATCTCGGACGTCTCGGGCGTCGTCGATGCCGACACGTTCGAACGGCCGATCTACGCGGGCAACGCCATCCAGACGGTGAAATCGAAGGACGCCAAGAAGGTCGTCTCGATCCGGACGTCGACCTTTGACGCCGCGGGCGAGCAGTCGGCCGCACCGGTCGAGACCGTCTCGGCGACCGAGAACCCCGGTCTGTCGGAATGGGTCGAGGACAAGGTCGCCGCAAGTGACCGTCCGGAGCTGACCAGCGCGGGGATCGTCGTTTCCGGCGGCCGCGGCGTGGGCTCGAAGGAAGACTTCGCGATCATCGAGAAGCTGGCCGACAAGCTGGGTGCCGCCGTGGGTGCCAGCCGTGCGGCTGTCGACTCGGGCTTTGCGCCGAACGACTGGCAGGTCGGTCAGACCGGCAAGGTCGTGGCGCCGGATCTTTACGTCGCCGTCGGCATCTCGGGGGCCATCCAGCACCTTGCTGGCATGAAGGACTCCAAGATCATCGTCGCGATCAACAAGGACGAAGAGGCGCCGATCTTCCAGGTGGCCGATTACGGGCTGGTGGGTGACCTCTTCACCCTCGTGCCGGAGCTGACCGAGAAACTTTAATCAAAGATTCGTCCTCTGTTACCTCCCTGTGGACGACCAACTGGCGGCACCGGAATTGCCGGTGCCGCCCTTTTCCGAAAGAGTAATTGTACGGCCCACAATGTTTGCGAGACGGATCATCCCATGACCTCAGCTAGAAGGAGCTTGCTTATCGGGCCGCCGTGAGTCGCGGCCATATGGGCAAGGTCGAGAACGCCAAGTTCGCCGCCTCCCTCGACCTTCTCGAACGCATCGCCAAGGCGCTAAACGTCGACCCCGAAGAGCTCTTCACAAAACGCTAGCCAGTATTTGCCAGCCCCTGATGTGTCCTGGATTGGAACGTCTCAAGAGGTAGTCAAATGGAGCGTCGTGAGTTCAATGGATAAAAGAAAAACAGGCTGGCCTTTTCAGGAAGGGTTTTTGAACGAAGGGGTGCAGGAAGTTCATCTGTTCACCGATTACCGTTGGAATGATGGCTCGGTGAGCCGCCGCTGGCATGTTGATCCAGAGCGCTTCGATGCCAGCTTCGCCGAGCTTCGTCCGGTTTCCCTGAACATATCGGACCGTTCGGATCAGTAAGAGAACCACTCCGAGTGGCCCATGTTGCCCTCGTAGTCGCCGTATTCGACCATGATGCTGCGGGAGTAGAAGTGCCATAAACCACCGCTGGTCGGGTAGGCGATCTCTTGTCCACTTTCTGAGATGAATGTCGCGGGCCACGGCGTGTGCGATCCGTAGACCCGCTTGATATATCGACAGGTCCGGTTCTCGCGATCGCAGGAGCGGATCGACCAATCCCACTGACGCGGCGCGTCACGCGGCTCGTAGGATCGTCCGGTGAACCATATCACATGGGTTCGGTTCAGCCATTCGTATTCCGGCAGGTTAGTGTCGAGCTCACCCTCCCCGCCGGGCCCGCCCAGTTCGACCGACACATGCGCGAACGTGCAAACCCCGAAGGGCGGAAGGCTCGGCCAAGGCGTGATGCGGCGGATCATAGTGCGATAGGCGCGCGTGCAGACCGTGCTTGGTGGGAAACCTCCCGCCATACAAAGCATGATGGCGCAGTCGATGTCATAGGCCTGCGCCTCCTCCGGGGCTCCGAACACTGCCATCACTCCAATCGCCGCTGCCAACATCTGTCGCTTCATGTCACTCTCCCGCAAAAGTTGCAGTAACTATCAAGCAATATGTATTTTTATGCAATATGTCGTATTGACTCCATATGACTTTATGGCCTTAGTGTCGTGAAGTAGAAGGGCTCTCGTGGGGAGAGTCCGAACATGCCGATAGCGCGCAACCAGATCCTGATCACCATCGATGGTGTCAAAGACTTGTCCGAGAAGGGCATCGCGTTCCGCTGCCGGTATGAACTCGTGGGGTTCACGGACGATGGCAAGCCGCGCTACCAGTGCATCTACCTGCGCGAGAGCCAGCCGGAAGCCATTCTGGTTTCGACCCGGATCACCCCACACGGGCCAGAGCCGCGGTATTTCAACATATGGCCGGGTCTCTTCAAACATCATCTCGAATTCGGTGACGGGCGCGATCTGCGCTTTGGTCCTGACTACAGTATCACCCTCGAGGAGCGCGGCTGACGTCATCGCCTTCGGCCGAGATGGCACCGCCCGGACCTCTGGCTGGACGTTTCATGGTGAGCGGCCTGCCTGGGCGGGGCTGGGTGATGGCGCTGAGGACAATGTTGTGCTGGCCTCGCTGGACGCCACAGCGCCGTCCGGTCGCGTCGACATCCTCGCGCTGATCCATGCCACTGCAGGTCGGCACGCGGGCAATCGCGCCCTGCGTCAAGTTGGGCTGGGTGCTAACGACTGGAAAGTCCTGTTCCACGCCCTGGTCGAGGCGGAAAGCAGCTACAATCCGTCTGCCGTCAGCCCCAAGGGCGCCTACGGCCTGGGCCAGCTGATGCCGGACACGGCTCGCGCCTTGGGGGTTGATCCGCGCGATCCCACTCAGAACCTCGACGGCGCCGCACGCTACCTGCTCGCGCAGCTCGCCACGTTCAAGGACATCGACCTGGCGCTGGCAGCCTACAATGCCGGGCCGCACCGCGTGGTCGAGTATTCCGGCATCCCGCCCTTCGCCGAGACCCGCGACTACATCGCGCGCATCCATCGGATCCGGTCACGGCTGGCAGGCACGCCTATTTCCACGCCGGACATCCGTGTCGCAGAGCGGGTGCCGGCCCGCGCGCCGGTCCTCATCGAACTTCAGTAAAACAAGGGAACTTCGCATGCTCAGACATCGCCTCAGCCGCCTCTTGCCTGTCGCCACAACCCTGACGGCCTTCGCAACGCCAGTCTTCGCGCAGGACTTGTCGCCGATCCAGACTATGCTGGAAACCGTCGAGGCCGCGCTGACCGGCCCCATCGGGATCGCGGTTGCCACGCTCGCGGTCATCGGCACCGGCTTCATGTGCATGATGGGACGGCTGAACTGGGGCTGGTTCGCCTCGGTCATCATCGGAATCGTGCTGATTTTCTCGGCCGGCACCATCGTCGACGGATTCTCCTGAGAACCGAGTAGAGCATTGGCAGAACGATCCCCCCTCTTTCTGGGCCTCGCCCGTCCGCCCAAGTATCTGGGCCTCCCCGTCGGATACCTCGTGGTGCTGGCGACGGGGGTCGTTCTGCCGTTCATCTGGACGAAGTCGATGGTCTTTTTCCTGATCGGCCTTGTCGCCTATCCGGTCCTCTGGTTCGTCGCCGACCGGGAGCCGCATTTCTTCGAGGTCCTGCGCGTCTCCTATGGATCGGTGCGCCCGACGAAGAACCGGGCCCTGTACGGAGGCGACAGCTTTGGCGCTTGATGCAGGCACTCTTTCCACTCACGGAACGGCACTCCTTCAAGCGGGCGGCGGGGAGTTCGCGCGGGAGAGCTATCTCGCGGAGCACCTGCCGTATTTCGCTCTGGCGGATGACGATGTGATGGTGCTGCGCGAGGGCGACCTCTTGGCGACCCTGCGCCTTGATGGTCTGAACCCGATGACCAGCGAGGACGCCCGGCTCGACGCGCTCAAACGCGCAGTCGCGGCCATCGTCGCCCAAACCGGCAATGCCTTCGGTTTCTACATCCACCGGATCTCCGTGCCGCAGGATCTCGGGATGCGCCCCATCGAAGGGGACAGCTTCGCCGCCGCGATCGATGCCCGTTGGCAAGCCCATGTCAAAGAGCTGCGCCCGGCCAAGCGCCAGCTCTATCTCAGCGTCATCCGGCGGCCTGATATCTCCGCACGTATTCCGCTCCTGCGGACGCTGGCCCGCAAGGCCTGGGTCAAGGACCGCGCGACGCGCCTGCAGGAACTGAACGAGGTCATGGGCTTCTTCGAGGTGGCGCTTGCCTCGGCCAATCCCTTGAGGCTCACAAAGTCGGGCGGGGAGTGGTTGGGCTATCTCAACACGCTGAACGCTGGGGTATTCTCCCCCATTGCCTTCGGGCAAAGCGCCCTGCCTCTGTCGCACTCCCTGAGCAACTGCCGCGCAACCTTTGACGGCGACGTCGTCACCCTGACGGACGCCGTGACCGGTCAGGTCAAATACGGCGCGCTTTTCTCGATGAAGACCTATCCGGCGCTGACAGATGTGACGCTGCTCGACGCCCTCGACCTGCCGCTCGACATCGTGCTGACGAACTCCTTCAGCCCGATTCCGAACAACATCATGGCCGAGCGCATCCAGCGCATCATCCGCCAGATGCATGCCTCTGACGATGCCGCCGTCTCCCTGCGCGAGCAGCTCGGCCAGGCCGCCGATGACCAGGAGGCGGGCCGCATCGCCTTTGGGGATCATCACCTCTCCATCGCGGTCTATGCGCCGGACCGCGACACGCTCGAAGGCGCTGCCGCCCAGATCAAGCGCGTCGGACAGGAGATCATGTCCGTGATCGTGCGCGAGAGCATGGCGCTGAAAGCCACCTACTTCGCGCAATCGCCCGGCAACTTCGGCTACCGCGCGCGCAAGACGCCCATCTCCTCGATCAACTTCGCCGACTTCGCGGCCCTGCATGGCAGCGTCGAAGGGCGCGGCCCGGATCAGTCGCCCTGGGGTCAGACCATCTCGGTCCTGCCCACGGTCGGCACCTCTGGCTATCGCTTCAATTTTCACGAGGCAGGCAGCCCCGGCAAGGAACCCACCGTCGGTCATACGCTGGTTTTGGGACGCACAGGCACAGGTAAGACACTGACCACTGCCTTCCTCGCGGCGCAAGCGCAGAGGGTCGGCGCTCGGCTCTTTTTCTTCGACAAGGATCGCGGCCTCGAAATGGCGGTCCGCGCCCTTGGTGGGCGCTACAACGAGATCCGGGCCGGCGTGCCCACGGGCCTCAATCCGCTCGCCACCGAGACTGATGAGCGTGGCCGCGCCTGGCTCTCGGACTGGCTTGCGACACTTCTCACGCGCAATGGCACGCTCTCGGGCGAGCAGTCGCGCCATATCCAGAGTGCGGTCGGCCAGAACGCCGATGCGGGCGCGGCGCTACAGCGTTTCGCCAGTTTCGAGACCCTGTTCCAGTCGCTCGATGACGATGGCGAGTTGCAATCCCGCGTCGCCGAATGGGCCCCGGGCGGGCGCTATGGCTGGGTCTTCGACGAACCCGAGCGCGGCGCGGGCCTCAAGCTCACGGGCGATATCGTCGGGTTCGACATGACCGAGATCCTCGACATGACGACCGAGCGGATGGCGGTGCTCTCCTACATCTTCCGCCAGATCGAACGCGTGGTCGAGGATCGCCGCCCCACCATCATCGTGCTCGACGAAGCCTGGAAGCTTCTCGACGATCCATATTTCGGGGCGCGGCTGGAAAACTGGCTGGTGACGCTTCGCAAGATGAACTGCGTCGTGATCATGATGACGCAATATCCGAGCCAGCTGCGGGATAGCCGCGTCGGCAAGACCATTGTCGAGACGGTCCCGACCCAGATCCTCTTCCCAAATGACCGCGCCACAATCTCCGACTACGACTTTCTGCGCGTGAACGCCAAGGAAGCCGCACTTCTCGTGCAGCCGACCATCGGCCAGCGTATCGCGCTTGTCCGCTCGGCGGGCGACAGCGTCTTCGTCGATGCGGACCTCTCCGCACTTGGCAACATCCTCCCCATCCTTGGTGGCGGCGCCACTGGCGAGGCCCGCGTGCCCGCCGATTGGCGCGCCAATCCCGACTTCTGGAGAAATGTGATATGAGTTCGAAACTCCTCCTTATGCTTTGCGCCGCCGCGGGGCTTCTCTCAGCTTGCGAGAAATACACCGAGAAAACCTCGCCCTGCTTCGGACGCAACGGCGCGCCGCAGGTGACGCGCGCCGCCCTGTCCTTCTCGACCATGGGCGCACCGGTTCAGCAGGCAGCCAAGCCGGGCTGCACTTTCGAGCCCCTGCCGCGTCCGGAATGAGCCGCGCCGCAATCATATCCGCCGGGCTCTGCCTCGGCCTTATCGCCCTGCCCGCCCAAGCCCAGGGCGTGCCGACGCAGGACAATTCCGCGATCGGCCGCGCCATCGCGCGGGTGACAGCGCTCGCCGAGGATCTGGGCGTCCAGCAGGACAAGGATCGGACCGAATCCACGCTGGCCGATGTGCAGGCCGACCAGCTGCGCGTCCTCGAGGAGATGACGGCAGCCATCACCGGTCGCGGCTTCGATATCCGCGCACTCGAGGGCAATGCGGATTTCGGGGTGGCGGCGGTCTATCCCAATACAGATGCGAGCCCGATGAACAGCCGCCTCTTCGGCGAGGGCCGCGAGACGGTCGAGATGATGATCGTCGAGGTCGCGGGCGAGTTCGCAGGCGCCCCCGGCGTGGCCCGGGCCGGGCTCTCGGCCACCCAATGGCGCTGCCTTTTCCAGGCGCTGATCAAGCAGGAGAGCCGCTTCAACGTCGCCGCCGAAAGCCCGGTCGGAGCCTATGGGCTGACCCAGCTCATGCCCGGCACCGCGTCCGATCTCGGCGTCGACCGCTATGATGTGAAGGACAATCTCGGCGGCGGCGCGCGTTACATCACCACCCAGCTCAACCGCTTCGGCAATATCCCCCATGCGCTCGCGGCCTATAACACAGGCCCCGGCCGGGTGATCGAATACGGTGGCGTGCCGCCCTTTGCCGAGACCCAAGGCTACGTGCGCAACATCTCTAAGTTCTACAACGAATACCTGGCTGTCGTGGGCGGTGCCGACGCGCTCGGGACGCTCTCGCCCTCGGACTTTGCGCTTGCCGAGTATGCCAGCATCTCCGAGGCGGGCGTCTACTACGCGGCTGACAGTTCTGCCACAACCGAACAGGTCATCAACCGCCTCCGCGCGATCATCCTGCAGATCGACGCCCAACCCAATGCCAAGGCGGCCTGGGAGCTCAACACCTACGCCAAGGCCGAGATCGGCCGCATCCTCAACCTCCGCGTCCGGCTGATGGCCGCCAACCAGCAACGCGAGGCGGCCTACGCGCAGCACCTCGTCGCCGACCGGCTGGCCGAGCGCGACTTCATGCAGATGGGAGTTCCCGAATGAGACACCTTCTCCTGACCGCCGCGGCGGTCACCACACTCGGGTTTGCTTCGCCCGCCTCGGCCCAGGGTGTGCCGACCTTTGACGGCTCGGCGCTTCAGCAGTTCGTGGCACAACTCGAGCACATGGCCGAGGATCTGAATGTGCAAATGCAGCAGCTCGCCACCATGCGGCTGGAACTGGAGACCCAGCTGTCGCAGCTCACAAACCTCGAGGCGCAACTGACCTCGCTCATAGAGGGCAGCGGGTTGGGAGAACTCTTTGCCACTGTCGAAGAATTCCGCGCGCTGCGCGGCAAGTTGGTCGCGCCCCTCAATACCGCGCAATCGCTGGCGAGCGGTGATTTTCTGAGCGGCTTCAATCCGGGCGCAGAACTCTCGGCCTCGGTCGAACGGGTGCTCTCGGGCAGCGGCTTTACCTCGGAACGTCTGAGCACGCTTTCGGGGTCCGATCAGCCCGCCGACAACCGCATCGCCGCCTCCGCCGGGGCCAGCGCCATGCTCTCAGTCGCGGCGCAGGAAAGCCATGAAGAGGCGGGGCAAAGTCTCGAACGGCTCGAGACCATGGTCGGGCTCATCGACGATCAGGACGGGCTGAAAGCCGCCGTCGATCTCAACACCCGCGTCACCGCCGAACTTGGCATCATCCTGACCCAGATCTGGCGGCTGGAAGCGGCGCAAGGCGTCAGCGCCGGCCAGCTCGGCGTCGTCGATGCCGCAACCCTCGCGGATGAGCGCAAGTTCCGGTCGATGGCGGTGGATCCATGAGGCGACCCATGACCTACAGCTTGGCTCCAGTTCAGGCGCTTGGTCTCGCAGCACTTGTCTTGGCTGCCCTGCCCTGTAGCGCGCTGGCCCAGACCCCGAATACGGATCCGTTCGGCGATACACCCTTCAGCTCGATGGCCATCGCGCGGGACGAAGCCGACGCATGCCTTGTTCCGAAACCCCCCGCCGATCTGGCCGAGACCGCCTATCTGCGCAACGGCTACCGCGCGATCCTGCGCATCCTGATCGCCGAGGAAGCACTCGCTTCGGAAGCCTGCACCTGCCTGCTGGATCAGTTCACCTGGGATCAGGCGCACACCGCCCTGCCCCGGTTTCAGACCTCGGATAACCCACACCTGCCGTTCAAGGTGCTCGATCTCTACGCGCAGGCCGACGCGCTCGAGGCTCAAGTTGCGGAGGCCTGTGCCGAGTAGATGGGGATCATTCGTGACATCCTGAGCCAGGTCGATGCCGCGGTGGATACCGTGGCGCAGGACGGCTTTGTCTCTTCGGCAGGTGCTGTCGGTGACGTGATCTCCGCCGGGGCTGCACTCCTCGTCGTGCTGCTCGGGATAAACGCGGTCATGCAGCTCCGCCCCCTGCCCTTCGGCACCGGCTTTGCCTTCGGCATGAAGGTGGCGCTGGTGGGCATATTCGCGCAGAGCTGGGACAATTTCAGCGAAATCTATGACATCGTCACGCGGGTGCCCGACTCCGTCGGAGCCTCGATCCTGGCGCTCACCGGCTCGGGCGACGAGGCCGGGGTCTATGAGAGCCTCGACAACATGGTCGCCCGCATCACCGCCTATGGCGACACGATCGGCGACCGGGCGGGCTGGGTCTTCGGCGCTGTCCTGGGCGCCATCTTCTTCGTCCTCTCCGCCGTCTTTGCCGCCGTCACCGCCGGGATTATCGCCTTCGCCCGCATCGTCTTCGCGCTGATGATCGTGATCGCCCCCTTCATGATCGTGACCTCGCTCTTCAAGCCGACCCAATCCCTCTTCGAGGCCTGGACCCGCGCCACCATCGGCTATGCGCTCATGCCCGTCGCCGCCGCAGGCGCGGCGGGCATCATCGTGGCGATCGCCGAAGCCATCGGCGATGCCTCCGCCGATCCGGGCGATGTCGAGACCGTCAGCCTCATCCTGCCCTTTCTCGTGATCCTGATCCTCAGCGCCGGGATCATGGCCTCGGTCCCCTATATCGCCTCCAACCTCACCGGTGTCGTGGGCATTGCCTCGAATGCCGTGGGCCTGACCGGCCTCGCACGTCAGGGCTTCGTGAACACGCGGGAGTATGGCACGGGCGCGACCGCGCGCCTCGTCACAGGCAAATCCCCGCATGAGCTGAACCAGATGGCCAATGTGGGCGTGGTGAAGACCGGCGAGATGATCCGGCAAAGCCCCGGCGCGCTTCTCTCCGCCGCCAAGGCTTTCCGCAAACCCTGATGTGAAAGACAACGACTTTGAAGAAGTTTGTGACCAGTTCCCCCGCGCCTGACCGCGACGCGTTTGAAGCGGATTTCATCTACGGGCCGCGTCGGCGCGAGCGCTTCGCCTGGTTCGTAGCAGCGGCCGGCGTGTTGGTCGGCGTCGCTGGCATGGTCGCAGGCGCGAGCCTCTTTCCGCTCAAATCGACCGAGACCTTCGTGGTCGTGGTCGACAAGGAAACCGGCGAGATGGACCGGGTCGCGGCCGTCCAGGCGCTGACCCTTTCTGAAAGCGACGCCATCATCCAGGCCAATCTCGTCGCTTACGTCGACGACCGAGAAACCTATGACCTGACCGATGGCGAGCAACGCATCAACTCGGTGCTCGACCGTTCGGATGGCGACGCCGCCCGTACATTGCGCGATCTCTGGTCCTCCACCAACGAGGACTACCCGATCACGGTCTATGGCCGTGACGCCAAGATCGAGGTGGTGATCAAGTCGGTGAACCAGATCGAGCGCGGCGTGGCCCAGGTCCGCTTCACCCGCACGCTGCGCCGTCCCCGCGACACGCGCACCGTCACCCGGTCCTATGTCGCCACTGTCGGCTACGACTTCCAACCCGAAACCCGCCAGCGCCTTCAGGACGTCTGGGCCAACCCCTTGGGCTTCGTGGTGACCTCCTACCGCGTCGACGCCGAGACCCTGGAGAACTGACGAAGATGAAATCCCTGCCCGCGCTCCCCACCATGCTTCTCGTCGCGCTTGTCTTCCCCGTTGCCGCCTTTGCCGAGGCCACGCCGCAAGGCGGCCCACTCGACATCCGCATCCGCACCGCCGTCTATAATGAAAACCAGGTTTACCGCATCGAGACTGATCTGAGGCATTCGACCACGATTCATTTCGGGGCGGGGGAGCGGTTTGATGCGGTAATCGTCGGCGACACCGAGAGCTTCCAGGTCGATCCGATCCCCGAGCTCGGCAATGTGCTGACGATCAAACCACATGTGGCCAATGCTTCCACCAACATGACGGTGATCACCAACCGACGCACCTATTCCTTCCACCTGCGTGAGGACTCGATCCCGAACCGCACCGGCATGTTCTTCGAGGTCCGCTTCCGCTACCCCGACGAGGAACGCCGCACGACAGGTGCCACCCAGCCCAAGGGCTTTGAAGCCACGCGCAATTACAACTACCGCGTCTCGGGAGAGGGCGACTTCCGTCCCAGCCATATCTACGACGACGGGCGGTATACGTATTTCGTCTTCCCGGAGAACGGTCGTCAGCCCGCCCTCTTCAAGGCCGATGACCAGGGCCGTGAGCGCACGGTCAACTGGACCCAGCAAGGCAACACCGTCCGGGTCCTCGGAGTGAACACCTATTGGACGCTGCGCATTGGTGATGAGGCGATCTGCGCCTGGCGCGACGAGAGCGCCATCTACGTGAGCAACTGAACATGGCCGATCAAACCCCTCCTGACCTTCAGGACCGCCTCGATCACTTCAGCCAGCGCGGCAAATCCAAGCGCCGCGGCAACAGTCTCGGGGTCGGTGCCCTCGCTGCCGCCCTCGCCCTTGGCGGCGCCGGGGTCGCATACTTCCTGGCGACCGGTTTGCAAGAAGGTGACAGCGCACTCGAGACCTCCGATGTCGAGACCTTTCAGGACCGCCGCCCCGGCACTGGCGGGCGGCTGGAGTTTCCACCCGACGAAACAGATCAGCGGGTCAATGACGCGCTAATCGCCGTCGAGGAGGCACTCGACGTGCCCGCCGCCCCTGCCCCGGAACCAAGCGCTGAGGTGCTGGCCGAGATCGCCAAGCTCCGCGAGGCCCTCGCCGCCAGCCAGGCCGCGCGGAATTCGGAAATCCAGTCCGCCGTTTCTGACCTGCGCGAAGCCTTCGACGAACAGAAGACAGCATTGGAAGCACTTATCGCGGAGAAAGAAGCCGAGCTTGCCAACCTGCAGCGCCAGACCGAGACCCGCATCGAGGGTCTGCAGGCCATGCTCGACGCCGAGCGTGCACAGCGTGAGGGGCTTGAGGCAGAGTTGGACCGCGAAGGGTTGATCGCCGACCAGCGCCTTCTCGAAGAGCGCCGGCGTCAGGAAGAGGAGCAGCGCCAGCGCGAGGCCGAACGGATCGCCGAGGAGCTTTTGACCGCGCAGATCAAATCCCCCGCGGTTGTTTATGCCGACGATCCGCGGGGTGGCCAAAGTGGCGCGGCGGTGGCCGATCCGGCGGTCGCTGGCACTGGCGGGCCGGTCCTCTCGGGCAATGAGCAGTTCCTGCAAAGCGCTCGCCCACTCGAGGTGCAGGAGGCCGCCCGCCTCACCCATCCCGAGCGCACGCTGACCCAAGGCTCCGTCATCCAGGCGGCGCTTCAGACCGCCATCAACAGCGATCTCCCCGGGTCTGTCGTGGCGGTTGTCTCCGAACCCGTTCCGGCGTTTTCCGGGGAACGGATCCTGATCCCCCGGGGCTCCCGCCTTTTCGGCCAATACCGCTCCGGCATCGACATGCACCAGAAGCGTATCCTGATCCTCTGGACCCGCGTCCTGACGCCGGATGGCACCTCGATGGAAGTCGCCGCCGTGGGCGGAGACCAACTCGGCCGCTCAGGCCTCACCGGTCTCGTCGACACCAAGTTTGCCGAGCGCTTCGGCGGTGCTGCGCTGATTTCCGTGATCGGGGCGGCACCAGCCGTCGCGGCTGAAAGTGCCAACAATGAAACCACCAGCATCGTCCTGGGCGATGTCGGCAGCGACCTGCAGGATGCGGTCGGGTCCGTCATCGCCGATCAGGTTTCGATCGCCCCGACGATCTATGTCGATCAGGGAGCCTCGGTCACCGTGCTCGTGGATCGGGATGTGGTGATTTATTGACCCGGACAGAAAGCCCAGCCTCATACCTCGAGCGCTATCTCGATCCGTTCCGCGATCTGCTGAGGCGTGACGACGTGGTCGAGATCGCGATCAACCCGGACGGCAAGGTCTGGCTCGAGGTCGCAGGCGACGCCACCATGCGCCACGAGGGCCAGACCGTGGACCGGACCACAGCCCTCAACATGGCCCAGACCATCGTTGGCGACGCCAAGGCCCGCGTCTCTGAAAAGAACCCGCTCGTCTCCGGCAAGGTGGAATATGCGGGCCGCCCCCTCCGGGTCCAGGTCGCCGTGCCGCCCGCCATCGATCGCGGCGCCTCGATCACCATCCGCCTCTTCGCCTCGGGCAGCATCCAAGATTACGCCCCGGCCTATCTCTTCGGCAAGGCTGTCTCGCTCGATGCCCTCCGCGCCGAGAAGATGAAGAACATCGCCAGTCTCGCAGAAGAGCACCTTGAAGCAGCACTTCAGACCCTGGTCGAGGCGCGGCTCAACGTCCTGATCAGCGGCGGCACCTCGACCGGCAAGACCACCTTCGCCCGCCACCTTCTGACGCACATCAACGAACACGAGCGGCTGATCACCATCGAGGACGCCTTTGAGCTTTTCCCCGGCCAGCCGAACACTGTTGCCCTCCTGGCCGACCGAGGTTCCGGCTCGCAACGCAGCGCCAACGCCCTTCTCCAGGCCTCCCTCCGAATGCGCCCCGACCGGATTATCGTCGGCGAGTTGCGCGGGGCCGAGGCCCTGACCTATCTCGAAGCCATCAACACCGGTCATGGTGGGTCGGTTTCCACCATCCACGCAGAAACCGCGGAACTCGCCATCGACCGGCTTGCGATCATGGTGCTGCAGGCTGGCACACCGCTGACCTTCGCCGAGGTGCGGGAATATATCCGGAAGTCCATCGATGTCATCGTGCAGCTGGGGCGGGCCGAGGGGAAGCGGGGGATTACGGAGTTCTATCTGCCGGGTGGAGACAAAGGCCGCAGCGATCACTCTTTTCCAAGTTAGGCCCATCGCACTACAAATTGCAGATTGATCACCGAGGAACGCTTGATATTGTGACAACACTTTTAGGTAGAGAAATCTGATAATTGGTCTCCATGATCGAGTTCGAATGCGCAATTAAGGAACTTCCCCACGATACGACCCTCTCCGCCGCAGGCTTTGAGGACGGCCCAAAGATCGATCCTTTAAGGCTGATCTTCACTTACGACTCCGATGAGTGGGAAACATTCGTCGATGAGTGGGTTCATTCGCTGAAGGAGATCTATGCCGATGTGGTTCGTCCGACCGGTTCCGGCGACAAAGGGATCGACGTGGCGGGTTTCATGGATGCCGACTGCTTCTTGGGTGACTGGGACAACTATCAGTGCAAGCACTATGCACGTCCACTTGGATTCACCGACATCGCGCCAGAGATCGGGAAGATTCTCTGGTACTCGTTCTGCGGCGACTACAAAGCACCAAAGGCCTGCTTCTTCATCGCCCCAAAAGGCACAACACCCACTCTCGATCTGCTTTTGGGCAATGCATCCAAGCTAAAGGAAAAAGTCATCGAAGGGTGGGAAAGATCCATTTCCAAAAGGGTGACTGACAAGCAGGTTATCGAACTTGTCGGCGACTTTTCGAAATACGTGAACAACTTCGATTTCCGTGTCTTCAAGGCTCCTGCAGCACGAAAAGTGATCGAGCAGCATGGAAAGACTCGATATCACCAAAGGCGGTTTGGTAGCGGACTTCCGCCTCGGCCGAAGTCGGAAATGCCTCCCGAGGAAGTCGAAGCCCACGAAAGGAACTACGTAGACCGGTTGCTCGAGGCCTATGCGGACCATGCCGGCGAAGCGCAGATATCCTTGTCCGAGATCACAAAGTGGAAGCCTCTCAACGACCATCTCAAACGCTCTCGTGAAGCGTTTTTTCACGCTGAATCCCTACGTGTGTTCGTTCGCGACAAAACCGAACCCGGCACATTCGAGTCGCTGCAGGATGAAATCCACGATGGCGTCGCTGACACGCATGACAAGTCGCATCCGGACGGCTACGCGAGAGTTGTCGCAGTGACAGACATGGCTCAGACCTTGGCTCTTGATGCGCATCCCCTTAATAGAGCCGCTCGGCCGGCGGACAGAAGAGGCGTTTGCCATCAACTCGCCAACGATGGAAGGCTGACATGGAAAAAGTAGACAGCCTGAACCGATCACCATTCAACGGCGCGCTTGAGACCGGGTTACGGGCAGTTATGGCCCTGCACGCAAGTTTTCCGCGGGAGCTCGACATTCAGCGGCTCACTGCTCTCGACTACCTGGTCGTCAGAACAAGTTTGCTGGATGGTCCCGAAGATCTGCATCCATCGACGCCGATCACCACACCGGTGACACAGGTTAGGAGAAAGGCGGTTTACGCGGCACTGGATCTACTCATGTCTCGCGAACTTGTTGAGCGTTCAATTACCGACCAAGGGATCTACTACCGTGCAGGGGAGTATTCCTCCTTCTTTGTTGAAGCACTGACCACATCGTACGCGCAGCGCTTGCTCGATCGTGCCAAATGGGTCGCCCAGTACTTCGAAGAGTACAATGAAACTCAATTCGACACGTTGATGTCTGAGCTCTTGGATGACTGGGTCGCCGAATTCCAAGACGATTTCACAGGTTCCGAATGACCTATCGCGGGATTCAAATCGAAAGCCTTGCTTTCCATGGCCCCGATAAAGTACCGGCCATTGTCACATTCAACGCAGGCTTGAATGTTATCTATGGTGCATCGGATACCGGGAAATCCTTCATCGTTGAAACCATCGACTTCATGCTTGGTGCGAAGGGTCCACTAACCGACTTCAAAGAATCCAATGGGTATGACCGCATTCTTTTGGCGGTTTCATCTGGTGATGAGAACTTCACCATTGCCCGAAGCATGTCTGGAGGGGCATTCGAGGTCTTTGATGGTCTGTTTTCCGATACCCTGCCCGATGGGCCGGGCCGAGCATTGGGTGATGTTCACAGCGCAAAAGACACTGAGAACCTGTCGGCGTTTCTGCTGGATAAAATCGGACTGTCCGACAGAAAAATAAAGAAAAACCAAAAAGATGAAACTCAGAACCTGAGCTTCAGGAATCTCGCTCGCCTGTGCATCGTCAACGAGGAAGAGATCATACAGAAGAGGTCGCCGCTTTCGGATGGCAACTATACCGCCGACACAGCAAACACGTCTGTGTTCAGATTGTTGCTAACTGGGCTCGACGATTCCGCTTTGACAGCAATCTCTCAGAAATCTCCGGAAGAGCAGAAGCGAGAAGCGCAGCTTGAGCTACTAGATCAGCTAATAGGCGGCACAGAACGGCGTATTAAGGAGCTCTCCGGCAACAAGGACGACCTGGAAGCGCAGGAAGACCGCCTTTCTGCAGCCATGGCAGAGCGCTCGAACCAGCTTTCCGTTACTGAGGAATATTACAAGCGCATATCCACTGACCGCCGCAGTTTAATGAAACGCCGCGAAGACAACCGAAATCGCCACGCCGAAGTCGCAACGCTTCTAGTGCGCTTCCAACTTCTGAGAGAACATTACCGGTCGGATATGGAACGCCTTTTGAGCATTCAGGAGGCGGGCAGCATTATCGCAACGATCGATGCCAATGTTTGCCCAGTTTGTGGTTCGTCCGCCGAATTTCACAAGACCGACGTTTGTGCAGGTGATGTGTCTCGCGTGACTTCTGCAGCAACATCTGAAATCAAGAAAATCGACCGCCGGGCCGGGGAGTTGGAAGAGACGATCGCCTCTTTAGAAAAGGAACAACGTCGGCTTGAAGGCGCTTTGCCGGGTATTGAGGCAAGACTTCGAGAACGGGAAACTGAACTGCAGCAAGTAGTTGCCCCTGATCTCCGAAAACAACGAGCTTCCTACAAGGAACTTGCAGACAAAGGTGCAAATGTCCGAGAAGCCTTGGGGCTGTTCGATACGATGCAGGATCTGCTGGCACGCAAATCACAACTAGAACAGGTGGGTAGTTCATCGGGAGAGACCACCACTTCAGTATCTCGCCTTACCGACACCATGGTTGCGCCTTTCTCCGAGTTGGTCGAAAAAACTTTGAAGAGCTGGGCCTTTCCGGGAAGCGACCGCGTGCATTTCGATTTGCTGGTCAAAGACCTGGTGATCTCAGGGAAGGCCCGCACATCATACGGAAAGGGACTCCGAGCGATCACTCAAGCTGCTTTTTCGATCTCACTTCTTGAATTCTGTGCGTCACAAGACAAACCGCACCCTGGGTTTGTCATACTCGACTCGCCGTTATTGTCGTACAAAGAACCGGAAAGCGCCGACGATGACCTGAGTGCCACCAATCTGAACGGAAACTTCTATCGATATCTCCTGCAACTTGAATCTGATCGGCAAGTGATTGTTGTCGAGAACACAGACCCCCCATCGGATGTCGAGTTGGGCGACCGCGTCGAACATTTTTCAGGCATGGAGGACGAAGGTCGATTTGGATTGTTCCCCGTGTCATAGAGCAGCTTGGCAAAACTACCCAATCTTGTCACCCGTTTCAGCTTCATACCACTCGGCAACACGCTGACATAGCAGGCCGAAGAAGACATCAAAGATGAGGGGCTCGGTCGCGCCGTCAGGAAAGAAGGAGGGATGGGCGTTTTCATCCATCGTCCAAGTGCCAATGACTTCCCCATCCTTGGTAATCACCGACCCATCGTCACAGAGGTTGATTTTAAATCGCAACGGTTCGCTCAGCGAAACGCCATAGGCCTGCACCAACCCAGCCGCTTCCTCCTCGGTCCACTCGACCGGCTCAAGTGCGATTTCCGGTTGCCTTGGCGACTTGCGTTCGGTCTTCCGGCGGGTCTTTTTGACCGCCCATGGCGGCTCGGAATTTTGCGCAGCGGTGTCGACTTGGCGGTAAGCGGTGCGCTGGTCACACGGGTCTGACGTAATTCCAGGGCAGCAGTTTGTTGATGTCCGTTTGCTTGTGTCCTTCGGCGATGGCGGTGAGAACAGCTGACAGATAGCCGTGAGGTTCGATCTCGTTGAGTTTGCAGGTTTCGATCAGGGAGGCGATGACGGCCCAGTTTTGCGCCCCAGCGTCGTGCCCGGCGAAGAGCGCGTTTTTGCGGTTGAGCGCAATTGGACGGATCGTCCGCTCGACGGCATTGGAATCCAGTTCGATGCGACCATCGCTGAGGAACAGGATCAGCCCATCCCAGTATTTGGCGATGTATTTCAGGGCCTCACCGGTCGGCGATTTTGCTGAGACGCGGGCGCGGTTTTGGACAAGCCATAGCTCGAAGGCGTCGATGATGGGTTTTGAGCGGTCCTGTCGCGCGGCGAGCCGTTGCTCGGCAGTCTGACCGCGCAGATCTTTTTCGATGCGATAGAGCGCCTGGATTTGCGCCAAGCCTTCCTGCGCGATTGGTGCCGCGCCAGATTGGGTAACATCATGCAGCTTGCGGCGGGCATGCGCCCAGCAATAAGCCAGTGTCACATCCTGAGCAGGCCGTTTCAGCAGGCGGTTGTAACCAGCATAGCCATCGACCTGCAGGGTGCCGCTGAAGCTTTTCAAAATATCTTCTGCATGCTGACCGGATCGCCCCGGTGCATATGTGAAGGCGACACCGGGGGGATCATCACCACCCCAAGGCCTGTCATCGCGGGCAAGGGCCCAGAAGTATCCTGTTTTGGTGCGTTTGCGCCCAGGTGCCAGAACCGGCGCGGGCGTCTCATCCATGAAGAGCTTGGTCGAGTGCTTCAGATCGGCCATCAGGGCATCATAAATGGGGGTCAATTCGAACGCCGATTTGCCCACCCATGCGGCCAAGGTCGAGCGATCCAGATTAATGCCTTGACGGCTGTAAATCTGTGCTTGTCGATAGAGCGGCAAGTGATCAGCGTATTTAGAGACCAATACATGCGCCAGCGTGGCCTCGGTTGGCATGCCGCCTGCAATGATGTGGGCCAGTGCCGGAGCTTGGGTGATCCCACCCTCACAGGAGCGGCAGGCGTATTTGGGTCGCCGGGTAACAATCACGCGGAACTGGGCAGGGATAATGTCCAGCCTTTCGCTGACATCCTCGCCAATGACATGACGCTCGGCGCCGCAGGCGCAGAAGACATCAGGTTCAATGATCACTTCCACCCGCTCCAGATGCTTGGGCAGTGAACCACGATTGCTCTGACGCGGCTTTGCTGGCCGCACGGGCGCGGTGCGCTCATCCGCATCAATCTCGGCTTTCACCTGTGCGATGGCCGTCTCGATGTCTTCGAGTTCCAACTCGTATTGGGCCGGATCGATCTTCTCGGATTTGGCACCAAACAGTGCCTTCTTGAAGGAGGCAACCAAGGCCTCAAGCCGCGCATTCTGATCCTGCTGCGCACGGATAATCGCCTTCAGTTCGGCGATATCATCGGGCAATTTGTCAGGCACAGTCATGCCTGTTCCCATAACAAAACAAGGGCAGAATGGCCCGTGCAAACGTGCCAGTGAGTCACTCCGCCGCAGCAGGAGCCGCCACCTCCAAAGGCCGTACACGCCGCCAATCCAAACCCGCGAACAGCGCTTCAAACTGGGCAGGTTCCAGGCGCATCACCCCATTCTTGATTGCAGGCCATTTAAAGCTGTTATCTTCAAGCCGCTTATACGCCATCACCAGACCGCTGCCGTCCCAATAGATCATCTTCAGCCGATCCGCCCGCTTGGCCCGGAAGACATAGACCGACCCATCAAAAGGCTTTTGGCGCAATTGGCTTTGCACCAAGGCGGCCAGCCCGTCATGACCTTTGCGGAAGTCCACAGGATCGCTGGCCACAAAAATCCGCACCTTGTGGGATGGCGTGATCACGTTGCCAAAGCCCGCGCGATCTCGCCGATCCGCGCCGCTGGCGTCGCGGAATCAAGACGAATGGTGACATCGCCTTTGATCACATCAATCGTGCCGGAGGATGTCGCCGCCAGAGGCTGGACCGCAGGTGCAGGCGTCTCAATCTCAACAGGCACAAAATCCATGCCGTCCAAATTGGGCAAAACCAGTTTGCCCTGTCGCGCCATGCGCCGCCAATCAGACACAGTGCTGGGGATCAACTCATACCGCTTCGCAACCGCGTTGACTGTCTCGCCTTCAATCAACGTCTCCGCCACGATCCGAGCCTTCAACTCAGACGGCCAATTCCGCTTACCGTCCGCACGGCGCGGCACCCTTGCCAGAAACTCGCTTGTAGCTCCCATCGAGAAACTCCCCACAAAACAAAGAAGCCTCTGAATCGCAGATCAGGCGCTATCCCGTAAGTGTGGGGGCGGCGCACCGCTTACGTTGTAGCGTTCGATATAGGCGTTCTGTTGGGGCTTTCCGGGTTGGATGTATTCCAGCCTAACGCCTTGTTTTTCGGCCCATTCCATGAGCTTTCCACTGACATATTCGGGTCCATTATCGATACGAACAGCCTTGGGCTTTCCACGCCATTCGATGATCTGGTTCAGACTCCGCACCACGCGCTCGGCTGGCAATGAGAAGTCGACTTCGATGCAAAGGCCCTCGCGATTAAAGTCATCCAGGACGTTCAGTGTCCGGATCGACCGGCCGTCAGAGAGCTGATCGGCCATAAAATCCATCGACCACGTCTCATTTGGCTTGTCAGGCACAGCCAGCGGTTCTGGCTTGTCGCGTTTCAGCCGTTTCTTGGGTTTGATCCGTAGATTAAGCTCCAGTTCGCAGTAAATCCGGTACACGCGTTTATGGTTCCAACCATAGCCCTGCACGTTGCGCAGATACAGAAAGCACAGGCCAAAGCCCTAGGTGCGCTTGTTTGCCGTCAGACGTTCCAACCAATCGGCGATCTCCTCGTTCTCGGTGCTCAGCGTTGGACTGTAGCGATAGCAGGTCTCACTGATCTGGAACGTGCGGCACGCCAGCGCGACACTGACCCCATGCACCGCCACCACCTTCATGGCCATCTCTCGTCGATGAGACGGCCTCAAGACTTTTTTCCGAGGGCTTCCTTGAGCAACTCATTCTGCATGCTCATCTCCGCATACATCTTCTTGAGGCGGCGGTTCTGCTCGGCCATGTCCTTCATCTCTGCGATGAGTGACGCGTCCATACCGCCAAATTTGGCCCGCCATTTGTAAAAGCTGGCACTGCTCATCCCATGCTCCCGGCAAAGCTCAGAGATCGGCACACCGCCCTCCGCCTGCTTCAACACAGCCATGATCTGCGCATCGCTAAATCGTCCGTTCTTCATCGTAAATCTCCTCAGATATCTTGCCGAGAAAATTCTACTTTTGAACACCACTAATTTTAGGGGGGATTACCGTAGAGAGCGCTGCTTTTCATTTGGGTTGAGAGATGATGGCCATTACTGAAAAATAGGAATGCGGTGTTTGTTTCGCAATCTATAGCGTGCCACCTATCTCAGCTCCGCCCTCACAAGCCCGGCAAATCCGCCCTCCTTTAAATTACCACTTCTGGCCAGACTCGGAAAATCTGGCATCCTTTCCAGTTCAACCGAGGGAAGGAATATTGTCGCGGAACAGGCTGGCAACTTCGCGCATCGCGCCTCAAAGTACATCTTGGATAGTGCGCGAGCCACAGCATAGGCACCAGCCAGGTCGATTTTGGAAACGCGGGTTCGGTTAATCGGCATCAAACTACCCTTTTGAACAGTAGGCCCGACTTCGAAATAGATCAGTTGGCCGACCACCCCGAGACGGATAACGTTGCACCTATTCCCTCGTGAAATCGAGACCATCGGTACGAGATCACGCAGCCAAACCTTGTTCTGATCGCACCACTCCAGGGCTCGTTTCAGCATCAGTACACCGCCAATCTGCTCCTTCCAGATTGGGCAAAGGTGCTGAAACCCCGCGAATCGAACACATGGATCGTCTCTCGCATCGTTCGGAACTAGGTCTCCTTCGTATGTCACCCGAGGAGACCACAACGCCTCTTCGAGCCGAGGGGCATCCTCCATGCCGATGTGGAGGCCTTCCACGGAGACCTTCGTCGTCGGGGATATCTCCCGATAGCGCGCCTTCATCAGGCTAACCTGCGGAAGCTCCCGTGTGGTCTGCTCGAAGAGGGATGGCGTGTTGGGCCTGAAGATGGTCTCAGCGACGCCGCGCGGTGCGTCCGCGTTGATATCGTGATCAACCAGCCAACGGAACGGAGTCCCAAGCTCCATAGGATCATCGCGCATTAGCGAAAGGTGCGGCAAACCTTTCTTCAGCGCGGCCTGGATCTCGCGAGTGTCCTGCTGCTCAGCCCCCATCACATGTCCCATCACCGTCTGGCGATCGTGGTCGCTTTGGCGTGTCCGCAACGCAGCTTCTATGCGCTCACGTTCTTCCACTGGCAACTGGCGTCGGTGATAGGTTATGGAAACATCAACATCACCGTAGTCGTCCCGCTCCTGCAAGGCGCTGCCAAATAGCTTCAAGGTGATACGTTGCAGACGATCAGGGTCCGAATTGATGATCTTGGCACGGTTTATCAGCTCTAGGACTGTAGCATTGACCTTTTCAGGATCGATACGTTTTCGCTTCTTTTCCAAGGCCAGCCGATTGCCATTTGGCGTAAGTGTCCAGAATAGGAGCTGTCCTCGGACATCCGAGGTTTCGATGTAGCCAGCCACGGCCAACGCCCGTAGAATCTCATCAGCACGAAGCGCGTCGCAGTCAAACGTGCGAATGACTTCTTCCAGACCAATTCCACCACCAGGCGTCGCGGACCGAAGAACCGAGCGAGCTTCGTCCAAAGAGACACCTTCGATCGGATCGTGCTTTGGATTTTCCGCGGCCTCAACTCTCAAAACAAACTACCTTCCAGACCAAAACGATTTTCCCGGAACCACTGTAGGTTAGAGGGACCGTCACGTCATCACCCACCCAATAGCTCCTCGATGAAATCCTCCTGCCGATCAAGCGCCGCCTCCCATTCTCTCGGCACGGCGGCTCCCCGTTCGAGCGTCTCGGGCTCTGGCTGCCCGCGCCCGGCCTCCAACGCCATCACGCTCATCGCCCGCGCCTCGCGCCGCTGTGATCGATCCCGGACAGGCGCGCGTTCGGCTGGTTTCGCCTGCTCGTCTGCGCCGGCCTCTTCGACACCTTCGCTGCCCCAAGGCCCAACACCCTGCACGCTCGGGGGATAAGGGAACGGCTTTCCCTCCTGGCGGGCCAGCATGTCCTTGAAGAACGGATCGTCGTAATACTTGATCCGGCTCGCCTTGATAGGGTGCTGGGGCGAGGCGAGGATGATGACCTCGTCGGGGTCCATCAGGCGCGCTTCGGTCTCGGAAAGCAGCGGCCGTTCTTCCAGACGCGCGGAGGTCGAGGTTGCGCCGAGGAAACCCTTGTTGCGGCCATACATCCTGGTGACCGCCTCACGTGTGGTGCTGCCGACGGCGGCGGAAACCTCTTTCACGGTGCGCTGGTCGCGAGGCGTGATGTAGAGCTTCAGCCCTGCCCCGTTCTCGAGGCTTTCGCGGCCCTCGGGCCCGTAGATCCGGTCGAGCGAAGCCAGAGACTGCGCGATCATCGCGACGCGGCCGCCATAGCTTGCCAAGGAATGGATCGCGCGTTCGAGATAGGGCATTGCGCCCATCTGCTGGAATTCGTCGATCATCATCATGACAGGCCAGGGCTCGTCCGGGCCCGGCTCGTTCAGGCGGATCGAGGCGATGAGATCGGCGAACATCAACCGCAGGAGCGGCGCCAGGGTTGCGATGTGATCCTCGGACACCGCGATGTAAAGCGACTGCGGGGTCTTGCGGAAGGTCGAGAAATCGAAATCACTCGCCTCGGTGGCCGAGCGCACCGCCGGGTTGTCCCATTGCTTGAGACCGGCCGTCATCAGCGCCTGGATGTTCGAGGTCAGCAGCCGCGACGAGGCGCTCGAGGCATTGGTCCAGAGCTCGCGCAGGATGTCTTCCTCGGCCTCGTCGGCATAGGTCTTGTACTGGGCGTTCTTGTATTCGCCCCCTGCAACGATCTTGTTTACCTCGCCAAGGTTCGGCGTGCCGCGCTGGATCGCCAGTAGACAGGCCGCGACAAAGATCGACTTGCCAGCCTCGGAGAAGGTGTCGAGGGTCTTGTTGTCCTTGTCGAGGAAGAGGTCGGCGAGGATCGAGACCTCGGTGAAACGCTGCGCGAACGTCGGGGCCTTGGCGATCCGCGCGAGCGGGTTGTAACGATGTGTGGCATTGGCCCAGTCGAAGGGACTGAAGCGATAAACCTCGTCGCCCCTCAGCGCCCGAAGCCGCGCGGTCTTCTCGAAGTTCTCGCCCTTCACGTCGAGCACCACGACCGAGCCCGCGAAACTCAACAGGTTCGGGATCACGAAGCCGACGCCCTTACCGGCTCTGGTCGGCGCGACCATCATCACATGCGGGATCGTGGTCGAGGAAATGAACTCGGCCTTCGAGGTCGGCGCGCCAAGCTTTCCACATACGAAGCCCTTGCCCGGCGCCTCCAACATGTCGTTCTTCTTCAGCTCCGCCTTGGTCTGCCAATGGGCCGATCCGTAGTCGTCGCGCTCTTTCTTCCAGGTCCAGGCCAGCGCGAGCACGCCGAGGCCGATGGCTCCGAAGCTGACGCCACCGAAGCCCACTTTGAAAGCTTCGGGGTGCGCCGCGCGAGTGCCGGCGCTGGCCTTCCAGAGCGCCAGCATATCGAAACTCTGAAACCCGGTTTTCAGGGCCAGGGTCAGGTAGAAGGCGGCCACGATGGTGCCAATGACGGCGCCGCAGATCACGCCGAAGAGGAGCGCAGCCCAAAGGGGAAGTGTCTTGGTCATGGTGGTCACCTCCCTCAGAATTCCATCTCGTCGTCGAGACCGCGATCCAGTTCTCTGGCGCGACCGAGATCACGCCCCAACTCCTGCGCCTCTTGGCTCCCGCGCAGTCGTGCCACCTCGGTCGCCTTGTCCTGCTGCAGCCCGGCGGCACGGTCGGTGAAGACCTGGTCGCCGGTCTCCTCAAAGGTCATTTCGAGGAATTCCTGCGTGACGGTGATCTGGTCGAGCTTGCTCGGCAGGGCCGCATCCAGCACCTCGTAGTTGCCGCGGCGAAGCTCGGCCAAGCCCTCCTCACCCAGTTCCTTGAAGAGTTCGGATTGCAGGGTCCGCTCGACCGTCTCTTCCTGTTCCTCGGTGAGCTTGCCGTCCCGCAGCATGTCGGCGAGGTCCTGCAGGTAGGGATTGGGCGTCCGGTCGTCCTCGTCGATGAGGGGCAACGTCGCCTCCTCCTCATCAGCAAGGGTCCGGCCGATCTCGACGCCCAGTTCCTTGGCGCGTTCCATCAGCGCGTCCATGACGCCATCGACCTTCTCGAGCGCTACATCGAGCTGGTCGTCACTCGCGGTCTCCACGCTCAGACCGTCCTTTGCCAACACCGCGTTCATGTCCCGCTCGACCCAATCCTGTGCCATTCCGTAGTTTCGCGTGCCGCCCGCCGCGATCCGGGCCACCAGCTCCTCGCTGTCCATGCCTGCCTCTTCGGCACGCTCCAGCACGTCGCGCAGCCCCTCATCATTGCCGGACTGCAGCGCGGCGATCAGCACCTCGCTGCCCGCCCCCGGCGGATAGGGTTCTTCGAGCTGCATGCCAAACCGCGCGCGCAGGTCCGGGTCGGGCACCATCTGCGAGAGATCCGCGATGATCGGCGCGGCCTTGGCTTCAAAAGCGGCACGCTCGACCGGATCCAGTTCTTCGGCCTTGAGCCTCAGCGCCTCGATCGTGCGCTCGGAATAGTCGATCGCATCACCGACGGTCTTGATGTCCTTCATGTCTATCTCTCCTTCGGTGAAGTTCCACGGCGTGCCCGAACCAAGCCCGTCCGCCATACCGCGCACGGCACGCGCCATGTGGCGCTGGTCCATCCGGTCCAGCAGGTCGGCAAGGTTCTTGTAGTCCTTGGCGAAGCCCACCACCTGCGCCTGCGCGATGGCGGATTCCTGGGCCGTCATGACGATCTCGCGCGGCAGGCGGGCCTCTTCCTTGGCGCGGTAGATCTCCTTGATCCCGGCCGGCTTCTCGAAGATGCCGCGCTCGAGACGGGTGGTTGCGTCGAGCATCACGCCGTAGCGTTCCGCGATCTCGGCCTGCTTCTCCCGCATGAGCTGCGGCGACATCACGCCTTCGGCCCAGCAGGAGAACCAGGTGCCCTTCTCGACGCCTCGATTGTTCAGGATGATGTGGGCATGTTTGTGCGCCCGGTCGTCATGAACCGCGAGGACATAGTCCCACTGATCGCCATATTCCCCGCTCTCAAAGAAATGCTCCGTCCAGTCCATGGCGATGTCGCGCACCTGGTCGACCGTCACGTCGGTCGGGAAGGAGAGCAGCATGTGCGAGGTGAACCCGAGCTTTGTCGAGCCACGCCAGGTCCCGGCCCAGTCCTCGACGATGTCTTCTTTCTGCTCCTCAGAAAGCACCGCCGCATCGGTCAGCGCGTTGGTCATTGTCGAATAGGTGTAGACCGCCTTTTCGTTGATATAGGAGAGCTGTGCCCCGAGAGACGCCCGCGTCTTGCAGCCACCTGCCCGGATCCGTTTGAACACCGCCGCCCGGCTCTGACCCGACGCCGCCTTCAGCGCGTTGCGCGCCGACAGGGATCCGACGCGCGCAAAACTCCGCCCCTGCCGACGCCCCGCCAGCCGCGCGTCGATCCGCGCCGCGGCCTGACCCCGGATGCGCTCATCCTCCCAGAGCCGGCCCATGACCGAGGCGTAGAGGGCGAGGGGATCAGCCATTTCTGACAAGCCTCAATCCACGTTCGATCGTGCGCGGGCCATCCTCCAGAACTGCGCTATCCGCCCCCTGCCCCTCTTCCTTTTGCGGCCACTCCCGATGACGCAGCGCCTGCGCCGCATCCTTCATCCGGCCCATCTCTCGGCTCATGGACTGCGCAAGATCGAGCAGTTCGATCAGCACCGCGCGGTCCGCCTCCGAGACCTCCAGCCGACCGCGATGGACCGCCTTGGCGAGCGCCAATCCGGCGTCGCTCACATCCTTCGCCTGACGCCATGCTGCACAGAATTCGGCGACCAGATCGCGGGGTACATCAAGGAAACCGCACCGCCCGCGCAGCACCGCGTCGAGCGCCTGCGACCGGTTGGCATAGCCCCGCGCGCGCCACTCCGCATCGAATGCATCGAGCTCGGATCGGCTTGCCCGGAACGCCACCGTCTCGCTCGGATCGCGCACTGCGATGCCCTCGCCCGCCTCCTCTTTCGCGAGCCGGGTCACGTGGCGCGGAGAGATGCCAAACGCCGCCGCCAGCTCTGTCGCGCCCTCGCCCGCCGCAAAGCGCCGCGCGACTTCGATGCGCTCTTCAAGCTTCAGGTTTTTCGCTGGCCTCGGCACTAGGGCGTTCTCCCGTTTCAAAGAAATGGATGCATGCGCAGACGCGCGCGAGGCAGCGATTGCCCGCAATCGCGTTCGCGCGCGGCGGAGCATTCAGCTTTGCGGGAAACGCCCATGACAGACCCCTCGGACAAAATGTGCAAACATTGGCCATATCCTGCCAACGTCTTCCTTCTCTCCTTCGCTTATACTTCAATAACTCACATTGCGCAATATTATATTTTGCGTGTCGTGTATTTTTGCAGGAATTGGCAGCCGTCAAGACCGCGCGTCGCAGCGCGACATGGAGCGGGCCCCGTCCTCACCGACGCAGGACAACCAGGACGAAAAAGCTTCCGAAACTTGTGCTCGAGCCGCATGCGGCGATACGCAAACCGAACGCCCGAGCCGGTCAAGGATCGGTGCCAGGAACACGAAGATGGCCCGCGCGGGATGACGCGGGTCACGCCCTCTGAGGGCGTCACGAAGCTTCTGAAAGACGGTGTCAGACCCCTGCGGATCCAAAGACCCGCAGGGGTGTCTGGGTCAGTGACCCAGTCCCTGAGAGCGCAGGTCGTCGTAGCGGCTGCGGGCGATCAGCGCCTCGGTCTCGAGGCTGTCGAGGGTCTCGGGATGGGCATCTTCGTCGAAGGCGGCGAGGTAGGCATCGAAGGCCATGTCGGCTTGCAGCTCGGCGAGGTCGATGGATTGTTCGAGTGTCATGGTGTGATCCTTTCCGTTGATCGTCGTTGGACGGATCGTGGAAAAGACCGGGGTCGAGCGGGCTGCACCCGGCACGGGGCGGAATGAAATGGAGCACGCCGGGGGCAGGTTTGTTGTGAGCGATGCCCCGCAGCGCTCAAGGCGCAGCCGTCCAGAAACCTGCCCCCGGCGTTGCCGACCGCTCGACCCCGGGCTAGCGATCTGAAAGGCCAACAGGTCGACGGAAAGGCGCGCGGCGGTGACATTGGCGTGAGACGTTGCCCTTGGTTGCATGACGGTGATCTGCAGTTTGCACCCTCGCGGCGCAGGGTGAGTTCGGCGCCCCTGGGCGCCTCGCAAAGACACCCCTGGCGCAGGTTGCTCGACCGACGGAAGGGGTGCGCTTGGCTCGCTAACTGGGCTCCCAGTTTTCCCCTGCTGACTTTCGACTCACCCTCGGGTTCGCGCGATCCACTCTGTCCCTCAACAGAACGATCAAAGCTGCTTCTGCGATCGATCCAGTCAGACTATCCGCCTCGGTGTCAGCGTCCGAAATATGCCGCGTTCTTCGGACATCGGCTTTTTGGCCCGCCCATCGGGCGCACCCAAGAACGAGAGATAGCCAGACCGCCGAAGCGGTCTGGCTCCTGGCTTAGGCGGCGTCTTTCGGCCCCCAGGGGATGACGGCCTGCAGGGACAGATCGTCCTGGTTCGCGGCTTTGCCGAGGTTGGCGTTGAAGCCGTGATCGCGGATGGTCAGCGTGTAGTAGTCGGCGCCGGTCTCCTTGTTCTGCTTCTTCCAGATGCCGCCACACTCGACCAGCTTGCCGCGCGGGGAGCGGCCGAGGACGCGGTGCGTGGGGGCCATCGGGTTCGAGCTCGCGACGGGTTCGACCGTGATGTCGAGGTCGAAGGTCAGGGTCGAGATGGAGCCGACGCCCTTGGCGGTCTCAAAGTCGGCGCTGGTGAATTTGATGCAGTTCGTGGTCATTGCTCTTCTCCTTGTTTGCGTTGCAATGATGGTCACCTTGCAGCTGGCCAAGGCCCGGCCACACCGAAGGCGGAGCGCAGCGGAGAGGGGCAGGCGCCGGTCTTTTTGCTCCGCGAGGAATGACCCACCCCTGTTCTTTGGTGGGTCAGGGGAAAAAGATGGGTGAAAACCTTTGTGGACGGGACGACAGCTGCGACCAGCATGTCATGCAACTCAGACACCCGGAGAAGTGCGGTGGCCACGAAGGAAACTGGGGGGCCAGCCGAATGAGAGAAATGACTGTGATGGCGATATTTCTGTCCTCTCGCTCCGAGCCACATCCCGACCAGTCAGAGCTTTGCTGACCCTGCCTCACGTGCCACGACGGCTGGTTTCCGTGGCAACCCGATGTGTGTTGTCTGGAAGAGCAGGATGGAGACCGTCGAAGCATCGACACCGTGCTCGGCTCACCCGGATTTCGAACGAACCCTCTACGGCCCCCGATAACTTGCGATTTGCACATCACGACCATCACCTGCCTGATGTCAGCTGCTGCCAATGCAATCCGGCGGTCGTCGGACATCGTTTGCGACCCATGATCGCGGCGCGGAGCTGCGGGTCCGGCAAAGCGAGGACCAACACCGGCCGAGATGCGAGGTACGAGATCACTGATGTCACGCGCCCGCCCCAGCGACCGTAACCGAATGGCCGTGATGAAGCGTTGCCACGACCATGCGACGGCTGGTCGGGCTGGCTCCGGAGGAGACTGCACTGCCAGCGGCACGTCGCAGGGAGAGGCGGCGTTTCAGCTCGGGGAGGTCGGCTGCATGCAGCCGACCGAGTAGGGCGCGGTCCTGACCAACGGGCAGGAGGGGCCAAGATCTTACCTTGATATTTACTGCGCCAAGAACAGACCTCTGAAAGGTGCATTGCGTAAGCCTCCTTTTGTGTCGCCCTTACTCGTGACGTTGGCGCTGGCTAACTCCGCCGCACTTTCCAACAGCCGCATGTTCTGGCATTGTTCTCAATCGAAACCCTGTTCCGATTCCCGAGCGTACCGCAGATGTGCAATCTCTATTCCCAGACCAAGAGCCAGGACGCGATGCGCCACCTGTTCGACGACATGGTCGAGGGGGATGAGGAACTTGTAGACAACACCGAGAACTTGCCGCCTCAACCTGGCATCTGGCCCGACTATCCGGCACCGATCATTCGGTATGGCGAAAACGCCGCATGGCAGATGGCCATGGCCCGTTTGGGCATGCCGACCCCTGCCAAGTTTCTCGAAGGCAAACGTACCGACAAGGGTGTCACCAATATCCGCAATGTCGGCTCTCCCCATTGGCGGCGCTGGCTCGGTGTCGAACATCGTTGCCTCGTGCCCTTTACCAGTTTTTCGGAAATCGACGGGCGCCGGGGTGCGCCGCGCAATTCGCCGGTCTGGTTCGCTTTGGACGAGGATCGGCCGCTCGCCTTCTTCGCCGGGCTGCGAACGACATGGACCTCGGTACGCAAACTGAAGGAAGGCGAGGTGACGGCGGAGATCTTCGGTTTCCTGACCTGCCCGCCCAATGCCGAGGTGGCGCCGATCCACCCCAAAGCCATGCCCGTCATCCTCACGCAGCCCGAGGAATGGCGGCATTGGCTGACCGCGCCGGCCGAGGAGGCCCTGAAGCTCCAGCGTCCCCTCCCGGACGGGATGCTGGAGATCGTTGCCGAGGGGGTGCGCGAGGATGCGGTTTGATCCGGCTCCGAGCGAACTCTTTGCCCTGGCCAGGCATCGGGTCCATGAGGCCGAAGGCCCGGGCCGGCGCAGCTTCGCATTGCTGCAGGTCGCCCGACATACCGAGGCTGTGATCTGGATCATTCCCGAGCATGCCCCGCACCAACCGATGCTCCGGGGTCTGCCCGAAGGCGTCGGGGAGCGGCTGCATCTCATCCGCCCTTTGAGCGAGACCGACCTGCTCTGGGCCGCAGAGGAAGCGCTGCGCTCTGAAGGTGTCGGACTGGTAATTGCGGAACCAGAAAAGCCCCTCTCCCTGATCGCCGGGCGACGCCTGCAACTGGCCGCCGAAGCCGGTCGAACCACAGGACTTATGCTGATCCGCGAAGGCCAGGGCAGCAATGCAGCCGAAACGCGGTGGCATTGCTCACCGATTGCGTCGGAACGACGGGACTCGACACTGCATCAATGGGCCCTTAATAAGAACAAAAGAGGAACACTTGGAATCTGGATTCTACACTGGAATGGCAAGACGGCTGCTGTTCATCCGGTTTCCGCGACTGGCAAGCGACACGAGTCTGCGGAGACGTCCCGTTGAGGGACCGTTCGCCCTGATCCACAGGTCAGGGAATGCCGATCATGTGCATTGTCTGAACCAGGCCGCCGAGACGCGCGGATTGCACCCGGGCATGGCGGCGGCCGATGCCCGCGCCATCTGCCCCGAGCTGATCACCCGGCCCGCCGATCTTGCACGCGAAGCAGCCGCACTGGCAGGCCTCAGACGGTGGGCAGGGCGCTATTCGCCGATGGTGGCGCGGGACGGCCCGGACGGGCTTATCGCCGATATCTCCGGCGTGCCGCATCTCTTCGGCGGTGAGGCCGAGATGCGGAGCGACCTTCATGCGCGGCTGGAACGGGTCGGCCTGACGCTCTCGAGCGCCATCGCCGAAACCCGTGGCGCGGCCCAGGCGCTCGCCCGCCATGGCGGCGGCATCCTGCCAGAGGGCGCGGCGAAGGAGGGGATCTCCGGCCTGCCGGTCTCAGCCCTCAGGATCGGGAGCGATGTGGCGGAAGGGCTCGCTCGCATGGGATTGAACAAGATCGGCGACCTCATAGATCTGCCGCGCGCGCCCCTCGCGCGACGGTTCGGCCCAGGGCTCGTGCTGCGGCTCGACCAGGCCCTCGGCCTCCAACCGGAGCCGGTCTCTCCCGAGGCGGACGCGCCGTATTTCAGGGTGCGGATGACGATGCCGGAACCGATCGGTCTCGAGGCCGATGTCATGTCGGGCCTTGCACGCCTGCTCGACCGGCTCTGCAGCACACTGGCCCAACATCATCGTGGCGCACGGCGGCTGCGGCTCGAACTGCACCGGGTCGATCGGGAAACCGCGCAGGTCGAGATCGGGCTGGCCCGGCCGATGCGCGATCCCGAGCGCATTGCGGCCCTCTTCAAAAAAGGCGTATCGGAGGTCGAAGCCGGGTTCGGGATCGAAGCGATGCGCCTCGTCGCCCATGTGACCGAGGACTTGCCACCCGAGCAGATCGGCGGACCCCGAACGATAGCCCGCGAGGACGCGCTGGCCGATCTCTTCTCGCGGCTCGGCAACCGGCTGGGCTTCGACAGGGTCCTGCGGCTCCTGCCTGCCGCCAGCAAAATCCCCGAGCGGAGCTTTTTAGTAGCACCGGCCGCCTACAGCGCAGCTGAATCTCCGCCGCCACATCGTGGACCAGATCGACCGATCATCATCTTTCCGCCCGAGCCGGTTACCACGAAAGGGTTGGGTCAGCCCGGACATCCTCCAGCCCGCTTCACCTGGCGGCGCATGTCTTTCACCACGCTCCGTGCGGACGGGCCGGAGCGGATCGCGCCGGAATGGTGGTTCGACGATCCGGCCTGGCGCTCGGGCCTGCGCGACTACTGGCGGGTAGAGACCCAGGAGGGTTCACGGCTTTGGCTCTACCACACGCCACAGGCCCCGACCTGGCCCGCGCAGAGCTGGTTCGCGCAGGGAGAGTTCGCATGACCGGCTATGCGGAGCTCTGCGTGACGAGCAATTTCACCTTCCTGACTGGGGCCTCGCATCCCGAGGAGCTGGTCACACGTGCTGCCGAACTGGGCCTGAAGGCCATCGCCATCACCGACCACAACTCGGTGGCGGGCGTGGTGCGGGCCTTCTCGGCCCTTAAGGAACTGGCCCGCCTACGCGAGGAGGCATGCGCCGCGAGCGAGGGGGCCGAGGCTGGTCCGGCGATCCGATCCCGTCAGGTGACCGATCATTCCAGCCGCCAGACGATGCAGCACATGCCGGCAGGCGATGCCCCCCGGATCCCGCAGGACATGGACTTACCGAAGCTGATCCCGGGCGCCCGGATCGTGCTGACCGACAGCCCGGTCGACTGGCTCGCCCTGCCCACGGATATCGCGGCCTGGTCGCGGCTGACCCGGCTCCTGTCCCTCGGCAAGCGGCGGGCCACGAAAGGCGAATGTCATCTGACGCGCAAGGATCTGCTGGATTGGGGGCAGGGCATGGTGCTGATCGCGCTGCCGCCCGACCCGATGGAGCATCCGACCCAGGCGTCTGCCAGCGACCTGCGGCACATGCTGCGCACCTTCCCCGGCCAGTGCTTTCTTGGCGCCGCGCCGCGCTATGATGGCCGCGACCCAACCCGCCTCGACCGGCTGGCCCGGATCGCCCAGGACACCGGCCTGCCGCTCGTGGCCCTTGGCGAGGTGATGATGCATCGCTCGTCCCGGCGTCCGCTGGCCGACGTCCTGACCTGCCTGCGGATCGGCTGCACGATCGACACGATCGGCGAGCGCCGGTTGACCAATGGCGAACACCGGCTCAAATCTCCGGCCGAGATGGCGCGGATGTTCCATCGCTATCCGGCAGCGATCCGGCGCACGCTGGAGATCGCCGACCGCTGTGCCTTCCGGCTGGACGATCTGCGGTATCAATATCCCGACGAGGCGCGGAACGGTGAGCCCGCGCAGACCCGGCTCGAACGGCTGTCGCGGGATGGGCTGCATTGGCGCTATCCGGAGGGGCCGCCCGCCCGCATCGTGACGCGGGTCGACAAGGAACTGAAGCTCATCGGCGAGATGGGCTATGCGCCGTATTTCCTGACGGTCCATGACATCGTGGCTTTCGCGCGCTCGAAGGGCATTCTCTGCCAGGGCCGCGGGTCGGCCGCCAACTCGGTCGTCTGCTACCTGCTCGGTGTGACCGAAGTGCCCCCCGAGAGCATCACCCTGATCTTCGAACGCTTCATCTCGAAGGAACGCGGCGAGCCGCCGGACATCGATGTGGATTTCGAGCACGATCGGCGCGAGGAAGTGATCCAATGGATCTACGAGCAATATGGACGCCATCGCGCCGGGCTCACCGCGACAGTGATCCATTTCCGCTCACGTGCCGCGATCCGCGAGGTCGGCAAGGTCATGGGGCTGAGCCAAGACATAATCGCGCGCCTCTCGGGCCAGATCTGGGGCTGGTCGTCCAGCGCCCCGGGCGACGATCGGATGCGCGACGCCGGGATCGATCCGGCCGACGGGCGCGTGGCGCTGGCAGCAAAGCTGATCGGCGAGATCATTGGATTTCCCCGGCATCTGAGCCAGCATGTCGGCGGCTTCGTGATCACCCATGGCCGGCTCGACGAGCTCTGCCCAATCGAGAATGCCGCGATGGCGGATCGCACCATTATCGAGTGGGACAAGGACGATATCGACGCGCTCGGGCTCATGAAGGTCGATGTGTTGGCGCTCGGCATGCTGACCTGCATCCGCAAGGCCTTCGGGCTGCTGGAGGATCACCGTCACCTGAAGCTGAGCCTCGCCAATGTGCCATCCGAGGATCCTGTGGTTTACGATATGCTCTGCAAAGCCGATGCGGTCGGCGTCTTTCAGGTCGAAAGTCGGGCGCAGCTCAACTTCCTGCCGCGCATGCAGCCGCGAAAATTCTACGATCTGGTTTGCGAGGTCGCCATCATCCGCCCCGGCCCGATCCAGGGCGGCATGGTTCATCCCTTCATCAACCGCCGCCAAGGCAAGGAAAAGGTCGAGGATCTCGGACCTGCCATGATGGAGGTGCTGGGGCGCACCTATGGCGTCCCCCTCTTCCAGGAGCAGGCCATGCAGATCGCGGTGGTCGCGGCCGGCTTCTCGGCGGGCGAGGCCGACCAGCTGCGCCGCTCGCTCGCAACCTTCAAGCGGATGGGCACGATCGGCGCATTCCGCGAGCGATTCATCTCGGGCATGTTGGCCCGCGGCTATGAGGCGGGGTTTGCGCAGCGATGTTTCACCCAGATCGAAGGCTTCGGCAGTTATGGCTTTCCGGAAAGCCATGCGGCGAGCTTCGCGCGACTGGTCTATATTTCGGCCTGGCTGAAGCGGCACCATCCGGCGGCCTTCACCTGTGCCCTGCTGAACAGCCAACCAATGGGCTTCTATGCCCCGGCGCAACTCGTGCGGGACGCGCGTGAGCATGGCGTCGAGATCCGGGCCGTCTCGCTCAATCATTCGGCTTGGGACTGCACCCTGGAGCCACGCGGCGACGGGGCGCTGGCGCTGCGGCTCGGGTTTCGGCAGATCAAGGGGATGCGGGAGGAGGATGCAATCTGGATCGAGGCCGCCCGAGGCAACGGCTACCCCGATGTCGAAAGCCTCTGGCGCCGGGCCGGAGTCAGGCCCGATGCATTGGAACGGCTGGCTGAAGGCGACGCCTTCGCCGTGCTCGGTCTCAATCGGCGCGATGCGTTATGGGCCGCCCGGGCGTTGCGAGGGCCAAAGCCCCTGCCCCTCTTCGGGGCCGACGGTGAGGGCGGAGCGGAACCGGAGGTTGCGCTGCCGGCGATGACGCTCGGGCAGGAGGTGATCGAGGACTACCTTGCACTGCGGCTTTCTTTGCGCGCCCATCCGATGGAGTTGCTGCGGCCGCGCTTGCCGGACAGTCTGCCGCATGAACGTCTGGACCGGGCCACCGGGCGCATCACGGTGACGGGTCTCGTCATCACGCGGCAACGGCCCGGCACGGCCTCGGGCGTGATTTTCCTGACGCTGGAGGACGAAACTGGCGTGTCCAACGTTGTGGTCTGGAGCCGGGTCTACGAGACCTTTCGCAAGGCGGTGATCGCCGGGCGGCTTCTGCGCGTCACTGGCCGGATCGAACGCGAGGGACAGGTCGTTCATGTGATCGCCGAGCGGATCGAGGACATCTCGCCGATGCTTTCGAGCCTTGGGCAACCGGCCACCGACGCAGGAGGTCGCCAGCCCGGTTCAGTAGGCCACGCCACGTTCGGTGGCCGCGGTTCAACGGCCCGGCATCCGCGTGAACAGGGAAAGAAGTTGTTTCCAAGCCGGGATTTTCACTAAGGCGTGCCTTCATATCGGTCGCAATAAGCGGGGCCAATATCGTGACCACTGGAAATGCAGACTCAATTGGCAGGACGGCTGTCGCAGCAGATGACCTCAAGGCAACGGCAATCAAGTTTCCCCTTGAATGCTTCAGTCCAAAAAATCAAAGGTTGCTTCAACGACAAGGCCATCGAAACAGGCGGAACACATTTTGATTGAACTGAAAATCGAACTTGTTGGCATCAAACCATCCATCTGGCGCCGAATCTTCGTGCCGAATGACATCAGCTTGGACATCCTGCATTCCGTTCTCCAGGGCGCTATGCCTTGGCAAGACTATCATTTGCATGAATTCGAGATTGGCGAAGATAGGTTCGAGGCCCGCGACGAACGTGACGACAGCTGGGACCCAAACGATGGCCGGAAGGACGAAAAGAAGTTTGCTCTTGGAGAGCTGGTCAAGAAAGGCAGTCAGTTCACATACACTTATGATTTCGGCGATGGCTGGCGGCATCTCGTCACCGTTGAGACGATTAGCAAACCAACCGGAAGACCAGATCTGGACTTTCCCGCCTGTGTTGCCGGAGAGCGAGCCTGCCCGCCAGAGGACTGTGGAGGACCCTACTCTTACGAAGAATTTCTCGACGCGCTGACCGACAAACACCACCCGGAACATCGCGATACAAAGCAATGGGCGGGCGCGTTCGAACCGGAAGTGTTCAGCGTGCAGCAAGCCAATGCTGCCGTCGGTGCGATGTTTGTATGGGCAAAAGAACGCCACAATCGAAAGTGAAACCTGGCTCTGGTTTGGCGCAGCTGCTTCGACATGGGCACAAAGCTTCAACTTTTCGATCCGAATGACAGAGTGTCTTCTCAGCCCTTCGAGGGCATCCCCGCCCTGCTTCGCTGGTGAGCTTCAGAGCCGACAACAGCCAAACTCTTTGAAAACTTCACAATTTGTCCATCCTTTACGGACTATCTCACAGGTTTTCACAGAAACAAGTGGCGATCTCTTTAAGAATATATCATTGTGTCGCTTATGAGCGGACAAGAGCACAAAAAACTAAAGAACCTTCTTGAGGCTGTCCCCACGGGGTTCCTCGTGGACACCGCTTGGCTTGAGCACCACGGGATAGGCCGGCGTTCGTCCTACGCTTATGTCCAACGCGGCTGGCTAGAACGCCTTGGCCGTGGCGTCTTCCGCCGCCCCTCACCAAGCAGCGCCACCACGAACACCCTCGACTGGAAGACCTGCCTGCTCTCGCTCCAGCACATCATGCACTACCCTGTCCATATCGGGGGCGCGACGGCATTGGGCCTGCAAGGCTATGCGCACTATCTCTCCCTCGGCAACAAGAGCACGGTCTGGCTCTACGGCTCAAAAATCCCCAACTGGCTCGAAAAACTGCCGCTCAACGCCGAACTCCGCACACGCAGCGTATCGCTGTTCTCCGATCCAGAGTTGGGTGTCGATGACGCGCGAAATAATCTCAACGAGACAGCATCGTCCCTGCCATGGGACTGGAAACTGGTGATGTCCTCGCCGGAACGCGCGGTCTTTGAGGCGTTGGACGAATTGCCGGATCACGAGAGCTTTCACAACCTCGACATGGTGTTCGAAAGCCTGACGACGTTGCGACCGAGAACCCTCTCGGCACTGCTCAGAAGTTGCAAGAAGATCAAGGTCAAACGCCTGTTCTTCGTGTTCGCCGACCGCCACGACCATGCCTGGCGCAAGCGTCTCGATCCGGAAGAGTTCGACCTAGGCAGCGGGGATCGCGCATTGGTCAAAGGCGGCAAGATACATCCGCGCTACAGGATCATGGTGCCCGAAGAGTTTGTAGGAAAGGAACGTGGTCATGGCGCGTGAGGACTATGCCGCCCAAGTGGCGCTGCTCGTGCGGATACTGCCGTATGTCGCAAAGGAGAAAATATTTGCGCTCAAGGGTGGGACGGCCATCAACCTCTTTTATCGCGACCTTCCGCGCCTCTCAGTCGATATCGATCTGACCTATCTGCCTGTCAAGGACCGCACCGAAAGCCTCGTCGAGATCAACGACGCGATGGACCGGATTGCCGCCGCCATCGAAAGCGGAATCACCGGCGCCAAAGCGCAGCGCATTGCCGGCGGTGGCGGCGGCGCCACGCGTGCGCTCGCCCGCCTCGGCACAGCGGAAATCAAGATCGAAACCTCCCCCGTCACCCGCGGCGTCGTGCATGATCCGGAACAACGCGAAGTCTCCGAAGCCGTCGAGGAGGCGTTCGGATATGCGGCGATGAACATCGTCTCCTTCGAGGATTTGTTCGGCGGCAAGCTACATGCAGCCCTTGATCGCCAGCACCCGCGTGACCTCTACGACGTCAAGCTCCTCTACGAGAACGAAGGGTTTACCGACGCGTTGTTCCGCACGTTTCTGATCTACGTCGCGAGTTCACCACGCCCGCCGCACGAACTGCTGAACCCAAACCTGATCGATCTTGATCAGCCCTACGCGCGGGAATTCGAGGGGATGACGAAGGAAGCAGTCGACCTTGCCGAGTTGATCGCAACGCGCGACCGCCTGATCGCGGACATCCAATCCCGCATGGATGTGGGCGCGGAGAGGTTTCTGAGAACCCTGCATGAAGGCGATCCCGACTTCGACGCGATCGGCCGCCCTCAAGCCGCCGAGCTTCCGGCGGTCAGATGGAAGCTAATCAACGTGAACAAGCTGAAGGCAGATAACCCCAAGAAGCATGCCGCCCAAGGGGAAGCGCTAGAGAAGCTCCTCGGCTGAAGATGGATCAGAGATGACTGATTTTGAGAACGATCCTGATTATGAAGAATGCTTGGTCACGTTTTTTGATGTGCTCGGCTTCCGGAATCTACTGAACACGCGAAGCGGTGCCGAGATCAGGGACCGGCTTTCGTTGTTTCGTCGGCTGTCCGAAGGCAATGCCGCTTCGGCACGCCGGTCGGCCGAAGAAAGGATGGTTAGCGAAGCCCATACCGAAATCGTTTCCGATGCGATCGTCAGGAGCAGGACGATTGAAACAACTAGGGCTGCCGCACTCGTTATGCCGAGAAAATCCTACCGACCATCGCAGCAAGAGTATCGGGCGCAAGCTTGGAAGATATTGCATCCAACTTCAAGAGGGGCTGCGACAGGTACGGATGAAACTTCTCCGACATTAAATTCCCTGCTCCAGCGAACAGATCGACAGGTTCGCCAGATCGAATGTGCGCTAGTACCGTTTGAAGATCGGGGGTTTCGTCCCCGGCCTCCACCATCAGAAACCCGTCATGCTGTTCGACCGAAAACCCCTCACTTCTCAGTGCTAGCGCGAGGGTTGATGTCTTCACAGTACCGACCCGCGTCGCAATGACTGATGTATGCTCGCCAATGGTGTGTATGTTATTGGCCCTAAACCCCAGCTGTTCATAGTGAGCACGCGCTTCCTCGAGCATCATCAAAGAGACTTTATCCATGTAAGCTGGGCTGGAATCCCCCTCGAGCACGGCGAACATTCGGTCGATCACTTTGTCATGAATGTCCCCCGCATCGCCGCCGAAGACGGGCGGCACACCAGCCTTCGCGGGTTTGACGACGATGATCTTTTCACGATCATGGATTTCTTGAACTACCCAACGCCGCCCAGAAAAAATCAGCAGCATCCCAGGAGCAAGAACATTGTCGATTGGCAAGGTTCCAAGATCCCGCCCCTCTGCGACCAACCGGAACTCCTCAGGCGTCTGGAACACCGCATAGAAGCTGTAATGCTCAACCAGCTTTTCGCCCGCGGGTCCTAAAAGTAGCAGCCCGCTGCCGGCCTGTTCGATCAAGCCGGTTTCTGGGTGGCCGATTGCACGCAACACATCTGCGAAGACTTCGGTTGTGACCTTCCGAAAGGGGCCTTCGCGGCAGAGTACGTTGTAGACCACGCTTGCAGACGCACCGCCGCGCTGCGCTATGACTGACAGTATCTGATGAACGAGCGTCGAGAGATGAAGTGCTTGGGGTTTTGGAGGTTCGCACCAGCCTTCCAGCAGCAGGTCTATCATCGCGATGGACCTGATCAGGCCGAGGCGAAGACGATCCACGAAACTGCTCTCCGGCGTCAATTTGGCTTCGATAGCGTACTGCCTGAGAATGGCCGGCTGTCCTTCACGCCGGCCTGATCGGCCAAGCCGTTGTCGCAACGCCGCGACGCTGAATGGCGCACCGATTTGAGCCACGCAGGTCACGTCACCGATGTCGATTCCAAGCTCGAGCGTCGACGTGCAAACGGCGGTCGTCGGTTTCGCAGGGTCCTTCAAGCGCCGCTCAACGCAGTCACGGTGTTCTCGGGAGAGGCTCGCGTGGTGGGGATAGAATTCCTGTGGCAGGTGCTCCCGTTCGCAAAGCTCCCGCAACCGATCTGCGTAAATCTCGACCCGTTGGCGCGCTCCGGCGAAGACCAGGTTGTCGCTGCCTCGAAGATGCTTGAACAGATGGGCTGATATCGCGTCCGTTGCGGATGGGCTGTTTTCATCTTCATTGCCGGAAAGGTAACCGCGAAGCTGAAGCTTCAATTCAGCCTCGCCGCCATCTGCTTCGATCAGCTGGACAGCGTTTGCGGCGTCAGGGCGAAGATAGGCCTTGGCGAGGTCCATGTCGCCCAGAGTAGCTGACAGACCTACCCGACGTATTGGGCGCTTTATCGCGAGCTCGAGCCTCGTGAGCAGTGAACGAAGCTGGACACCGCGTTCGCTATCAAGAACCGTGTGCAGTTCGTCGATGACGACCGCCCGCGTGGCCCCAAACAGGCGGGCAATTTCCAAACCGCGACGAATGAAAAGCGCCTCAAGGGACTCTGGGGTTATCAGCAGGATCCCTTTTGGAGATTTCAACGCGCGCGTCTTGATGGATTGCGAGACATCCCCGTGCCAGGGAACAACCGGAAGCTCTGCTTCCTGGCAGATGCCCTCCAGCCGCATGGCCTGGTCCGTGATCAAGGCTTTCAGCGGACCGATGTAGAGCAGGTCGAAGCCCGTGCCGCCCGACGGCTCGTCAAGCACCTGTGAAATCAACGGCAGGAACGCCGCCTCGGTCTTTCCGCCCGCCGTAGAAGCTGCAACGATTAAATCGGCATTGGTTTCGCAGATCGTCCGGATGGATCGCGCCTGGATGTCGCGAAGTTCGCGCCAACCTTTCTGGCGTATCCATTTCTGCACAGGCCTCGCTAGTTTGTCGAACGCACTGCTCATCAGCGTCAGAGCTTGAAGCTGATCAGATCATCGCCACCGGGGTCTTGGGCACCAGTCGACTCGTCTACCTCGGTCATGTCTTCGCCGAGGTCTTCGGAGACCTCGATCTTTTCGATCAGATCGCTCCACTCGACACCGGGGTTTTGCTCGAGCACCGAAAGCAAGTTCACAAAGGCCGTCACCGTATTGCGCGGCGTTCGGAAGTAGGCTTCGCCGATCCGATCCGAACAATGGGCCATGAAGGCCTCGAGCGCGTCGTCCGGCAAAGCACCGGCGTCGTCCTGCATGATCCGCCGGACATTGGCCAGAAGAACGAAAAGGTCCTCCGGGGTCAGGCTGGCCAGCCTGACAACAGGCCCTGACAGGTCGACCAATCCGTCTCGCGCGAAGGTGTTCTCGGCCAAACGCGATTGAAGGGCTTCGTAACTGTATAGCCCTCGACGGGTGTTCATCAGAAACTCCGGGGTACCGCCCATAAGGAAACCGAGGTTCTCAGCACTGCCTTGTAGTACATCATTCAGGATCCGGAGGATCTGTTCGTAGTTTGCATTGCGTGCTTGCGACGAGGTGAGCTTGTAGAGATTCACCATCTCGTCGAGGCCAACCAGCAATCGGGCGCCTCGAAAAATTGCCCTGACCTTGCCGCTGCGGTATGACGGCCGGGGTGTTCCGCGGCTTGGGGTGTAACGATGACGCAGATGGGTTTCTTTGATCTTTCAGACCGCTACGCGAGTCTGGACGCTAAGAAGGACCCGCTGGTCGAGATCGACGCCGTCGTGCCCTGGGAAGAGTTTCGCCCGACCTTGGAGCGAGTCTGGCGCAAGCCCGATGCGGAGCGCAAGTCGCGCGCGGGACGCAAGCCCATGGATGCGGTGCTGATGTTCAAGACGCTGGTGCTGAGCGCGCTTTACAACCTGTCCGACGACCAGATCGAGTACCAGGTGCGCGACCGGCTCTCGTTCATGCGGTTTCTTGGGCTTGGCCTGCAGGATCGTGTGCCGGACGCCAAGACGGTGTGGCTGTATCGCGAGGCGTTGGCGCAGGCGGGCATGGTCGAGGCGCTGTTCAACCAGTTCGACGACTATCTGTCGCGGCAGGGCTATATCGCGCGGGGCGGCCAGATCCTGGATGCGTCCATCGTTCCGGTGCCTCGCAATCACAATACGCGCGATGAGAACAAGGCGATCAAGAACGGAGAGGTGCCCGAGGATTGGGCCGACAAGCCAGCGAAGCGCAGTCAGAAGGATGTGGATGCGCGCTGGACCAAGAAACATGGCAAGAGCCATTACGGCTACAAGAACCACGTGAATGTGGACCGCAAGCACAAGCTCGTGCGCCGCTACCACGTCAGCGATGCCGCCCTGCACGACAGCCAAGCGGTGGACCACCTGTTGACGCGGAACAATACCGGCGCCGGTGTCTGGGCGGATCCGGCCTATCGATCCGAGGAGATAGAGACCAAGCTGCGCGCCCTGAAATTGAAGAGCCACATCCACCGCAAGGGCAGACGCGGCAAGCCGTTGACCGAACAGGCCAAGGGCAGCAACAGGACGAAATCCGCGGTGCGCGCGCGGGTCGAGCATGTCTTCGGCGCGCAGGCCAACGACATGGGTGGCAAGCTGGTGCGCACGATTGGCATGGTGCGGGCCAAGGCGAAGATCGGGATGACGAACCTCGCCTACAATATGCGACGTCTCGGCCAGTTGCGACGCCTGAGCCCGTGCCCGGCGTGACCCCGGGGCGCGGAAATCAGGCCGCACGGCCGGAAAAGCAACACATCAAAGGCGGGGGGCCGTAGGCCTTGGGGCGCTCCAAGGCGACATCGGCTGACAACACGCGCGCCTCATGCGGCTGACAGCACAACACCCGAGCAGAAACAGTCAAAAATCGAGGTGCCCAATCCTTTATAACCGGCCTCGCACACGAATGCCGACATAAGCTTCAGATGGTCATAGACACTGGCGTCGTCGATGATCGTTCGCACACCAAGTGCTTTGCGCGCGTCGGTGCGTGTCGCGAATTCACCGCGCAGCCATCTCAGGGCTGCGGATTTCAACTCGTCGTCACCAGTTTCATGGCCTTCCCAATATCGGCGGATGACTTCCGCGAACTCAAACCCCCCGGTAAGTTCTTCGAAGTGGCCAAGGCGTTCACGAATGACGGTCCCCGTGGGCAAATCCCGTTCTTCAGCATCTCGGTGCGCCTGGCTGACAAACCGCTCCACCACGCTGGCCAATGCTCCACCATCAGGCTTTGTCCGCGTCGACAGATTTCGGGCCATCTCGGCATACAGCCCCCGAGCTTGTCCGCCGGTCGCGTGAATGCGGCGATCAGGCGCCAGATCCGCGAACATCACGACCAGGCCTTTCTCCAGAGCCACGAGGCGGATCAGGTTCATGAAAAAAGTCTTGCCCGATCCGTATTCGCCGATGATGAACCGGATGGCCGAGCCTCCATCGGATATCCGGTCCATGTCTTTGACGAGCTCTTCAATTTCCCGGACGCGGCCAACCTGAATATGGCGCAAACCGAGCTTGGGCACGACCCCGGCCCGAAGCGCCTGTACGATTGCATCGCGTTCACGTGGTTTCAACTTAGACATCCCTGCCCTCCGCACTCATCTTTTCTTTTACCGCCTCTGCAATGTCCGGAGACACGTCATATCCATCATACTCGTCGAGAAGCGCTTCATCGTAAGTCTCAAAGGCCCATTCATTCATGACTTCCAAAGCCCCGGACGCCATCAAACCATGCGAGGCACAGATATTTTCGAACTCGGCTTCAGACAAATGCTCACGATCAATCAGGTCTAGAACAAGGGCGCCGTGTTTCGGGTCAAGTGCTGCCAACTGGCTTTGGTTGGCAGTCGCGGAGACACCGCTTTCTTCCTCTTCGACATCGAAAATCTGTCCTAGGACCGACGACACGCGCTCGGTGTCCGAACGGATCGCCGCGATCCGCGAAGCATCAAGTTTTGGGCCGCTGGCTTTTTCAGGTTCGGGTATCGCTTCGCCTGGGCGACCCGGTTGCGAGGCACGAACAGTGCGGGGACCATCTACGACTTCGCCAGCATGCAGGTCCGAGTAGGCAAGCACAGGGTCAAGGCCCAAAGCCTTGTAGACTTTCTCGATGCTCGCGACTTCGTCGGAGTGAATAATCCCGTCGGCATGTGCTGCACCAATCAGCGCTGCGCGGATGGCAGCCTGGCTATCTTGCCCGACCTCCTTCAGTTTTCTCCGCAGAAGCGTCATGTCCGGTGGCACAGCGAGGAACCATTCAAGGTTTGCACGCAGTCTGCGGCGTTCCTGATCGCTCAGGCCCGCGGCAGAAACTTGATTTTCCAGCGCCCTGCGTTCAGGCTCCGCGACGCGGCCATCCGCATGTGCGACGAACGATCCAAGTGCCAATTCCATCAAGGAGCTTCGATAGCTGTCGGAAACGTCCTCCAGTCTTTCGATGGGTTCGCCCAGACGAAACAGCACAACAGGCTCTTCCGCCTTGGGCGACCGGAGCGCAAACCGAGGGTCGGGCGCCAGACCGAAACCGAGGCGCGCGAGCGCGTCGGCCGCTCCTGTCATTTGCCGTTTCCCGATCTTCTCGTCCGTTTCTCCCTCCAGTCGTCCGATCACTTCCTCAAGCGGCACCAATCCCCCCCGATCGACGATATCGGCAGCCCAAGATTTCAAGCGGTTCATTTCCTCCGATGGGAAGGCCTCCCACAGTTCAGAGGGCAATAAGGCATGCGCTTCCACGCTTCCGCGGCCATCAGGGTTTCGGCCCAGGAAGCGACTGAGCTTGTCGAGGTCGTTCATTACCTCGTCAGCCAATTCCTGGGCAATCTCGACCGGTTTGCGCAGGCCGGAAATATCCGGGACCGGCTTGCCATCAACGGTTGGGTTGGCAGACCCCTGAAACTCGCTGGAAGCGGCTCGATAGGATGCCGTGAGTGATTTCCGGGGTTTAGCAGGCTGCTGAAAAAGTCAGATCTCGACGCGGTTTTGAGAACATGATTCACTTCCGGCACGGCAGCGGCGGTGAGGGTGACGATGCGCGGGACGGACGAAGCGAGCGGATCGCTGTTCAGCTATGTGGACCTTGAGGAGCGGGTCCCAGCGGGTCATCCACTTCGCAAGATCCGGCAGATCGTGAACGACGCGCTGGCGAGCCTCGATGCCGAGTTCTGTGCGCTCTACACCGACTTCGGTCGCCCCTCCATTGCGCCGGAGCGCCTGATCCGGGCGAGCCTTCTCCAGATCCTGTTCTCGATCCGGTCCGAGCGGCAGTTGATGGAGCAGATGGATTACAACCTGCTGTTCCGGTGGTTCGTCGGGCTCGGGATCGACGATGCCGTGTGGGTCCCCACGGTGTTCAGCAAGAACCGCGACCGGGTGCTGACGACCGACATGTCGCGCAAGGTCATGGCCGCGATCCTGGCGCACCCTTCGGTCAAGCCGCTGCTGTCGGACGAGCACTTCTCGGTCGACGGCACACTGGTCAAGGCGTGGGCCTCCATGAAGAGTTTTCAGGCGAAGGACAGCCCGCCACCCGATCACGACGACGATCCCGGAGGCCCGCCGCCGCCAACCCAGGAGCCCCCCGCAGACACCGACCAGCAGACCGAGACCCAGCCGATGCCCGACACGCCCCGCCAGCCCCGCAACGCCGAAGTGGACTTCCGGGGCGAGAAGCGCTCGAACGCGACCCATGCGTCGGTGACGGACCCCGATGCCCGCCTCTACAAGAAGGCGCCGGGCGCCGCGGCGATGCTGTGCTTCATGGGCCATACGCTGATGGAGAACCGCAACGGCCTGGTCGTGCAGGCGGACCTGACCCATGCCGACGGCCATGGCGAGCGCAAGGCGGCGCTCGAGATGATCAATCGCCACTCACCGGGCTCAACCCGGCGCCTGACGCTCGGGGCCGACAGGGGATACGACAGCGCCGACTTCATTGCCGCGCTCAGGCGCATGGTCGTGACGCCACACGTCGCGCAGAAGGCCAGGCATTCCGCCATCGACGGACGGACCACCCAGCATCCCGGCTACGCCTTGTCCCAGCGGCACCGGAAGAGGATCGAGGAACCGTTCGGCTGGGCCAAGACCGTGGGCGGCATGGCCCAGACCGTTCACCGCGGCCTCGACAGGGTCCGCGCGCAGTTCACGATGACCATGGCGGCCTGCAACCTCGCGAGGCTGCCGAAACTCCTGGCAGCCTGACGGGGAACGCAACAACGACCCCGCCTCCGCCGCCGATGCCGCTTAAAACCACCGTCAAATCGCGGCCGCAGGAACAACGTCCTTCAAGGCCGACTTCTTCAGCAGCCTGTTAGTCACTTTGAGACCATCAGGAAAACGCTGATCAAACCGCATACGGAAAAGAGCGAGAAACTCGTCACGGCACCGCGTCGCGGGAGTTCTCAGATTTGTTTCCGGATGGCAGATGAACCAACTGAGCAACCAGTCAGCCGTTAGGTTCTCGCCTTTGTCGATTCGAGCTCCAATTGCGTATTTGAGTAAGAACGGAAGCTCCCACCCCTGTTTCTCGAAAATCGGCTCGATAGCGTCGAGGTCGGTTACAGCGATCAATGCTACGTCAAGAAACTCACCAAGATAACGCTGAACGGAGTGATTGTCGTGGTAAAGTGACTTTAAGCGACGAACCTCCTGAACTATTGCCTTTGCGTCTTCCTCTGACTGATCGACGAAAAAGCGGCGTTCCAAGCCGTAAAAATAGAGAAACATATATCCGGCATCGAACCATGCATCCTTTCGACCACCTGCAAGCCAATTGAGATACGTCGCTCTGCATTCCGGGGAGATTTCCGAGTAGCTTGGCCAGTAGGGTAACCCGCTGCCAGCAACATCAGCACCCAACTTTGCCACTTGCAGCGAGGGATCGATATAGGCTCGGCACTTTTCACGATAGCCCTTGGTGTTCAGCAAGGGAGGCGTGCCGACATAGACCATCCCTCCGATGTTGCGGCCGGCCACGCTAGCTGTTTCATTAGACGGGACCCACCCGCTTTTCGATGATCGGGACGATACGCTCGATACCACTCGCGAGGGCTGATTTCGTTCAGCGGCCGCTGCAACCGCCGGCGTCGTAGACTTTCCAGCCCGAATGATTTCGGCGTAGTCCTTCTTTGGTGGGGAATTGGCCTGAACGGTCGCCGGCGCTTTGGGCGCATTGGCTTGGTGAGTACGCTCACGCTCGATACGCTTGTCGTAGGCACTTGGGCGCGGCACCGGATCAGGTCGAGGGGGTAGGTTTTCAGAACTCCCCTCGGCTTGCGCCTTTGCAGCGACTTTCCTCGATTTCCGTTTTTCTTGCCACCAGACCAGAATCACAGGAACACCGAATGCAAACAGCATCTGGCTGCCAACCGGCCAACCCTGAAGCATAATGGTCACCACGACCATGCATAAGAAAAAATACAGGGCGAGAAAGAATGTAATTCGAAAAAATTTGAGTATTGAAGACATTATCGGAACCCTCTCCGAACCACACTATTTTGCACAGCCATCTTTGCAACGACTAACGTCATGGTTGAAGCATTTCCCATGCTTTATGCTTGGTTGGGCTGATGGCCACATACATCTGTTCACATCGTTGAGGGCACACCCCTGCCCCAGCGACCGTAACCCTAACGGCCAAGATGGAGCGTTGCCACAACCATGCGACGGCTGGTCGGGCTGGCGCCGGAGGAGACTGCACGGCCAGCGACACGTCGCAGGGAGAGGCGGCGTTTCAGCTCAGGGAGGGCGGCTGCGTACAGCCGACCTAGTAGGGCGCGGTCCTGTCCAAAGGGCAGGAAGGGCCAAGACCATCGAGAGGGCCACACAAGTAGTTGCTTGCCGAGCGTCCACGATGTAGGCTCAACAAACTCACTTGGGGCTGGCGCGCTGTAAAGTACAGGTCGGCGCAGCAGGTGAAAACCAACCCAGCGAACCTGATCCGGGCCCATTGGATCCTGGTTTGCCGAGTTTCTGGACATTCATCGGTTTGCTCAATCAGCTGCGCGCTTTCCGACTCCTGCTATAGGGCCCACGGCTTGAATTGGTTTCGGAGGCACGCCAGAGGAATGAGCAAAATGAACACTGATGTGCAGTCAGTCGAAACCTTCCCGATCAAGCTCGAAGGCCTGTCAAAAGGCGTCGACCGAATTCTGGAAAGATGGACCACCGAAAATCGCCCCACTAAGCTGACACTCTTGAACGATCTTGCCGCCGCAATCTCGCCGGGCTCAAACTGGGGTGCGCTGAAAGCAAAGCAAACCAAGCGAGCCCACCTACCGACGGGGCAGAACACCGGCTTCATCCCCGCGATAAATCGAAGCGCTAAAGAATTTCCCGCGCGCTTGGCCGAAGTGAAGAACGCCGGGAATGGAATTGACCTCGCCTATCTGATCGAAGAAATTCGCCCCCTATTTGCGATGCGGCACGCAGGCGATCCAATCATTGGATTAGAACTCAGCGTCGTGGAAGGGAATGGGTACAGCGAGACATCCATCTACGCAAAACTGATCTTGAATCATGGGGACGCCATTGGCATCGCCGAAGCCTATGCATCCGACCTGGAACCGATCGCCGCGCAACTCGTCTTCAACGCAATCCAAAACCTGAACTCCATCGAATTGTACCCCACCTTGGCGCAGAGTGCTTGCAATGCGCTTCGGATCGTTGTCGGCCCCTTCGATTGCGTGCTGTCTATTCCGGAGTTCTACGGGCGCATGCCTGACGAAAACCATGCATCTCAGGGGATGCGGGTCCTTCTTGATGAGGGCGATACGCCGTCGGTCACCGATCTAGATCTGGCGCTGCGCCTAGCATCGGCAGTGGCCCCGCATCTCGGTCAGAAGCAATTTGCGGAACTTGGGAGCGTCCGGTTCAGGCTGTCCCAGCCACTCATGCAGGTTTGGGAACCGATTGGGTTTACGGCGCCTGACCTTCTCGATGATCGGCCTATGTTCTGGATTCCTGACGGCGAATACTGGGCGCATGAAGGCGATAACTACCTCCTTGATCAAAACATTTGGACACACAGCACACTCGGCGAGCCGCTCGATCTGGCGTTGGCACTGATCAATATCGACGACCCGGATGTCTACCTGAAGGTCTTACTGACACCGATGCCAGAGAGGTCGCAAAGATCCGGCCAACGGCAAGAGAACTGGCGGGGAGGGTTTCATCGCGACTTTCAGGTTCTTCGGATACGTGACGGCGAGCCAACGCAGGAACTTCGCCTGGACGCAGAAACGAAAATGCGCTTCGAAGCGGGTTTCCTTGGGTGGGCAATGCACGAAGGGCATGAGATAGTCGAGGACAGAGCCCTGACAAGGACTGAAGCGCTCATCTCGCGGGACCTGAGGCGTGCCTCACAACACCTCCTTCAGGTGGAGGCGATTATGAATGGCGTCGACCCCAGAGACAAAGAACGGTTGCGGGGTTTCAGAGCATGAGGTCAATAGCCTGCGGCATATCCAACAGCTTTGAATCAGTTCCTGCGCTCTCGCGGATCGCAGGAATCGCGGACCTTCGTGAGGCTGAGTACGCAAATCCATTTGAGATTTGCGTTCAGCTTGGTGCATGCAGTTTTCATGGGGTTCAGATCCGGCAAATACGGGGACAGACACGAACTAGGAGTTCAGTGTGAACAGCGATCAAGTAAACAGGGAGCATTTCTTCTACGTTGCCGTAGCGCGGTTTGTTTTTCTGCATCAAAAACATGGTATCGTTTCGGTCCGGGATCCGATCAGTCTCGCAGACGCCGAGACGTTTGGCCTCTCCCCGCTATTGATTTACGGCCTTAACGTGGCTGGCCTGCCCCTGCGCTGGATGACCTTTTCAACACTTGATGAACCAAGGCCCATCCTGTCCGTTCTGCAGGAGGCGTGGTCGCAAGCCGAAGGCCTGCGCGGATCGCCGGACACATTACGGGTTAATCGCCACCTGGCCTCCGCCGCCCCCGGTTTGGCTTCTGACCTGGCGAAGATTGGCGTGCATCTCGCGATTACCGACGCTGCAGACAAGACCCATCCAGCTGCACTGCGCACGGCACAAGACGCCGCCCGGTGGTTGTTGAACCGAAACAGGAACGAGACGGCCGATAAAGACGCGTTGCTCGCGCTTGTTGAAAATGCAGCTCGCGACCACCGTTATGACAGCCAGCGTGGGGCAGTCAGCTCTGCGCCTGCGAAAGTGCGGCAGCAAATTGAGCATTGGCTTGCCCTCCCGGTTCGCGAAGCCGAATTACGTCCCACCGAAGGGATGGATTGGACCCCTGGCAAATGGCTCTATCCTCAAGAGGCCTCAATACCGCCGAAGCAACCACGGTACTTCCAGCACGACGGCTTCGACAGAGGGGTTTGGTTGCTCACTGGGCATGAGCAAGATGGGGACTGGATGGACGTCGACGATGATCCAATTAGCGACGGTCTTGAAGAAGTGGCCTCGCTGCTGCGGAACCTCGTCGAGTGCTGGCCAAACCCACCCGCCGAAATCGCGACTGCAGTTGGAATCACACTTCGACAACTCAAGTGGTTTATCTCCGGCCGCGCTGGTCTTGACCTAAACGTCCGCCATCGTCTCGAGAGGCTTCTTGGCATAGGCGTCGATGAGCGCTCAGGCTGCCTCACCGCACTCGGCCCGTATGTCCTGATCGCGCGCAAACCACAGGCGCTGGAAGACATCTATACCGAGATTTCTGGCGGTGGAGACGCAAACCCTTGGGAACTGCTTCCCAGTACCGGTGCAGCCGATCCAAGCTGGCGATATATCCTGATCAACACTTACGGGTCGCCACCTAGCTTCGTCATGGTTCCCCGTGGCGATCGGATTGCTGACCGGCTCGACGACCTGATTCCCAATTTTGCTGGACCTCGCTCGGTCGCCCGATCCTTCTATCAGGATGTCGTCGCAACCTGCGCTCACGCTAGCCTGAGCCCTGAGGCAAACATTTCGTCGACTACCGAGTTTGCTCGGCGGCATGAGCAACACTGGACAGATCGCGTATGGCAACCTGAGTAGCGGAGTGGTCCGGCGAGATGACTGTAACCGTCCCCTCAACTCTGCGTACGTAGCACAATCCTTGACTCTCTGCGCTCAATCATTATCCTTATGGTGTGCCATAAAGAGCATCTTGGGCCGGGTTATCTTGGATATCGCTCCGCCCACTTGGATGATGGTTCTGCCAAGGGAACCATTTGCAGGACACGTGATGGTGGCGTCCGACCCCTTGAGCTAAGGACGCGCTGCTACTGCAAGCACATCGATCCACGCACGGTTCCCACACGGGTACCGTGCGTTTTAGTTCCGGAGAAGGCCGTTATCACCGACCAATGTGGATCTTCGCCACGAGGCGTACGGTGTTCAACAATCGCGGTCCCGGTCCGCGAGCGGACAGCCATAGCCCTGAGAGTCCGCCAGTTGTGATCCCCGAAAAACACGGGGGTGCCCTCTCGGACAATCGTCGCGACATACCCAGCCACGGACCCAAAATCAGGAAAGCCGGCCGCGACCATCTCGCGCTCGTGCTCAGCCCAGATGTGCTCGGCACCGAAGCCGCGATTGGGGCCAGTGTGCCGCCCACGAAAGAGGCGGATCTCGCCAGCCGGCAGGATGATGCCCGGCGCGCGCATCTCAAGCAGCCGTCCGAATGCGAGGGCACCCGAAGGATGCAGGATCGGGGTCATCGACATCGATCTTAGTCCTCGGTCTTCGCAGTTGTCGCACGCTGCTTGGCGGCCGCTGACCGCGCATTTGCCCGAGCATTCGGGCGCTCTGTCTTCTGACGCGCGGCCTCACGTTCAGCCCGCTCGTCGTCAAAATCCGGGGCGAGCTTCTTCAACTTCCGTACCAGCCCATCGAGGTGATAGATGTTGGATCCGAAATCCCCTGCCGCTGTCGTTTGCTGCTCGCGCCTCAGAAAACCCTGTGCTTCCAAGTCGCGAATATGCTTCTGCAAGGTCGTCTCAGACATATCCAGACGTTCCAGCAGCTTCCGTTTTGATGGGAAGGGTGGCTTTGCCGGGTCCATCCAATAGCTCAACAACTGAACCAGAATATTGAACTGGGCCGTGTTCAACCCAAGACGCTTCTGGCCCCGAACGAGGATGTTCGGAACACCGGTAAAACCATGACTCATCACGGCGGGGCCGAAGATCCTTTCGGTCGAGGACTTCCGACGCTTTGCCGGGGTGGCTTCAGCCTTTTGTTGCGATGTCTTCTTCTGGGGCATGGCTCGCGCCTCCTTTCGGCATTCGATCTACGAGCCACGTTTCCCTAGAACAAGGCGCCCCACGAGATTGGCGGTGTGCAGTTTCTGTGCCCACCCGTATCCCGTTATCCCGGTGACTGCCAAATCCCGTTATCTGGATGACGATACTTAGCTGTTCAGGTTCTTGGGTCAGGTGGATCGAAATCTACACCTACCCGTGGGGGTAATTATTTGCCATCGCGAAATGCCCTTGGATCCCGACATTATTCGGGTTCCACCACGTGAATAGCGCATCTTCCTGACAAATGCCACACTGAGTGGGCCACCGAGTGCCGGCCAAACTCGCAGCCTTACAAAAGATGATGTTGCAATATCCGCGCCTCATCACTAACTTCGAGCAGCAAGGGTGAACCCCGTAGCTGTCGCCGGCTGAAACCTTCGTCTCCTGATACTGCACTTGACCTCGATCTCTCACTCGATGGTCGTGTCTAACCGGCGATCACGGCCTTGGAGATGAGCATGATCGACGCCACCATTCCGTTTCACCTTTCTGCAACCGACTTGCCTAACTTGAAAAAGGCCGAGGCACTGCATCTGCCGAGTATTGCCCCCAGCCTCCGCCCAGAACTTATTGCGCGCGCCTTTGGCTTTCACACCGCCACTGGCTTCAGGCAGACGCTCCAGGCGGCGCCTGATCGCGAGCATGAAATCAAGCTCTCTTTCCAGACAGCAGCAGACTTCGCCGGCTCTCGTGACCTCGTCGTGTCGGCTCGGAACATCTACGACATCCTCGCGACGACCGTGATGGTGAAGGAAGCCTCACGCGATCCGGAAATCAACGACATGGGTTACGGCAACAGATATCTCTGGCCGGAAAACCGCCACATCCGCGACGAGCTGGATGGTGTGCCTGTCCACATGCAGGGAAACGTCCGGTCAGCAATCTGGCGCAAGCGGATCAGCGAGTCTCGTGCCAAGGTAACGGACAACGCGAAACGTGACGGCCTCCTTCACGCACTTGCCTATGCGTCCCGCCTCAAGAAAATAAAGGCGACGCAGCAAAAAGGTTCCTACTTTCTGAAGCACCGAGCCGAAGAAACGCCCTTCCGGCTCTTCGGAGGCGTGGTGATTGGGCACAATTACGTATCAAATACTGATATGATCATCGCCATGCTGCATCTTGGCTTCCAGATGAATGGCCGGAGCCGGATGCTCGAGAGGCTTAACCCACAGTTCAACTATTCAATGAAATCGGTAATCTCGATGAAGCCGCATTCTGTCCGCCAAGCTGATGCTGCGTGATGGGTTCAAGTATGGCGGAAGACCTGTATAGACTGTCACCGGGATCCTTCGGCGGGCAGCGCATGCCCTAATGAGTCCACTCTGAACAACTCTTATCCGTTTGATTTTGCTTGGATATGACGCGAATTTGTTAGGCAGGAATCGCAGGATTTCGTATTATCCGGGCAGGAACCCTGCAATTTCGAGCTATGATATGAAGCCGCGAAAGCCCCCTCCGGAACAAGACGATCTCCTGCGCGCCCGATTGGTTGAGATGATCGACATGCGCCACGAACTGGTGAAGCTGGAAACCCTGATTGACTGGGAGGTCTTCGAACGGGAATGGACCGAGCTCTTTCCTTCCCATACCGGTCGTCCCGCTACCTCTCCGCGTCTTGTGGCGGGGCTTCTGTATCTTCAGCATGCTTTCGCGCTCTCGGATGAGGCGGTCGTGGCGCGATGGGCCGAGAACCCGTATTGGCAGCATTTCTGCGGCGAGACGTTCTTTCAGCATCGTCTGCCGATTGATCCGTCCTCTATGACCCGCTGGCGCAACCGGATCGGCGAGGAGGGTGTCGAATGGATGCTGACCGAGACGATCGAAGCCGGGAAGCGCGCCGGGGCAGTGAAGGGCAATGACCTCAAGCGGGTCACCGTCGATACCACCGTGATGGAAAAGAACATCGCCCATCCCACCGATGCCCGGCTGTATGAGACGGCGCGGCGCAAGCTGGTCGGGCTGGCCCGCGAGGCCGGGATCGGCCTGCGGCAGAACTACAACCGCCTGGCGCCCCGGCTGGCTGGACAGGTCGGGCGCTATGCCCATGCCCGCCAGTTCAAACGGATGCGCAAGGCATTGCGTCGGCTCAAGGGCTACACCGGCCGGGTGCTGCGCGACATCGAGCGACAATTGGACCAGGTTCCGGACGGAACTCTGAAGGTACGTCTGGAAGAAATGATCGCGCTGGTGAACCGGCTGCTGGCGCAGAAGCCGAAGGACAAGAGGAAGCTTTACAGCCTGCATGAGCCGGCGGTGGATTGCATCTCCAAGGGCAAGGCGCACAAGCGCTACGAGTTCGGCACGAAGGTCAGCGTGGCTACGACCAACCGGGGTGGCTTCGTGGTGGGGATGCGGGCGCTGCCGGGCAATCCCTACGACGGCCACACGCTGGCCGAGGCGCTGGAGCAGGTTGAAATCCTGACCGATCAACGGCCAGACATGACCTTTGTTGATCGCGGATACCGCGGCCACGGCATTGAGAACGTGAAGGTCTTCATCAGCGGTGCCAAGCGTGGCGTCACCAGGACCATCGCCAGGCTCTTGCGACGGCGAAGTGCCATCGAGCCGATGATCGGGCACATGAAAAATGACGGTCGCCTGACGCGAAGCACCTTGAAAGGGACCGAAGGCGACGCGCTCTTCGCCGTGCTTTGCGGTTGCGGCCACAACATCCGCATGATCCTCAGGCACCTGAGGGTCTTTTTGCGCCAATTGATTTGGGTGGTCTGCCAAACCTGCATGACCGCTGACGCGGAAATGGCACGCGATCGAAGGGTTCAGGTCTATATACTGACGACCTGACAGCGATGTTCAGGACGGACTAATGAGCGTAGAGAGGCGCTATGCCTTTTGCCCATGATATCCGCGGGCCTCGAATTCCAGTCGACCAAGTTCGGAAAGCAAGGCGACTTCTGGGGATTGGTTTCCGTAAGGGCGCTTCCTGTTCATCAGCATTTCGATAGTTTTCACACGCGATTGCAATCCGGTTGGACTGACGGCCATCTTTAGTCGGCTCAGCGCGGTTTGGTCACGTTCTTTCTCAAAGGCTGTCAGCGCATCGAGGATCTCCTCACCTCTGCTTCTTGGTCGATCAGAAAAGTCAGGATTGCTATCTCGGGCAAGCATAGGATCTGCCGCAGCTGCCTCCAGCCCCTTGCCGATGGCGCTCGTAATTCTCTCAATCAATTCGCGCCTATAATCCTGAGAACCCGAAAAGTGCGCATTGCCGACATAGAGGTTTGGAAATTGAAAGTGCCTTGCAACAAGTCCGGGAAGCACTTCTTGAATTTGAATGACACCGGACAGCAACTGATGCGTGCTCTCTGCGTCGCTGTCCGAGCGCCAAGTTCCAAACCCTTCCAGTTTCTGAAGAATGCTGTCGACGACGACATCCCCAGTGTTCCAGTATTTCATAGTTACCTCACCACGGGGGAGTGAAGCCGCCCCTTCAGTTTTCGATCTTAAAGCAGGGGCGAACAGCGATACGTTACCGTGCTGTCACCCGAGCTCGTGCGCGGCCTAGACCGCGATTGCTGCCTGGGCTGCAATAAGTGCTTCGACGGCAACCTGAACTTCCGCATAGAGCTCCGCTTCGACCTCGCCTGCATCGATCTCTACTATCAACGCATAGCGTACAGATGGCAAACCTTCGGCCAAAAGCTTTTTCGACTTCCACCATCCAGTGACCGGGTGAACAGCCAGCAAGTTGCGCCGCGCCAGATCTGACGCCTTGCACGTCAGCTGATCTATATGCAGCGAGCCGACATGGCGCCGATTGCTACCGTAGTCCCAAAGATCATCCTCGTCGTTTGCAGGACCCTCGGGCTGTTCGGCCGCCTTGCTGATCCGAGCCAGGAATCGGGCTTCGCTCTCGCCAGCGCGATTGAGTTGGAAACGCAGATTGTGGGAGGCATAGCGATACCGAACGCCGCGCGAGGCTTCTGACGGGTTCGGAGCGACAAAGCTGCTGAGTGCCACTCGCAAGGTCACATCGGTATTGCCGAGCGCGCGCAAAGCCTCAACGGGCCAGGGAAGGGCGAAGAGCTTCAACTCATTGTGGACATCACCGCCGGTCTTTTTAGAGAGCCCGTAAGGCGTAATCGTGTCTTCCACGATGAGGGTCAGTGCGTTCGACGCGCTGCGGCGGGCACGGGACATGTCCGGCACACCATATCCATAGCGCTGAAAAAGTGGCGTGTAATGACCCTTGTTCGGCTGGGCCGGCAGATGTCCACGCATCTGCTGCGTCCACCGCGCTGAAGACACATAGAGACCACGGACTGTCTCGGGCCAAAGCGTCGGATAGTCCGACCAGAGTTCCGTTACATCCTTCGCTGCAAGCGCTGTCGCCGCGCTGGTGTCGAAGGTGAATGTGAAGGATCTGACCGGATAATTATGGTGCGTCGAAAGGAGTGACAACCATCCGTGCCGCATTGGCGGAGGCATAGCACTTAGCGCCCAGTTTCCGCCCTCAAGGACAACGTCCGGCTTGTTCGGCCAATGGGACGACCACGATGCAGTTCTCGAAGCTGGCGATAGATCGCCGAATGGTGCAATCGCTTGGGCCGGTTCTCCGTTTGGTAGTACGGTCTTCTCGGTAAAGGCTCCGATAGACAAAACATTCCACGCCTGGGCCGGGGACTCGATCTCGTTGTCCTCGTGATCGCATCGGTCGAGGTAGTTTCCGGCACCAAAGGTGAAGTTGTCGGTATTCCCTGCCGAAACAAGTACTAGGCGCTGTTGTTTGATGTCACCTGATACACCGGCGGCAAGTTGATCAACTTCCGTTGACCACGAGGTGGGGGCTCCGTCGTGCGGCGTATCCTCACCTGTCGTCGTCGTCATCGTGAATGTACGGCGTCGGGGGCCAACCTGCTCGACCGTATTGATTGCCTGCCTGGTCACCGCGCCGAGCAGGTGATGTGGGTTCATGCCGGCATCTGGCAAGAGTTTGACGGATTCCAGACGGTTCATGACCATAACTGGGTTCGCCTGATGAAGTTTTTGCGTCAGATCTCCAAAGAGCGCGAGCCCTCCCATTTCCGTGCCATGGCCCTTCACATCCTCCAATCCCCAGGCTGGATTGGCGGCATGTCGATCATCCACGCTGAGCGCCGGTTGAAGGAGAGGGTGCGCCCGACTGACACCAGTATCCAGGAGCGTAACGTAGCCAGCATTGGGATGGTCTGTATAGGTGGTCCGGCCTGAAAGCTCATCGACCCACTGTGCCTGTTCGGCCACCGGCAAGCCGTCAAAGAAATCTGCAGTGATCGTCGGAGCGGCAAGGGCGCGTACGCCACCCAGTCGCCGGACGGCTTGGGCAAGCTGATTGCGATCGGCCTGAACGACCACAACTGTATCTTCGGGAAACTCCAGCCGATCCGCTCCCACGGTGACGCCATAGTTTGGTGCGGCCGCGACGAATGCGTCCATCATTTGAGGCTCGAGCCAAACCTCCCAGACGGTCGCAACATCCGCTGCAGGAAATTTGCCTGGAGGGCTGCGCCAAAGGGCACGCAATCCCGCTTCCGTGATGGCAGCTACGCTTTGCACCAGGTCCGCGTTCTTCGGACGGCCCGGGACGATTTCGCCATCTTTCTCGCGATCGGGCGTGTCTTCAGCCCGAAACTGCTCAACCTTCTTGCGCAGCTTTTCAATACCCTTGGCTGTTGCAAACACCGTCGCACGTTCTTCGGCGCCACCGGGAACAGGGGCATCTTCAATGCGAAGAAGCATCAGGCCACTAACGTCCAAGCTGTCCTTTTTCAGACGTTCATCGACTCGGGAGCGGACTTCCAGATACACGCCGGGAAGCTCGGCTGCCGGAATATCCGGCAGCGCGTCGATGGCCTGAAGCAACGCTTGGGCGTGCGCCGCGCGATTGGGGACATCACTTGGTCTTTTGGACCCGCCCCCGCCCTTTGCTTGGAATGGGCGAGGTTGTCCGAGATTGCGAAGGTGGAAGTGTGGAAGCTCTCGTGCCATTGTCATTGGTCCCTAATTCTTGGAGCGACCGTCGGCGTTCGAGGGCGTCAAGCAAATCCTGCGTCGCAATCTTGTCAGTATCATTCAAAACCGCACGTCTCGCGGCATCTTCCGCCGCGGCCACAACATCGGCCGTTGAGAGGCCTATGGCGACATCTTCCACCCGCTTCCATCCTATTCGATTGAACGAGAAACCGATCAAGCGGCGTTCGAGTGCCTGCCGGATAGCAGGACCGTCGGGCATCACATAGGGCAACACGAGATCGAAGCGGCGCAGCACAGCGCGGTCAAGAATTCCCGGTAAATTTGTAGTGGCGACGACGATCGAAGGCCCAGTGTCCTCGTCTAGGAACTGTAAGAATGAGTTCAGAACCCGCCGGGCTTCGCCGACATCGTTCTCACCGCCCCGGGCCGCAGCCAAAGCGTCAATTTCATCGAACAGGTAAATGCCGCGTGTCGTCTTGATGGCATCAAAGACCATTTTCAATTTCTGCGCCGTTTCGCCCATGAATTTGGTGATCAGCCCGTGCAGCATGACTGAAAATAAGGGGTACTGCAGCTCACCGGCAAGCGCTGAAGCACTCAGGGTTTTGCCGGTTCCAGGAGGACCGGAGAGGAGAACGCGCCTCCGTGGCTTCAGGCCCTTTGCCTCGAGCTTTTCGCGCATTCGTGTCTCGACGACGAGATGCGCGAGTTCGCTCTCGATCCTATCCGGCAAGATTACATCGACGAGGCGCTCGGTCGGATAGGACGCGGCAAGGAACTCCGCCAGATCACCGCGAGGTGTTGCGATAGGGGTGATCGCAGGAGTTCGCTTGGCAGGTGGCTTCTGCCCCGCTTCAGCCCATTGTCGCAACTGTTCAGCCAGCCGGGTATGTCCCTTCTGCTCTTCGGCCGCAGAGAGTTGCATCGCCAGATCGTAAAAACGATCGGCGTCTCCCTCCGCGTGGCTCTTGACGAGTCCAATGATTTGCTGGGCGGATGCCACGGTTAAGCTGCTCTTTCTTCGAGGTTTTTTATCGACGTATTTTACGTTGAGATTCTATACATAAATCATCCAACGGACCAGAAAAATCGCCATGCCGTCCGGCTAGTGTGGCGCTCGAGTCCCGTTTCGCGCAACCTATTTTGGCGAGATGGTGATCGTTCGGAGCTCAGCCAACGCCAACCTGAGGAGGCTCCCCCTGAAAACCTGCATCCTCCAACAGCTCCCGATCTGGCAGATCGCGTAGGCTCTCCAACCCGAAGGCGACGAGGAATTGCTCGGTCGTGACAAAGGTATAGGGCG